>NZ_BAAGXJ010000027.1:0-93039 GCF_054779895.1 Microbacterium lacusdiani | reverse complement strand
ACACACCGCCTGCGGCGGCCGACCCCCGATCAGCCGGGTGTCACCAACCTCATGACCGAGTACACCTAGCCGTCGATCACGGCGGCGAGCTCGTCGAGGAACGACGACAGGTCGACGCCGCGGCGCACGATGCGCTGCGCGCTGTCGGGCTCGCCGAACACCTCCACGAACTGCTCGAACACTGTCTGGAACGCCTCGCGGTCGCCCTCGCTGAACGCGACCAGCGCGACCACGTGCACGCGCGCGTCGCCCCACGGCACCGGCTGCTCGCTCACGCCGATCGCGATCGCCGTCCGCGAGGCCGTCATCTTCAGCGCGTGCGGCACCGCGAGCGTCTCGGCGAACGCGGTGGACGACAGCCGCTCCCGCTCGATCGTGCTCTCGACGTAGTCCTCGCCGATCACGCCCTGCGCCACGAGCAGCGCGCCGAGATCCCGGATCATGCCCTCCTCGCCGCGCGAGGCGTCCAGGCCGCGGAGGAAGGCGCCCGGCGCGAAGTACCGCGCGAGCTCGGCCCGCAGCCGCCCCAGCCGGCGGGCGCGGCGGACCCGGCTCGCCGCCGCCGCGACGCGCTCCACGTCGGCGTCGGTGAGGAAGGGCTGGATGCGCACGATCCGGTCCGCCGGGGCGCGCCCCTCCGCGAGCGGCGGCTCGATCGTCGTGAGCACGAGGTCGGTGTCGATCGCATCCCAGTCGGGGTCGACGCGCGTCTCCACCCCCGTGACCTCGATCGAGCGGCCGAGCGAGCGGTCCACGCTCGAGCGCAGCAGCTCGTGCAGCTCGTAGTACCCGGGGCACACGATCGTGGCGGTGAGCGTCGTCTCGGCCCGGCGGCTGCGCTCCAGGCGGCCGCCGACGTGCATGGCGATGTACGCGATCTCGTCGTCCCGGATCGGCACGCCGAGAGCGTCCGACAGCTCGCTCGCGATCGACACGGCGACGTCGAAGATCATCGGGTACGCCGACTTGAGCGTGCGGGTCAGCGGGTTGCGCGACCACGCCTGCTCGCGTGCACGGTGCACGAGGTTCTGCACGTGGAGCGAGAGCCGCTCCACGAAGTCGTCGTGCGCGATGTCGACCAGGTAGCGGTCAGCCGCGTGCTCGACCGCCCGGCGCACGACCGCCGCGATCGCCGGGTCCGGCGCCACGGCCGGCTCGTCCCGCGAGCCCGGCACCACGATCCGGGTGAGCACCAGCGCCGCCAGGTGCAGCCGATCGCCCTCGCCGAGGTCGACGCCGAAGTGCTCGCGCGCGAGCGCGCCGATCGCGTCTGCGATGCGGACCCGCACCTCCTCCGGCTCCCCGTGGACGGCCTCGAGCGCACGGCCCTGCGCGACGCGATCCGCCGCGATCGCGACGTGCAGCACCACGTCGGCGGCCGAGAACTCGTTGACGAAGAAGCCCTGCTCCCCCAGCCGCGCCACGAGGTCGGACTTGAACGCGCCGAGCGCCTCCGACGGGATCGCCATGGTGTCGGCCGCGCGGCGCAGCGCGTCGAGGTCGAACGCGCCGGCCTCCATCTCGTCGTGCGCCAGTCTGCTCACGAAGCGGCGCTGCGCGAGCTCGGTGCCCGCGAGCCGCACGCGCGGGCCCGAGCGCTCGAGCGACAGCCCGCTCGCGTCGCCGCCGCCGAGCATCGCCCGGACGCGCCCCAGGTCGGCCTCGAGCGTCGCGGCGCTCACGTGCATCCGCTCGGCCGTCTCGTAGACGTCGATGCCGTCGCCCGCGTCGAGCAGGGCGCGCACCAGGGCGTGCAGGCGCTCGCGCGGCGTCCCGGCGTCCGGCTCCGAAGCCGCGCGCAGCGCGGCGGCCGCCGAGGCCGTGGCGCGGTACCCCGCGGGCCCCGACTCGATCGCATCCCCGCCCGGGACGCGCGCGTTCAGGGCCGTCACATACGTGCGCACGCTGCGCGGCGTGACGCCCAGCTGGTCCGCGAGCGTCGCCGCGGTCACCCAGTCGCCGCGGCGCATCAGGATGCCGAGCACCCGATCCTGCCGCCGTCTCGTCACACGGCAAGTCAATCAGACGACGTCGGGGCGGAGCCTTTCTTCCGCCCGGGCGGAAAGAACCCTCCTTGCCGCCCCCTCGGCGCCGGGCCAGGATCGATCGGAAGGGAAAGTGACAGATCGATGAGGATCCTCGTGGTGTGCGGTGCCGGTGCCTCCAGCACCTTCGTCGCCCTCCGGCTGCGCAAGGCCGCGGCCGATGCCGGGCTGCCCGTCACCGCCCTGGCGGGCGCAGAGCCCTCCCTCGCGATCGACCTGGACTCGGCCGACGTCGTGCTCGTCGGCCCGCACCTCGAGCGCTCCCTCGACGACATCCGCGCGCTGGCCGCGCCCCGGGGCGTGGCGGTCGCGCTGCTCCCCGACGACATCTTCTCCGACCTCGACGGCAGCCGCGCGCTCGCGCTGGCGCGTGCCGTCGCCGAACAGGACCCCGCGGCGCGGGGTCCCCGACACGACTCCGCATCCGCGGAGACCGCCTGACGAAGGGATCACCATGGCCACTCGCACCGTTCGCATCGGATCGTCGCACGGGCTTCACGCTCGCCCCGCGAAGCTGTTCGCGCAGGCGGCGAAGGACGCCGGGATCCCGGTCACGATCGCCAAGGGCGACGGCAAGCCGGTCAACGCCGCCAGCATCCTGGGCGTGATCGCGCTCGGCGTCGAGCAGGGCGACGAGGTCACCCTGACGGCCGAGGGCGAGGGCGACGAGGGCGTCCTGGACAGCCTGGCCGAGCTGCTCACCACCGACCACGACGCGCAGTGAGCGTCATGGCCGAGACGATCACCGGCGTCGGCATCGGGCTCGGCGTCGCGCAGGGCCCCGTGGCCCGCATGGCCGAGCGCGCCCCCGCGCCGAAGGACGCCGCGAGCGACCGCACTCCCGAGGAGGAGACCGCCCGCGTTCGCGAGGCCGTCGCCGCCGTCGCGGCCGAGCTGTCACGCCGCGCCGAGACGACGGAGGGCATCGCCCGCGACGTGCTCGAGGCGCAGGCGATGATGGCCGAGGACCCCACACTGGAGGAGGCCGTCGACGCCCGCATCGCGGCCGGCAAGACCGCGGAGTGGGCCGTGCACGACGCGTTCGCGGAGTTCCGCGCCACGCTCGAGGCGGTCGGCGGTTACCTCGGCGAGCGCGCGGCCGACCTCGACGACGTCGCGGCCCGCGCGATCGCCCACCTGCGCGGCGAGCCGGCCCCCGGCGTCCCCGCGCCCGGGCACCCGTTCGTGCTGGTGGCGCAGGACCTCGCCCCCGCCGACACGGCGCTGCTCGACCTCGACCCCGCCTCGCCGAACCGCGTGCTCGCGCTCGTCACGACCGAAGGCGGCCCCACCTCGCACACCGCGATCCTCGCGCGTGAGAAGGGCATCGTCGCGGTCGTGGGCGCCGCCGGCGCCGCGTCGCTCGCGGACGGCGACACCGTGATCGTCGACGCCGCCGCCGGCGCCGTCGTCACGTCGCCGACCGCGGAGCAGCTGGCCGACGCGCAGCGCCGGGTCGACGAGCGCGCCGCGGTGGAGGCCGCTCCGTGCACGCCCGGCGCGCTGGCCGACGGCACCGCGGTGCCGCTGCTCGCCAACCTCGGATCGCCCAAGGGCGCGGCCGAGGCGCTCGAGCTCGGCGCGGAGGGCGTGGGCCTGTTCCGCACGGAGTTCCTGTTCCTGAGCTCGAAGGAGGCGCCGAGCGTCGAGGCGCAGCGCGCCGAGTACGCCGCGCTGCTGACCGCGTTCGCGGGCAGGAAGGTCGTCGTGCGCGTTCTGGACGCCGGCGCGGACAAGCCGCTGCCGTTCCTCAACGACGCCGAGGAGGACAACCCGGCCCTGGGCCTGCGCGGCATCCGCGCCCTGCGCGCGAACGAGCAGATCCTGCGCGATCAGCTCACCGCGCTCGCGCAGGCCGACGCCGAGACCGACGCCGACCTGTGGGTCATGGCCCCCATGGTGGGCACGGTCGAGGAGGCCGTGTACTTCACCGGGCTCGCACGCGAGCTGGGGCTGAAGACCGCCGGCGTGATGGTCGAGGTGCCCTCGATCGCGCTCATGGCCGACCGCGCCCTCGGCCACACCGACTTCGCGTCGATCGGCACCAACGACCTGACCCAGTACACGATGGCGGCGGACCGCCTGCTCGGCTCGGTCGCGACGCTGCAGGATCCGTGGCACCCCGCGGTGCTGCGGCTCATCGCGCAGGTCGGCGACGCCGGCGCGAAGCACGGCAAGCCCGTCGGCATCTGCGGCGAGGCCGCGGCCGATCCGCTGCTCGCGGTCGTGCTCGTGGGCCTCGGCGCCACGACGCTGTCGATGGCGCCGGCCGCCCTGGCCGACGTGCGCTACTCGCTCGGCAGGTACACGCTCGACGACGCGCGCCGCATCGCGCAGGCGGCACTCGAAGCCGACGACGCGGCGGGCGCCCGGGCGGCCGCGAGGTCCGCGGCCGAGCAGCCCGCCGCATCCTGACCCCTTCCCCCATCACACACCCGAAGAAAGACGAGTCACCATGACCGACACAGCAGCCGCGGCGACGTCGCCGGGCGCACTCCGTGTGGGCGTGCAGAAGTTCGGCACGTTCCTCTCCGGCATGATCATGCCGAACATCGCCGCGTTCATCGCCTGGGGTCTCATCACGGCCCTGTTCATCCCGAGCGGATGGATGGGCAGCGAGGGACCCGTCGAGGCCTGGCGCTGGGCCGACTCCGCCATCCTCGGCGGCGGCACGGCGTCCGACGGCACCGAGTACCTCGGTCTCGTCGGCCCGATCATCACCTACCTGCTGCCGCTGCTGATCGCCTTCACGGGCGGCAACGTCGTGTACGGCCACCGCGGCGGCGTGGTCGGCGCCGTGGCGGCGATGGGCGTCATCATCGGGGCCCAGGGGACGATCATGTTCCTCGGCGCGATGATCGCGGGACCGCTCACGGCCGAGATCCTGAAGCAGATCGAGAAGCTGTGGGACGGCAAGATCCGGGCCGGCTTCGAGATGCTGGTCAACAACTTCTCTGCCGGCTTCGTCGGCTTCTTCGCCGCACTCGCCTCGTTCTTCTGGCTTGCGCCGGTCATGAAGTGGCTCACGGAGATCCTCGGAAACGCGGTCGGATGGCTCGTCGACACCGGGCTCATCCCCCTCGCGAGCATCATCGTCGAGCCCGCCAAGGTGCTGTTCCTCAACAACGCGATCAACCACGGTGTGTTCACTCCGATCGGCACCGAGCAGTCGCAGGAGTTCGGCCGCAGCCTGCTCTTCATGGTCGAGGCCAACCCCGGACCCGGTGCGGGCCTGCTGCTCGCGATCACGGTGTTCGGCGTGGGCGCCGCGCGCGCCACCGCGCCCGGCGCGTGGATCATCCAGTTCCTGGGCGGCATCCACGAGGTTTACTTCCCCTACGTGCTCGCCAAGCCGGTCCTGATCCTGGGCCTCATCGCGGGCGGCGCCACGGGCGTGCTGACGAACGTGCTGTTCGGCTCGGGCCTCGTCGCCCCGGCGTCCCCCGGCTCGATCTTCGCGATCCTGATCCAGACCGCGCCGGGCAGCCACCTCGGCGTCATCCTGGCCGTGGTGCTCTCGGCCGCCGTCACGTTCCTCGTGACCGCGGCGTTCCTGCTGGCCAGCCGCCGTCGCGACCTCGCGGCGGAGGCCGCGGGCGGCGACAAGTTCGCCGCGGCCGTGGCGCAGACGCAGGCCAACAAGGGCAAGTCGTCGGCCGCGCTCAGCGGGCTGGCGGGCGCCTCGACCGGTGCACTCAGCGCGTCGGCCCACGCGGTTCAGCGCGTCGTGTTCGCGTGCGACGCCGGCATGGGCTCGTCCGCCATGGGCGCCAGCGTGCTGCGCAGCAAGTTCAAGGCGGCCGGCCTGGACGACGTCACCGTCACCAACAAGGCGATCGCGGCGCTCGACGGCAACGCCGATCTCGTCGTCACGCAGGCGCAGCTGACCGACCGCGCGAAGCAGCGGGAGCCTGGCGCCGTGCACGTCTCGGTGGACAACTTCATGAACTCGCCGCGCTACGACGAGATCGTGGAGCTGCTGCTGACGCAGCGCGCCACCGCCGAGGTCAAGGCCGAGCACCCGGTGGCCGAGACCGTCCCGGCCGCGCCCGACGGGGTCGCCGGCACCGCGCCCGCCCCCGCCACGCGCGCCGAGGCCCGTGCGGCCGCGGCGGCCGCCGAGGAGGAGCCGCTCCCCGAGGACCCCGCCCGCCCCGACGAGGGCGTGCTGAGCCTCGGCAACGTGCGCATCCACGAGGGCTCCGTCTCGCGTGAGGAGGCGATCCGCGAGGCCGCCGACCTGCTGCAGCAGACGGGCGCCGTCACGAGCGCGTACCACGACGCGATGCTCGCCCGCGAGCAGACCGTGTCGACCTACATGGGCAACGAGCTCGCGATCCCGCACGGCACCAACGACGCGAAGGACGCGGTCCTGTCCTCGGCCCTGACGGTCATCCGCTACGACGGCGGCGTGGACTGGGACGGCGACGAGGTGCGCTTCGTGGTCGGCATCGCCGGCAAGGGCGACGAGCACCTGGGCCTCCTGCAGAACGTCGCGATGCTGTTCTCGGACGACGAGCAGGTCGCCCGGCTCAAGGCGGCGAAGACCCCCGAGGAGCTCTACGAGCTCTTCAAGACGGTGAACGAGGACTGATCGCATGACGAAGGCCGTTCACTTCGGCGCGGGCAACATCGGACGCGGATTCGTGGGGCTCCTGCTCCACGAGGGCGGGTACGAGGTGGTGTTCTCGGACGTGGCGACCGCGCTGGTCGATGCGATCAACGCCGCCGACGAGTACACCGTGCACGAGGTCGGCGAGGGCGGCCGGGATCGCGTGGTCACCGGGTTCCGCGCGATCGACAGCGCCGCGGACCCCGACGGCGTGGCGGCGGAGGTGGCGACGGCGGACGTCGTCACCACCGCCGTCGGGCCGACCGTGCTGCGCTTCATCGCGCCGCACATCGTCGCGGGCCTCGCGCTGCGCGAGCCCGACGCCGCACCCCTGCAGGTCATGGCGTGCGAGAACGCGATCGGCGCGACCGACACGCTGCGCGCGCACATGCAGGAGGCCGCGGGCGAGGCATGGGACGCGCTCGCCGGCCGCGCCGTGTTCGCGAACACGGCCGTCGACCGGATCGTCCCGGGCCAGCCCGAGGGACAGGGCATCGACGTGACCGTCGAGCCGTTCTACGAGTGGGCGATCGAGCGTCACCCGTTCGGCGACGCTCCCCCGTCCATCCCGGGCGCGCACTTCGTCGACGACCTGGCGCCGTACATCGAGCGCAAGCTGTTCACGGTCAACACGGGCCACGCGACCGCCGCCTACCTGGGAGCGCGCGCGGGGCTCGAGAGGATCTCGGACGCGCTCGCGGACGAGACCGTGGCGGCGGGCGTGGCCCGGGCGCTCGAGGAGACCTCGGGGATCCTCGTCGCCAAGCACGGCTTCGACCCCGCGGAGCTCGCCGAGTACCGCGCCACGATCCTCGACCGCTTCCGCAACCCGGCCCTGCCCGACACGGTGCGGCGTGTCGGCCGCCAGCCGCTGCGCAAGCTGTCGCGCCACGAGCGGTTCGTGGGCCCGGCGGCGGAGGCGGTCGAGCGGGGGCTCCCGGTGGACGGCCTGCTGGCCGCCATGGGCGCCGCCCTCGTCTTCGACGACCCCGAGGACGAGCAGTCGGTCGAGCTCCGCCGCCTCCTGACCGAGCTCGATCCGAACGCATTCACCGCGCACGTGACGGGGCTCGAGCCCGAGCACCCGCTGTTCGCACGGTTCGCGGCCGTGGTCGCGGAGGCGCAGTCGGCGCAGCGCTGATCAGGGGCGCAGGACCCCGCGGGCACCGGTGGCGACACCGGATTCCGCGGGGTCCGTCCGTCTCCGCGGGTCCGAGAAAATAGTCGAATCTCCGGGTTCGATAATCGAACGCGGCGGCTAGGATCGGTCGCGTGAGCGAGACATCCGAGACCGTCGCCGTCGACACAGCCCGTCCCGCTGCGCGCGCGGGCGCGCAGGCCGGCTCCCAGACCCTGAGCCGGGGCATCCGGCTGCTCGAGGTACTCGCGGCCGCGGATCGGGCCATGTCGATCGACGAGCTCGCGGCGTCGCTCGGGGTCCATCGATCGGTCGCCTACCGGCTGCTGCGCACGCTCGAGGACCACGGCCTCGTGTCCCGCGGCGGCTCCGGGCTGGTGTCGCTGGGCGCCGGCCTCGCGGCGCTCGCCGCCAGCGTGTCGCGCGATCTGCAGCAGGCCGCGCTCCCCGAGCTCGCCGAGGCGGCCGACGACCTCGGCATGACCTGCCTGCTGGTGCTGCTCGAGTCGGACGAGGGCATCACGGTCGTGAGCACTCCCCCGCGCCGCACGGTGGCGGTGTCGTACCAGCCCGGCCACCGGCATCCGATCACGCGCGGGGCGCCAGGCAAGGCGCTGCTGATGGAGCTCGCGGACACCGCGTGGCCGCCGGACGCGCCGGCGCAGCTGCGCGCCGAGATCGAGCTCAGCCGCGAGCGCGGCTACGGCACCAGCCACGACGAGGTCGTGGCGTCGCTGTGGTCGGTCGCCGTGCCGCTCGTGCTGCCGGGCCAGCCGCTGGCGGCCGTCGCGGCGATCCACGTCTCGCTGCCCCGGCCCGAGCCGGAGATCGCCGAACGTCTGCACGCCGCCGCGGCAGGCATCGCGCGCGCCCTCGGCGCCTGAGCCCGGCGCCTCCCCTCGATGGAGCGGAGGCGCCGGGAGGCGCGATCAGACGGTCGCGCGCTGCGGCACGAACACGCCCGCGAAGAACGCCGCGAGCGCGTCGGTGGCGTCGAGGGGAAGCACGTCGGCCACGTAGTGGTCCGGGCGGACGACCACGATCGCGCCGTCGCGGCTGATGCCGCGCGCCTCGAAGATGTCGTCGGCCGGATCGGCCGCGTAGACCTTCTCGTAGTCGACGACCTGGAACGGCCCCACCTTCGGCAGGAAGATCGCGGGGACGCGGTCCATCTCGACCCGCGGGTGGTCCTGCTGGTAGATCACCTTGACGTCGAACCAGGCGTCGACGTCCGCGCCCTCCGGCGTGTAGGCGACGACGGGGGAATCCGGCGCCGAGGCCAGCCATTCCGCGAGCTCGGTCGTCTTCGAGGGCTCGCCGGCCGCGGCGGCGTCGGCGAACACGTAGATGCGCCAGCGGCCGTCCGCGCGGTGATGATGGCCGAGATGCTTGGGGTTGGCGTCGCAGACGCGCACGACAGGGTTCGACTTGAAGCGCTTGCCGACGGGGAACCCGGTCGCCAGCTCCTGGCGCGCCGCGCCGTCGATGATCATCGACGGCTCGTACTGGGTCATGAAGCCGGCCGGGAACTCGATGGTCTTCATGTAGAAGTCCTCGAGCGCCGACGGATCCTCCATCTCCTCGGGCTTGGCCGCCATGAGCGTCGACCACTTCTTGTCGAACTCGATCAGGTTCACGGCGACCTGCTGGCGCTCGGCCGAGTAGGTGTCCAGCAGCGACTCGGGCGCGCGGCCCTCGAGCACGTGCGCCAGCTTCCAGGCGATGTTCCACCCGTCCTGCATCGAGACGTTCATGCCCTGGCCGGCCTTGGCGGAGTGCGTGTGGCACGCGTCGCCGGCGATGAAGACGCGCGGCGTGCGGGCGCCGTCCTCGCCGACCGGCACGTCGTCGAACTTGTCGGTCACGCGGTGGCCGACCTCGTACACGCTGCGCCACGCGACGTTCTTCACGGTGAGCGTGTAGGGGTGCAGGATGCGGTTGGCGCGGGCCTCGACCTCCTCCTGGGAGGTCTGGCGGACGCGCCCGTTGTCGTCGTGGGGCACCTCGCCGAGGTCGACGTACATCCGGAACAGGTGGTTCCCCTCGCGCGGGATGTGCAGAATGCTGCCGCCGTCGTGCGACTGGATCGCGCACTTGGTGCGGATGTCGGGGAAGTCGGTCTCGGCGAGCACGTCCATGACGCCCCAGGCGTGGAACGCCTGGTCGCCGACCAGCTTGCGCCCGATCGACTCGCGCACGCGGCTGCGCGCGCCGTCGGCGCCGACCACGTACTTCGCACGCACCGTGCGCTCCTCGCCCTCGGCGACGCCGGCCGAAGAGCCGGCGCCCTCGGCGCGGCGGAGGGTCACCTCGACGGGGTGCTCGCCGTCCTCGTCGACGCGGAGCGCGACGAACTCCCAGCCCCAGTCCGGCTCGAGGCGCCCCGGCGCATTGCGCGCATACTCGGCGAAGTAGTCCAGGACCCGCGCCTGGTTGACGATCAGGTGCGGGAACTCGCTCATGCCGTGCGGGTCGTCGGGCGTGCGTGCCGCGCGCACGATGTTCTCCGGGTTCTCGGGATCCGGCTTCCAGAAGCACATCTCCGTGATCCGATAGGCCTCCTCCGTGATCCGGTTGGCGAAGCCGAACGCCTGGAAGGTCTCGACGCTGCGGGCCTGGATGCCGTCGGCCTGACCCACCGCGAGCCGCCCTGGACGGCGATCGATGAGGCGGGTCGAGATGCCGCCGAACTGGGCCAGCTGCGCGGCCGCGATCATGCCGGCCGGGCCGGCGCCGACGATCAGCACGTCCATCTCGTCGGGAAGCTCGGGAGCGCGATCCAGGCCGATGCCCTCGGCGGGCTGCACCCGCGGGTCTCCCGACACGTAGCCATGGTGGTGGAACTGCACGGACTCTCCTGCCTCTCGAGGCCCCGCGTCGTCGTGGAGCCGGACTCGCCGCCTTTGGCGTTCGATAATCGAACGGCGCGTTCGCTTATCGATCACGGTGATTCTACGGAGCACACGCGTGCCGCGCAACCGGTTAGGATCGTGACCGTCCGGACTGGCCGCACGCCAGGACCGGTGCTCGAAAAAGGGGCACGAAGCCGACGGCGAGACACATACGGGAATCCGCAGTCCACCCGTCTCTCTCAGACACCGTCGTCTCGAAAGGCCTTCGCCATGCCCACCGTCTCCGCACACGTCGCCGCCGCGCTCTCGCGCCACCTCGATCAGGTCTTCGGCCTGATGGGCAACGGCAACGCCCACCTGCTGGACGCGCTGCTGCGCGACACCGGCGCCGCCTTCACCGCCGTGCGTCACGAGGTCGGCGCGGTCGTCGCCGCCGACGCGCACTTCCGCGTCTCGGGCCGGATCGCCGCCGCCACGACCACGTACGGCGCGGGATTCACCAACACGCTCACCGCGCTCGCCGAGTCGGCGCAGGCGCGCATCCCGCTCGTGCTCGTGGTCGGAGACCAGCCGACGCACGGCCCTCGCCTGTGGGACGTCGACCAGATCGCGCTCGCGTCGGCCGTCGGCGTGCGCACGTATACCGTCGGCCGCCTCGACGCGGCCGCGACCACGGTGATCGCCATCGAGCACGCGCTGGCCAACCGCACCCCGGTCGTGATCGCCCTCCCCTACGACACCCCCACGCTCGACGCGGGCCCCATCCCGCCCCTGCCCGAGCCGCGCCTCCCCGGCCCCGTGATGCCGTCGGCGGACGCGCGCGCCGCGATCACCCGCGCCGCCGAGGCCCTCGCGGGCGCCGAGCGCCCGGTGCTGCTCGCCGGACGCGGCGCCTGGCTCGCGGGCGCCACCGACGCGCTCGGTCGGCTCGCGGCCGCCGCCGGGGCCGTGACCGCGACCACCGCCCTTGGCCGCGGCGTGTTCCCGGACGGCGAGCACGACCTCGGCGTCACCGGCGGCTTCGGCGCGCCTGGCGCGATGGATCTGATCCACGGCGCCGACGTGGTCGTGGCGATCGGGGCCAGCCTGAGCCCGTTCACGATGCGCTTCGGCGAGCTGCTCACGCCCGAGGCCCGGCTCATCCAGGTCGACATCGCGCCGACCGCGACGCACCCGCGCGTGGGCGAGTACATCCGGGGCGACGCCCGGGCCGTGGCAGAGCTCCTGGCGGACGACGTCGCCCGGCTCCGCACGGCCCGCGGATCGTGGCGCGATTCCGTCGACGCCGCTCCGCTGCGGCGCCAGGTCGTCGAGGGCGAGTTCGCACCCGACGGCCGGCTCGATCCCCGCGCGGCGGCGGCCCGCATCGGCGAGCTGCTCCCGGCCGACCGGATCGTGGTGAGCGACGGCGGTCACTTCATCGCGTGGGCGAACATGTTCTGGGACGTCGCCTCGCCGGGCCGGATGGTGATGGTCGGCACGGCGTTCCAGTCGATCGGCCTGGGCTGGCCCAGCGTGGCCGGCGCGGTGCAGGCCGACCCCGAGGCGACCGTGGTGCTCACCACGGGTGACGGCGGGGGCCTGATGGCGCTGGCCGACCTCGAGACCGCGGTGCGGGCCGCGCGCGGCCGCGGCATCGCCGTGGTCTGGAACGACGCGGCCTACAGCGCCGAGGTGAACCTCTATGGCCTGAAGGGCCTGCACGAGGGCCCGATGCGCATCCCTCAGGTCGACTTCGCGGCGCTCGGCCGCGCGGCCGGCGCCGAGGGGGTCGTGGTGGAGCGCCTCGCCGACCTCGAGCGTCTCGCGACCTGGGCCGCGGAGCCGGTCGCCACCCGCCCGTTCCTGCTGCTCGACCTGCGCATCTCGGGTGACGTGATCGCGCCGTACCAGCACGAGGTCATCCGCGTGAACTCCTGACAGCACAGAGACGGAGAGGCCGCCCCGGACGGATCCGGGGCGGCCTCTTCACGTCGACGCGGGGCTGCGTCAGCGCTTGTGCCAGACGTACATGCCGTGCGCCTGCTCGTCCTCGTGCTCGGGACCGAGCGGAAGACCGCGCCGGTCGCGCAGCAGCAGGGTCGCGGTCAGGCTCGCCGCCACCATGAGGAACAGGTACAGCGTCACGCCGTCGGTCGAGCCGGTGCCCGCCACGATCGCCTGCGCGATGGTCGGGGCGAACGCGCCGCCGATGATGGCGCCGATCGCGTACGAGATCGACACGCCCGAGAAGCGGACAGAGGCCGGGAACAGCTCTGAGTACCACGCCGACTGCGGGCCGTACGAGAAGCCGAGGCCGATCGTCAGCAGGATCAGGCCGAGCGCGAGCAGGGCCACGCTGCCCGAGTTCACGAGCGGGAACACCAGCAGCACCGCGACGCCAAGCCAGATCCAGCCCATCGTGTAGGTGACCTTGCGGCCGATCTTGTCGCTCAGCCAGCCGCCGATGAAGGTCGCGATAAGCCAGGTCACCGACGACAGCGTCACGGCGCCGAGCACCTCGCCCAGCGGCAGCCCGACGGGACCCTCGGGGTTCGACGCGTAGCGCTGGATGAAGCCGCCCGTCGTCATGTAGCCGACGGCGTTGTTCGCCGCGAACACGAACGCGCACAGGATCACCAGGGGTGCGAAGCGACGGAACAGCAGGCTGATCGGGGCGCGCGCCTGCTCCTTGCGCTCGGCGATCTCCTGGAACACCGGGCTCTCCTCGACGCGGCGACGCACGTAGTGGCCCACGAGGATCAGCACGAAGCTGAACAGGAACGGGATGCGCCAGCCCCAGTCGAAGAACGAGTCACCCGGGAAGAAGAGCGTCATCAGCTGGTTCATGCCGCTCGCGAGCAGGAGGCCGATGGGCACGCCGATCTGCGGCATCGCGCCCATCAGGCCGCGGCGGTGCTTGGGCGCGTGCTCGACGGCCATCAGGACAGCGCCGCCCCACTCGCCTCCCGCCGAGATGCCCTGCAGGATGCGGAGCAGGATGAGGATGATCGGCGCGATGACGCCCGCCATCGCATACGTCGGAAGCACGCCGATCAACGTCGTGGCGGCACCCATCAGCACGAGGGTCGCGATCAGGACCGGACGGCGTCCGAACTTGTCGCCGTAGTGCCCGGCGAGGAAGGCGCCCAGCGGGCGGAACAGGAAGCTGATGCCCACGGTGGCGAACGAGATGATCGCGGCGCTGCCGGGGAACAGCTCCTTCCACGGCGCGAAGAACAGCGTCTCGAACACGACACCGGCGGCGAACGCGTAGATGAAGAAGTCGTACCACTCGACGGTGGTGCCGACGACCGTGGCGAACGCCACGCGGCGGCGGTCGGTGGAGCTGGAGATGGTGCCGGTCGGCGTGAGCGGACCGGACGCGTCTGGGGCAGACATCAGGACCTCCTTCGGTCGAGATTCTCCGGCGCATCGTCGCGCCGAGGTCGGGGGGGGGAACGCTTGTTCGGATATGGAACGCTACGTTCACATACGGAATCGGGCGATCCGGATGCGACGCTACACCACGACAGCCCTGGAGGGCCAGCATAATGTGACCGATCGATCGGTCAGTAAGTCCGCGGCGACAGCCGCCCCTTGACGCGATCCCGCGGGAGGTGCGTGAGGATCAGGACCCGAAGCCCTCGCCGATGAGCTCGATGAGCTCCTCGCGGTCCTCGACGGGTAGGAACGCGCCGGCCGCCGCGTTCAGCTGGAAGGTCTCGAGGTCGTCGAGCCCGTAGCCGAACACGGCGACGAGCTGGGCCAGCTCCCGGGTCAGCGAGGTGCGGCTCATCAGGCGGTTGTCGGTGTTGACCGTGACCGCGAACCCGAGCTGGTAGAGCAGGTCGAACGGGTGGTCCTCGAGCGTCTTGCCCCAGGCCGCGACCGCGCCCGTCTGGAGGTTCGACGAGGGAGACAGCTCGAGGGGGATCTCGCGGTCCCGCACCCACCGCGCGAGGTCGCCGAAGCGCACGCGCACCTCCTCGCCCTCGCGGCTGACGATCTCGAGATCCTCGGCCAGGCGCACGCCGTGCCCGAGCCGCAACGCGCGCCCGTCGATCAGCGCGGAACGGATCGAGTCGAGCCCCGCCCCCTCGCCCGCATGGATCGTGGTGGGCAGGAACGCGTGGGCGACGATGTCGATCGCCTCGCGGTGCCCCGAGGCGGGGAACCCGTCCTCCGGTCCGGCCAGGTCGAAGCCGACCACGCCCTCGTCGCGGAAGTCCACCGCGAGCCGGGCGATGTCGGCCGAGCGGGCGTTCTGCCGCATGGCGGTGAGCAGCTGCCCGACCCGGATGCTGCGTCCGGCGTCGTCCGCGGCGTCCTCGCCCTGCTCGATCCCCTCCTGCACGGCCTCGACCGCCTCCTCGAGCGTGAGGCCGCCCGCGAGGTGCTGCTCGGGCGCCCAGCGCACCTCGCCGTAGATCACGCCGTCCTCGGCGAGGTCCTCGACGAACTCGCGGGCGACGCGCGTGAGGCCGTCGCGGGTCTGCATGACGGCCGTGGTGACCGCGAAGGTCTCGAGGTACTTCTCGAGCGACCCGGAATCGCTCTGCCGCGCGAACCACGATGCCAGGCGGGCCGGGTCGGTCTCGGGCAGGTCGACGCCGGCGGCGTCCGCGAGCTCCACGATCGTGTCGGGCCGCAGGCCGCCGTCGAGGTGGTCGTGCAGCGACACCTTGGGCAGACTGCGGATCGACACACCCTCCACGCGGGCGTCGCCGAACGGATCGATCATGGGGTGCTCCTCGAGGACGGTGATGCCGGTGGCGGACGGAGGGTCAGGACGCGGTGATGCGCTCGCGCACGAGCGGGGACCTGTCGGGCTCGGCGTCGCCGATCTCCCACGCCCCCTCGAGCACCTCGAGCGCGCGGGCGAAGCGGCTGTCGTCGGGTCCGCCGATCGTGAAGAGCGGCTGGCCCGCGGCGACGCGGTCGCCGGGCTTGGCGTGCAGGTCGATGCCCGCCTCGTGCAGCACGGGGTCCTCCGCGCGGGCGCGGCCGGCGCCGAGACGCCAGGCGGCCACGCCGAAGCCGTAGGCGTCCATGCGGGTGACATAGCCGTCGCGCGGGGCCGTGACGACGTGCGTCTCGGCCGGGACGGGAAGGGGCGCGTCCGGGTCGCCGCCCTGGGCCTCGATCATCCGGCGCCAGGCGTCCATGGCCCGGCCGTCGCGCAGCGCGGCCTCGACGTCCGCGTCGGGTTGCCCCGCGAGCGCGAGCATCTCCCGGGCGAGCGCGACCGTGAGCTCCACGACGTCCGCGGGACCGCCGCCGGCGAGCACCTCGACCGACTCGCGGACCTCGTTGGCGTTGCCGATCGCGAGGCCGAGCGGAGTGTCCATGTCCGTGAGCAGCGCGGTCGTGCGCACGCCGGAGTCCGTGCCCAGCTCGACCATCGTCCGCGCGAGCTCGCGCGCCCGGTCGAAGTCCTTCATGAAGGCGCCCGAGCCGAACTTGACGTCGAGCACGAGCGCATCCGTGCCCTCGGCGATCTTCTTCGACATGATGCTCGAGGCGATGAGCGGGATGGCCTCGACCGTGCCGGTGACGTCGCGCAGCGCGTAGAGGCGCTTGTCGGCGGGCGCCAGCCCCGACCCGGCCGCGCAGATCACGGCGCCGACGTCGCGCAGCTGCGCGGTCATCTCGTCGTTCGACAGCGCCGCGCGCCAGCCGGGGATCGACTCGAGCTTGTCGAGCGTGCCGCCCGTGTGACCGAGGCCGCGTCCGGACAGCTGCGGCACCGCGACGCCGAACGCGGCGACCAGCGGTGCGAGCGGCAGCGTGATCTTGTCCCCGACGCCGCCGGTCGAGTGCTTGTCGGCCGTGGGCTTGCCGAGGCCCGCGAAGCTCATCCGCTCCCCCGACGCGATCATCGCGTCGGTCATCACGCGGATCTCGTCGCGGTCCATGCCGTTGAGCAGCACCGCCATCGCGAAGGCCGCCATCTGCGCGTCGGCGACGTAGTCGCGCGTGTAGGCGTCGATCATCCAGCGCAGCGCGTCCTCCGGGACCCGCCCGCCGTCGCGCTTCGCGCGGATGACGTCGACCGCGTCGAAGGGCTCGACGGCGCCGTTCTCGGTCGCGCTCATCGGCTCGCCTCCTCGAGGTCGCGGGGCCCGAACGCGTCGGGCAGCACCTCGTCGATCGTGCGGATGCCGGACACCGTCTCCAGAAGCATTCCGGTGACGGCATGCTCGGAGAGCAGCTGCCGGCAGCGGCCGCACGGCATGATCGTGGCGCCGTGGGCGTCCACGCACACGAACGCGACGAGCTTGCCGCCGCCGGTGCGGTGCAGGTCGGACACGAGACCGCACTCGGCGCACAGCACCACGCCGTAGGCGGCGTTCTCGACGTTGCATCCCGACACGATGCGCCCGTCCGACACGAGGGCCGCGGCCCCGACCTTGTAGCGCGAGTACGGCGCGTACGCGTGCTCCATGGCCTCGGTGGCGACGGCGCGCAGCTCGTCCCAGTCGATGTCCCCGGAGGGGAACTGATCGTCGCTCATCTCATCCCTTGATGTACGGCTTGCCCGCGGCGGCCGGCCCGCGCGACTGCCCGACGAAGCCCGCGACCGCGAGGATCGTGACGACGTAGGGCAGCATCTGCATGAACTGGCCGGGGATCGGCGATCCCAGCACGGTGAGCAGGTTCTGGAGGTTGGTCGCGAAGCCGAAGAGCAGCGCCGCGAGGGCCGCGCGGATCGGGTCCCAGCGACCGAAGATGACCGCCGCGAGCGCGATGAAGCCGAGGCCGGCCGTCATGCCCTCGCCGAACTGCGGCACCGACACGAGCGTGAAGTACGCGCCGCCCGCGCCCGCGATCACGCCCGCGAGGCACACGTTCCAGAAGCGCGTGGGGTTGACCTTGATGCCGACCGTGTCGGCGGCCTGCGGGTGCTCGCCGACCGCGCGCAGGCGCAGGCCCCAGCGGGTGCGGTAGAGACCCCAGGCGACGAGCGCGACCGTCGCGTACATCAGGTAGACGATGAACGGCTGGTTGAACAGCACGGGCCCGAGCACCGGGATCTCCACGAGGCCCGGGATCGGCAGGCGCGGGAAGGTCGCGGGGCGGTTGAGCACGAGCTCGTTGGGCACGAGGAGGATGCCGTAGAGGAAGCCCGTGAGGCCCGTGACCAGCACGTTGAGCACGACGCCGACGATCACCTGATCGACCAGGTACTTGATCGAGAACGCCGCCAGCACGAGCGAGACCAGCACGCCGCCGATCATGGCGCCGATCAGGCCGACGTACGGGCTGCCGGTGACGCTGCCCAGGATGGCCGCGGAGAACGCGCCGAGGAGCAGCTGTCCCTCGATCGCCACGTTGACCACGCCCACGCGTTCGCCGATGACGCCGCCCAGCGCGCCGAACACGATCGGCACCGAGATGGACAGCGCGCCGCCGAACAGGTTGACGACGGGCACGAGGCCGCCGGCGCCGGACCAGGTCAGGAACGCGAACAGCGCGATCAGCCCGAACGCGAGCGTGAGCCACAGGCGCGTGCGCCGGTAGGCCCAGACGTCCCACACCGCGACCGCGGTGAGGGCCGCGAGCAGCACGAGGCTCGTGAGCACGGCCGGCGCCGTGGGCACCGAGACCTCGCCGAGCGAGAGCGCCTCTCCCCCGCCCAGGCCGAAGCGCGTGACGCCGTCTCGGCCCGCCAGCAGGAACAGCGCGCCGAGCAGCACGGTCACCACCGCGAGCGTGATCGCCGGCTTGGGGTGACGCACCCGCACCGTGGGGTGGACGACCGGGGCCTCCGGGTCGAGGGTCGTCGTCGTGGTCATCAGGCCACCGCCTTCCGCGCCGCCTTGGCCCTGGCCCTGGCGCTCTTCTCGGCCTCGCTCTTGGGCAGGAAGAAGATCGTGCGCACGAGCGGCGGGGCCGCGACGAACAGCACGACGAGCGCCTGCACGACCAGCACGAAGTCGATCGGGATGCCCGCCGCCTGCATCTGGTACGCGCCGGCCTTCAGCGCGCCGAACAGCAGGCCCGCCGCGAACGTGCCCCACGCGCGGCTGCGGCCCAGGAGGGCCACCGTGATGGCGTCGAAGCCGAAGCCGGCGTCGATGTGGGAGTTGAAGCCGGTCGTGACCGCGCCCTGGATCTGGTTCATGCCGGCGAGGCCCGCGAGCGCGCCCGCGAACAGCATCGCGTAGACGTAGATGCGCGGCACCGAGATGCCGGCGGTGCGAGCGGCGCTCGGATTCTCGCCGACGGCGCGCATGCGCAGCCCCAGCGCCGAGTGCTCGAGCAGCCACCACACGAAGACCGTCGCGAGCACCACGATCAGGAAGCCGAGGTCGAGGTTGGGGAAGCGCGGCCCGAGCAGGTCGGGGAACACGGCGCCCGCCGGAGTCGCCTCCGTGATCGGCTGGGTCGTGCCGGCCTTCTGCAGCACGCCCTGCGTGCTGACCATCCACTCGACCAGCAGCACGCCGACGTAGTTGAGCATGATCGTGAGGATCACCTCGTGCGCACCCGTGCGCGCCTTGAGGAGACCCGCGATGCCGGCCCAGATGGCGCCGCCGATCAGACCGCCCGCGAGCGTCACCGGCAGCTGGACGACCGCCGGCAGGTCGAGCTGAAACGTCAGCAGCGCCGTGAAGGCGGCGCCGAAGACGATCTGGCCCTGCGCGCCGATGTTGAACAGCCCGACGCGGAACGCCACGGCGACGCCGAGGCCGGCCGCGATGAGCGGCGCGGCGGCGCCGAGCGTGTTGGTCAGCGAGCGGATGCCCGTGAGGAAGTCGTCCGCGCGGGTGTTGTAGATCGCGCCGCGGAACAGCGCGTCGTAGCCGGCCACGACCGCGTTCCACGCGGCCGAGATCGTGTCGGCGGGGCGGGCGAAGAAGTAGCCGGACGCCGCCATGACGTCCTCGTCCGTGAGCGCGATGAGCACGCCGCCGACGACGAAGGCGGCGACGAGCGCGAGCACGGTGGTGACGATGCTCCCGCGCAGGATCTCGCGCAGGAGCTGCCCGCTCCGGGGCGGACCGGCCGGCGGGGCCGTGTGCGGCTGCGGCGCCTGGGGCGCGGGCGTGGTCCCGGTCATGCTGCGGTCTCCTGTGCGCCGGCCATCATGAGGCCCAGCACGTCGCGCGGGGTGTCGGCGGGGACGATGCCGACGATCCTGCCCCGGTACATCACGGCGATCCGGTCGGCGAGCGCGACGACCTCGTCGAGCTCGGTCGACACGACGATCACGGGCACGCCCGCGTCGCGCGCGGCGACGATCCGGGCGTGGATGAACTCGATCGACCCGACGTCCACGCCGCGCGTGGGCTGGGCCGCGAGCAGCAGGCTGAGCTCGCGGCTCATCTCGCGCGCGACGACGACCTTCTGCTGGTTGCCGCCGGACAGGGTGCCGGCCGGCGTGAGGGGGCCCTGGGCGCGGATGTCGAACTCGTCGATCCGCTCGCGCGCGAAGCGATCCAGCGCTCCGCGCTGAAGCGTGCCGGCCTTGACGAACTCGGGAGCGCTCGACCGGTCGAGGATGAGGTTCTCGGCGATCGACATGCCGCCGACCAGGCCGTCGATCTTGCGGTCCTCGGGCACGAAGCCGACGCCCGCCTCGAGGATCGAGCGCACGCTCTGCCCCACGAGCTCGCGGCCGTCGAGCGTGATCGAGCCGGCGACCCGGTCCTGCAGCCCCACGAGCGCCTCGGTGAGCTCGGTCTGGCCGTTGCCCTGCACGCCCGCGATGGCGAGGATCTCGCCGGGCCGCACCTCGAAGTCGACGTCGTCCACGAGCACCGCGCCCGTGGGCGAGACGACGCGAAGGCCGCGGACCTCGAGCCCGCCGGTCGCGGCGGGGGCCGCCGGCTCCTTGTGCACGGTCAGCTCGACCGCGCGACCCACCATGAGCGAGGCGAGCTCGGCGTTCGTCGACTGCGGCGACGCCTCCCCCACGACCTTGCCGCGGCGGATGACGGTGATCTTGTCGGCGACCTCGCGCACCTCGCGCAGCTTGTGGGTGATGAAGACGATGCCCGTGCCCTCGTCGCGCAGCTGGCGCATCATGGCCATGAGCTCGTCGGTCTCCTGCGGCGTGAGCACGGCCGTCGGCTCGTCGAACACGAGCACCTTCGCGTCGCGCGAGAGCGCCTTGATGATCTCGACCCGCTGCTGGACGCCCACGGGCAGGTCCTCCACGAGCGCGTCCGGGTCGACGTGGAATCCGAACCGGTCGGCGACCGTGCGCACCTGCTCGCGCGCGGCGTCCAGGTCGAGGCGGCCGAGCGCGCCGGTGCGCTCGTGACCGAGCGCGACGTTCTCGGCGACGGTGAAGACCGGGACCAGCATGAAGTGCTGGTGCACCATGCCGATGCCGGCGGCCATCGCGTCGCCCGGCCCGCGGAATCGCTGCGGCACGTCGTCGAGCAGGATCTCGCCCTCGTCGGCCTGGTAGAGGCCGTAGAGCACGTTCATCAGCGTCGACTTGCCCGCGCCGTTCTCCCCGAGGAGGGCATGGATCTGGCCGGGCTCGACCGTGAGATCGATGTGGTCGTTGGCGACGAGACTGCCGAATCGTTTCGTGATCCCGCGGAGCTCGAGCTTCATGTGTGGCACCCTATCGCGCGCGTCTGTCGAGGTGGAGGAGCGGCCGCATGACGCGGGGCGACCGGACCGTCCAGGTCCGATCGCCCCGCGTGCGGCGTGCTGAGGCTTACGGCGAGTTCTCCGACTCGACCGTGATCTCGCCGGCGATGATCGCCTCCTGCAGGGCGGCGATCTCGTCGAGCGTGCCCTCGGGCAGCTCGGCCTCGAAGTCGTGGAAGCTCGACAGCGCGACGCCGCCGTTCTCCAGCGTGCCGATGTAGGGGGCCGGGTCGAATTCGCCCGCGGCGGCCGCCTTGGTGGCGTCGTACACGGCCTGGTCGATCGCCTTCATGATCGACACGAGCGTGATGTCCGCGAGGTCCGGGTCCTTGACCGCGAGGTCGCTGTCCACACCCATGAGCAGCACGTCCTGGCCGCCGTCGCGGATGGCGGCCGCGGCGCTGGTGTAGATGGGGCCGCCGACGGGCAGGATCACGTCGACGCCCTGGTCGAGGATGCCCTGCGCGGTCTGGCGCGCGACGTCGTTGGCCTCGAAGCCGCCCGTGAACGAGCCGCTCTGCGCCTCGGCGTCCCAGCCCACGACCTCGACCGCGGCGCCCTTGTCCTCGTTGTACTTCTCGACGCCGAGCTGGAAGCCGTCCATGAACACGGCGACCGACGGGATCTGCATGCCGCCGAAGGTGCCGACCTTGTTCACACCGCTCTCGGCCGACCACGCCGCCGCGGCGTAGCCGCCCAGGTACGCGGCCTCGGCCGTGTTGAAGACGAGCGGCTTGATGTTCGGCGCGTCGGTGGTGCCGTCGAAGTCGGTGTCCGCGTAGTCGTCGATGATCGCGTAGTCGACCTCGGGGTTGGCGTTCGCCGACTCCACGGTCGCGGCGGCCAGGTTGAAGCCGACGGAGATGATCAGCGAGCAGCCGTTCGAGACGAGCGTCTCGAGGTTCGGCGCGTAGTCGTTCGCGCTGGTCGACTCCATCTCCTGGGCCTCGACGCCGAGCTCCTCCGCGATGCGGTCCATGCCCTCCTTGGCCGACTGGTTGAAGGAGCGGTCGTTCCAGCCACCCTCGTCCGAGATGAGGCAGGGGATGAAGTCGTCGGCGGGCTCCGGAGCGGCCGAGCCGCCGGGGGTCTCCTCCTCGGGCGCCGCGCCGCAGCCGGCGAGCAGGATCGCCGTGCCGGCGATCGCGAGGCCGGCGAGCGCGGCCTTCCGGGTGGTCCTGATCACACTGTCCTCCATGAAGAACGTCGGCCCCGGATGTGCGGGGGCGCCATGCGGCCCCGCACGGGCGCGGGGCGATACGCTCACGCTACATAACGGCGACCGAGCATTCCGCCCAGACCAGGGCCCCGAAACGCGATAGTTACAAAACCGCCTCGCGCG
Source organism: Microbacterium lacusdiani (assembly GCF_054779895.1). Classification (NCBI taxonomy): domain Bacteria; kingdom Bacillati; phylum Actinomycetota; class Actinomycetes; order Micrococcales; family Microbacteriaceae; genus Microbacterium; species Microbacterium lacusdiani. The sequence continues at coordinate 70,457 of NZ_BAAGXJ010000027.1, read as the reverse complement.
GCGCGCTCACGCCGGCGTCCGCGGGTCAGAGGACGCTGTCGCGTCCGTCCTCGTGCAGGCGGCCCACGACGCTCTTCACGCGCTGCGCGTGCTCGCTCGTCGTGACCAGCAGTGCGTCGTCCGTGTCCACCACGATCAGCCCCTCGACGCCGACGACCGCGATCACGCGGTTGGTCTGCGAGACGACCAGCCCCGTGGACTCGTCGACCAGCACCTTGTCGTTCTGACCGAGGATCGACATCGTGTCCGGCCGGCCGCCGGAGATGAGCTTCGCCAGGCTCGCGAAGTCCCCCACGTCGTCCCAGTCGAAGTGGCCGGGGATGACCGCCAGGCGCCCCTTGGCCGCGGCCGGCTCCGCGACCGCGTAGTCGATCGCGATCTTCTTCAGCCCGGGCCAGACGCGGTCGCACACCTCGGCGCGGCGATCGGTGTCCCACGCCCGCGCGATCTCGAGCAGCCCCGCGTGCAGCTCCGGCTCGTTCGCCGCCAGCTCCTCGAGCAGCACGTCGGCCCGCGAGATGAACATGCCCGCGTTCCACAGATAGTTGCGGTCCGCGTAGTAGCGTCGCGCGGTCTCGAGGTCTGGCTTCTCGACGAAGCTCTCGACGATCGCCGCCATGGGGGCGCCGTCGACGTCGATCTCGTCGCCCTTCTTGATGTAGCCGAAGCCGACCGAGGCCTCGCTCGGCGCGATTCCGATCGTGCAGATGTAGCCCGCGCGCGCGGCCGCGACGGCCTGCTGCACCGAGAACTCGAACGCGCGCTGACGGGTGATGTGGTGATCGGCGGCGAACGAGCCGATGATCACGCCGGGCTCACGGTGCTCGAGGATCGCGGCGGCCAGGCCGATCGCGGCGGCCGAGTCGCGCTGCGACGCCTCGATGAAGACGTTCGCCAGCGGGATCTCCGGGAGCTCCTCCTCCACGCGGGACTCGTGCGCGCTGCCCGTGACGACCGCGATGCGGTCCGGTCCGGTCAGCGGCAGCAGACGGTCCCACGTGTTCCGCAGCAGCGACACTCCCGACCCGGTGAGGTCATGCAGGAACTTGGGCGCCTCGGCGCGCGAGAGGGGCCACAGGCGCGAGCCGACTCCCCCTGCGGGGATGACGGCGTAGAAGTCCTCGATCTCGGCAGGCATGGCTTCCACGCTACCGGTTCCCATTTCTCTCGACGTCGAGAGAGTTAGGTTCGCCTTCATCGCGGAACCGCGCGCGCCGCAATAGAGTTGGGGTGCCTACGGCCCGCCCCGCGCGCCATCCGGGCGACGACCTCGCAACGATCAGGGAGGAACGACGTGTCCGCTCCTACGCGTCTGACATTGTCGGTGGCGGAGACTACCTCGAGGGTCCCCCGGGGCACCCTCTACCGCGGCCGTGAGGGCATGTGGTCCTGGGTGCTCCACCGCATCACCGGTGTGGCCATCTTCTTCTTCCTGCTCGTGCACGTGCTCGACACCGCGCTCATCCGGGTCTCCCCCGAGGCGTACGACGCGGTCATCGGCACCTACAAGCACCCCATCATGGGCCTCGGCGAGATCGCGCTCGTCGGCGCGATCGCGTTCCACGCGTTCAACGGCCTGCGGATCATCCTGGTCGACTTCTGGGCCCGCGGCGCGCAGTACCAGCGCCAGCTGTTCTGGGGGGTCATCGCCGTCTGGGTGGTCGTGATGGCCGGCTTCGTACCCCGCCAGCTGATCAACACGTTCTCGCACATCGGAGGGGGCCACTGATGACCGCCGACACCCTCGCCGCGCCCCGCGCGCCGCACAGCGCCCCCCGCAACAAGGGCGTGAACCTCGAGAAGTGGGGCTGGATCTACATGCGCGTCTCCGGCGTGCTGCTGGTCGTGCTGATCTTCGGACACCTCTTCGTGAACCTCGTCGCGCCCGAGGGCGGCGTGCACGCGCTGAACTTCGCGTTCGTCGCCGGCAAGTTCGCCTCGCCGTTCTGGCAGTGGTGGGACGTCCTGATGCTGTGGCTGGCGTTCATCCACGGCGCCAACGGCATGCGCACGATCGTGAACGACTACGTGCACAACGCGAAGGTCCGCTCCGCGCTGGTGTGGGTCATCTGGATCGCCGCCGCCGTGATGATCGTGCTCGGCACGCTCGTGGTGTTCACGTTCGACCCGTGCCTGGGCGTCACGCCGGACAGCACGCTGTGGGACATGTGCCAGGCGCAGGCCTGACGGAAGAACGAATAAGGGATATGGCAACGCAGACCAGCGAGTCCGTCGTGCGCGACGGCGTCCACTACCACCAGTTCGACATCGTCATCGTGGGCGCCGGCGGCGCCGGCATGCGCGCGGCGATCGAGGCCGGCCCCGGCGCGAAGACCGCCGTGATCACGAAGCTCTACCCCACCCGCTCGCACACGGGCGCGGCGCAGGGCGGCATGGCCGCGGCGCTCGCGAACGTCGAGGAGGACTCGTGGGAGTGGCACACCTTCGACACGGTCAAGGGCGGCGACTACCTCGTCGACCAGGACGCGGCGGAGATCCTCGCCAAGGAGGCCATCGACGCGGTCATCGACCTCGAGAACATGGGTCTGCCGTTCAACCGCACGCCCGACGGCAAGATCGACCAGCGCCGCTTCGGCGGCCACACGGCCGAGCACGGCAAGAGCCCGGTGCGCCGCGCGTGCTACGCCGCCGACCGCACGGGGCACATGATCCTGCAGACGCTGTTCCAGAACTGCGTCAAGCTCGGCATCAACTTCTTCAACGAGTTCTACGCGCTCGACCTCATCACGGTGAAGGACGCCGACGGGAAGACGCAGATCGCGGGCGTCGTCGCGTACGAGCTGGCCACGGGCGACCTGCACGTCTTCCACTCGAAGGCCGTCATCTTCGCGACCGGCGGCTTCGGCAAGATCTTCAAGACCACGTCGAACGCGCACACCCTCACGGGCGACGGCGTCGGCATCGTGTGGCGCAAGGGCCTGCCGCTCGAGGACGTCGAGTTCTTCCAGTTCCACCCGACCGGCCTGGCGGGCCTGGGCATCCTGCTCACCGAGGGCGCCCGCGGCGAGGGCGCCATCCTGCGCAACGCCTCCGGTGAGCGCTTCATGGAGCGCTACGCCCCCACGATCAAGGACCTCGCGCCCCGCGACATCGTCGCGCGCTGCATGGTGCAGGAGGTCCGCGAGGGCCGCGGCGCAGGCCCCAACAAGGACTACGTGCTGCTCGACTGCACGCACCTGGGCGCCGAGGTGCTCGAGACCAAGCTCCCGGACATCACGGAGTTCGCGCGCACGTACCTCGGCATCGACCCGGTCGTCGAGCCGGTGCCCGTGATGCCGACCGCGCACTACGCGATGGGCGGCATCCCGACCAACAACGACGCCGAGGTGCTGGCCGACAACGAGACCGTCGTCCCCGGCCTGTACGCCGCCGGCGAGTGCGCCTGCGTGTCGGTGCACGGCGCCAACCGCCTCGGCACCAACTCGCTGCTCGACATCAACGTGTTCGGCAAGCGCGCCGGACGCAATGCGGTCGAGTACGTGAAGAGCGCCGACTTCGTGCCGCTGCCCGCGGACCCCGCCGCGGGCGTCCGCGACATGATCGAGGGCATCCGCTCCGCCAAGGGCACCGAGCGCATCTCCGACATCCGCAAGAAGCTGCAGGAGGAGATGGACGACAAGGCCCAGGTGTTCCGCACCGAGGAGAGCCTGACGGACGTCCTGGGCACGATCGCGGAGCTGCGCGACCGCTACCGCAACATCTACGTGGACGACAAGGGCAGGCGGTACAACACCGACCTGCTCGAGGCCGTGGAGCTGGGCTTCCTGCTCGACATCGCCGAGATCGTCGCCTACGCGGCCCGCAACCGCCGCGAGAGCCGCGGCGGCCACATGCGCGAGGACTACCAGGCGCGCGACGACGAGCAGTACATGAAGCACACGATGGCGTACCTCACGGGCGACCCGCACTCGTCGAACCCCGAGGACCACATCAAGCTGGACTGGAAGCCGGTCGTATTCACCAAGAACGAGAAGGGCGAGTTCAACTACCCGCCCCTGGAGAGGAAGTACTGATGGCCGCCGCCGTCGTGACCGAGGACACCGCCGCTCCCGCGCCCGCCGAGTCGAACGACTCCGGCATCCAGTCGTACCTCGTCACGTTCATCATCCGCCGCTTCGACCCCGAGGTCGACAGCGAGCCGCGCTGGGTCGACTACGACGTCGAGATGTACTCGACCGACCGCGTGCTCGACGCCCTGCACCGCATCAAGTGGGACCAGGACGGCTCGCTCGCGTTCCGCCGCTCGTGCGCCCACGGCATCTGCGGCTCGGACGCCATGCGCATCAACGGCCGCAACCGCCTCGCCTGCAAGACGCTGATCAAGGACCTCGACATCTCGAAGCCGATCTACGTCGAGGCGATCAAGGGCCTGCCGCTCGAGAAGGACCTCATCGTCGACATGGACCCGTTCTTCGCGGCCTACCGCGAGGTCCAGCCCTTCCTGCAGGCGAACTCGGTGCCCGAGAAGGGCAAGGAGCGCGTGCAGTCCGTGTCCGACCGCGCGATCTTCGACGACACCACCAAGTGCATCCTGTGCGCCGCGTGCACCTCGTCGTGCCCCGTGTTCTGGACGGACGGCCAGTACTTCGGCCCCGCAGCGATCGTCAACGCGCACCGCTTCATCTTCGACTCGCGCGACGACGCGGGCGACGTGCGCCTGGACATCCTGAACGACAAGGAGGGCGTGTGGCGCTGCCGCACGACCTTCAACTGCACCGAGGCGTGCCCGCGCGGCATCGAGATCACGAAGGCGATCGCCGACGTGAAGCAGGCGCTCGTCCGCGGCACGGACGCGCAGAAGAAGGCGCTGAAGATCCTGCACCCGGCCTGAGCCGACGCACCCGTGGACCGGGGCCGCCGACATCCGATGTCGGCGGCCCCGGTTACGTTAATGGGTATGCCCCGGAACATCCGCATCGCCTCTGTCAACGTCAACGGGATCAGGGCGGCGGCCCGCAACGGCATGGGCGCGTGGCTGGATTCCTCCGGCGCGGACATCGTGACGCTGCAGGAGGTCCGCGGCGAGCGCGAGCACCTCGAGGCCGCGCTCCCCGGATGGCGGGTGGTCGCCGACGCGTCCCTGCAGAAGGGGCGCGCGGGCGTCGCGATCGCGAGCCGTGAGGAGTGCGCCCTATCGCGCATCGAGCTCGGCGACGACGCGCTCGAGTCGAACGGGCGCTGGATCGAGGCCGACTTCGAGCTCGGCGGCGAGACGCTGACCGTGGTGAGCGCGTACGTGTTCACGGGCGAGGCCGACACCCCGAAGCAGGAGGCCAAGTGGGCCTTCCTCGACGCCATGGAGCGCCGCCTGCCCGAGCTGTCGGCCGACGGCTCGCTCGCGCTCGTGACCGGGGACCTGAACGTCGGGCACCGTCCGCTGGACATCCGGAACTGGAAGGGCAACGTCAAGAAGGCGGGCTTCCTCGCGCGGGAGCGCGCCTACTTCGACCGCTTCCTGGGCGCCGAGGGCGAGCCGGTCGAGGGCCAGCCCGGCCTCGGTCGCGGCATGGTCGCCGAGCTGAGCGACACGCGGTCCTTCAGCGAGGGCGCCACGGGCCTCGGCTGGGTCGACGTCGGCCGGGCGGCCGCCGGCGAGGTCGACGGGCCGTACACGTGGTGGTCGATGCGCGGCAAGGCGTTCGACAACGACTCGGGCTGGCGGATCGACTACCACCTCGCCTCACCCGCCCTCGCCTCGCGCGCGTCGAACTACCGCGTGGACCGCGCCCCCTCCTACGACACCCGCTGGAGCGACCACGCCCCCGTCGTCGCCGACTACACCATCGGGAACTGACCCTCCCCGCCCACCCTCCGTCACCTGCCCTCCCGCCGCGGTCAGCGGAGGCGAAGGGATCGCGATTCGACGGACGAGGGTTTCGGGCCCCACGCTCCGACGGATCGCGATCCCGCAGCCGAAGCGGATGCCCCAGCGCGGCGACCTAGGATTGACTGGTGACCAAGCAGCGCCTCTACTCCGGAATGCAGCCCTCCGCCGATTCGCTCCAGATCGGCAACTACATCGGGGCTCTCCTGCAGTGGCGCGGCATGCAGGACGAGTACGACGCATTCTTCTCGGTCGTCGACCTGCACGCCATCACGGTGGCGCAGGACCCGGAGCACCTGCGGGAGAAGACCCGTCGCACGGCGGCGCAGTACATCGCGGCGGGGATCGAGCCGTCGCGCTCGACCCTGTACGTGCAGTCGCACGTGCGCGCGCACGCCGAGCTGGCGTGGATCCTGTCGACCATCACGGGCTTCGGCGAGGCCGGCCGGATGACGCAGTTCAAGGACAAGTCGCAGAAGCAAGGCGCGGACGCGACCAGCGTGGGCCTGTTCACGTACCCCATCCTGATGGCGGCGGACATCCTGCTGTACCAGACGGATGTGGTGCCCGTCGGCGACGACCAGAAGCAGCACGTCGAGCTGACGCGCGACCTGGCCGAGCGCTTCAACTCGCGCTTCGGCGACACGTTCGTGGTGCCGAAGCCGGTGATCCAGGCCGAGACCGCGCGCATCTACGACCTGCAGGATCCGACGTCGAAGATGTCGAAGTCGGCCGAGTCGCACGCCGGCGTGCTGTGGCTGCTGGACGAGCCGAGCGTGACCGCGAAGAAGATCATGCGCGCGGTCACCGACAGCGAGGGGTCGGTGCGCTACGACCGCGCCGAGAAGCCCGGCGTCTCGAACCTGCTGACGATCTACTCGGCGCTCTCGGGACGTCCGATCGCCGAGATCGAGGACGAGTACACGGGTCGCGGCTACGGCGACTTCAAGAAGGGCCTGCGCGACGTGGTGGTGGCGGAGTTCGAGCCGGTGCGCGCCCGCGCGCTGGAGCTGCTCGACGACCCTGCGGAGCTCGACCGCCTGCTCGCCGTGAACGCCGACCGCGCCGCGGAGATCGCGGATGCGACGCTCGCGACCGTGTACGAGCGCGTCGGCCTGCTGCGTCGTGGGTGAGCCGGTCGAGCTGCGCACCGGCCGCCTGAGGCTGTCCGCCCCCGTCGAGGCCGACGTCGACGCGATCCACCGGATCTGCCAGGACGAGCTGATCCAGCGCTACACGACCGTGCCGTCGCCGTACCGACGCGAGGACGCCGAATCGTTCGTGCGCCTCGTGGCGGAGTGGTGGGACGCCGGGTCGGAGTGCGTCTGGGCGCTGCGCGACGCCGAGGGGCTCGTGGGCATGGTGGGCCTGCACCGCATCAAGGACGGCGCGGCCGAGCTGGGCTACTGGCTGGCGCCCGAGGCGCGCGGCCGCGGCTACATGGCCGAGGCGACCCGCGCGGTGGTCGATTTCGCGTTCGGGCCGATGCGCCTGGAGCGGCTCGAGTGGCACGCGGTGGTCGGCAACACGGGATCGGCGCGCGTGGCGCAGTCCCTGGGCTTCCAGCTCGAGGGCGTCCGCCGCAGCGGCCTGGCCGGGCACGGCGCCCGCATGGACGGCTGGATCGCCGGCCTCCTCGCCACCGACCCCCGCATCCCGCAGGCCTGGTCCGTCTGACCGGCGTCCATCCGCCCCGGTCGCGGCCCGTCGCCGACACAACGCAGGACCTCCGCACGCGCGTCGGCGTGTCGGGGCGCGAAACCGACGGGACACGCCCGGGATCCCGCTGGGCTCCTGCGTTGTGTCGGGCAGCGGCCCAGTGCGGCGGGCGGGCGGCTCACGCCACGGGGCGGGTGGCGAGCAGGCCGCGGATGGCCTCGCGAAGCACGTGCGGTTCCGTGAACAGCTGGTGCGCCGTGACGCGGATCCGGGCGTAGCCCCGCGCGGCGAGTGCCATGTCGCGGCGATGGTCCTCCTGCTGCGCCTCCCACGTGCTGTGGAACTCACGACTGTCGCACTCGATGACCAGCCATCCGTCCACCACGAGGTCGACCCGACCGACGCCGTCGATCCGCTTCTGGAGCTCGATCGGCAGACCGAACTCGCGGGCGATCAGCCGAGCGTACGTCTCCGGGCCGGACTCGGCACGGCCGTCGATGAGACCGCGGATGACTCGATACCGCTCCGGCGCCAGCTGGAACAGCAGATCCAGATCGCGCTCAGACAGCTTTCCCGTGTGCAGGGCGCTGTCGATCGATGCGATCGTCGCCCGTACCCCCTGACATCCGAACGCCTGCGCAAGCGCCTCCACCAAGGGAGTCACCGTGTCATCCGGCGCGGCACCGGTGCACCTCCAGTGCACGCGTCCACGGTGGGTGGAGGGTGCTCGGACGAGGGGCGTCCGCCGATCCGCTGAGCTCCGCAGGCGCGATGCGTTCGGCGCCACCTGAACATGGAGCTCGGTCTCGTCCAGGACGAAGATCCCGAGCTCGGCGAGCCGCGAGATGCAGTCGACCCGGCCGCCGATCCGTGCCGCGGAACGCTGCCGCGGCGTGGCACCGCGCCAGAGATACACGTCGCGGCGGGCGTGAAACAGGTGCCCGCTGTCGATGGCCGCCTTGAGCGTCTTCCTGCTGTAGCCCATCGCACGGAGCTGCTGATAGCCGACCGCCGCGGTGGGCGTCGGTGCGGCGAAGGCTGCCGATGACCTGAGCATGAACCTGATCCTCCGCAGGCGCACCGCAGCCGGCAGCCGGACTCCCTGCCGATGGGGACAGATGCCGCCAGGCACGGCTTGTGGACGAGGTGCGCAGGCAGCCATCCCGACACAACGCAGGACCTCCTGGCCACCATCGGCGTGTCGGGCACCCGCCCGGCGTGGACACGCCCGGGATCCCGCTGGAGTCCTGCGTTGTGTCGGGCGGCGGGGCCGGGGCAGGATGGGCGCATGCCGGAGATGCCCGAGGTCGAGGGACTGGTCGAGTTCCTGCGGGGCAGGGTGACCGGGCTGGCGGTGAGCTCGGCGCGGCTGACGCAGATCGCCGCGCTGAAGACGTTCGACCCGCGGCTGGACGAGCTCGTCGGGCGCGAGGTCACCGAGGTGGGCCGGCACGGCAAGTTCGTGCGGATCGCCGCCGGCGACCTCCACCTCGTGTTCCACCTGGCGAAGGCCGGATGGCTGCGCTGGCACGAGACGCTGCCGGCCACCGTGATCAAGCCGGGGCGCTCCCCCATCGCGCTGCGCGTCGGCTTCGGCGACGGCTCCGGCTTCGACCTGACCGAGGCGGGCACCAAGAAGTCCCTGGCCGTCTACGTCGTGCGGGATCCCGCGGAGGTGCCCGGCATCGCGAAGCTGGGGCCGGATCCGCTGGACGACGGCTTCACACGCGACACTCTCGCCGGGCTGCTGACGGGCCGTCGCACCCAGATCAAGGGCGTCCTGCGCGACCAGCAGATCGTCGCCGGCATCGGCAACGCGTATTCCGACGAGATCCTGCACGCGGCCCGGATGTCTCCGTACGCGCTGGCGGCGAATCTGGGCGACGAGGACGTCGACCGGCTCTACGCCGCGCTGCGCGAGACGCTCACCGCCGCGGTCGAGGCCGCCCGGGGCCGCCCGCTGGCCGAGCTCAAGGACGCCAAGCGCCGGGGCATGAGCGTCCATGCGCGCGCGGGCGAGCCGTGCCCCGTGTGCGGCGACACCGTGCGCAGCGTATTCCTGGCGGACCGCAGCTTCGAGTACTGCCCCACCTGCCAGACGGGCGGCAAGGTGCTCGCGGACCGGCGCCTGTCCCGACTGCTCAAGTGAGCTGACGCATCACCTCGTCATCCCGCGACACGGGAATGAAACCCGCGCACAGGCGTTCGGCTAATCTGAGTGCAGCACACGTGCTCCGGGGTCGGTGGGAATCCGAACCGGCGGTGACAGTCCGCGAGCCGAAGCGCCAGACGCGCCAGGCTGATCCGGTGGAATTCCGGGACCGACGGTGATGTGCGACGAGAGTCGCACGAGTCCGGATGGGAGGCAGCACGACGCGCATCGCGGTGAGCCGCGGCGCCGTTCGCGACCCCGGTGTTCTGAAGGAGGGTCGCATGGCGCACAGCCCCGACGAGCCCCGCTCTGCCCTCGAGTCCCCGACCGCGCCGGTCTCGGACGCCGAGCAGAGCGCGATGGCCCGGGCGCTCGAGCTCGCCCTGCGCGGACCCCGCAGCCGCAACCCGCAGGTCGGCGCGGTCATCCTCTCGCCCACGGGCGAGGTGCTCGCCGAGGGCTGGCACCGCGGCGCCGGCACCCCGCACGCCGAGGTCGACGCCCTCTCGCGGCTGCCCGAGGGCGGCGCGCGCGGCGCGACCGCCGTGGTCACTCTGGAGCCCTGCAATCACACGGGCCGCACCGGCCCGTGCGCCGAGGCACTTCTGCGCGCCGGCGTCGCCCGCGTCGTCTACGCGCTGGACGACCCGGGCGAGGTCTCGGGCGGAGGCGCGGAGCGGCTGCGGGCCGCCGGCGTGGACGTGCAGGCCGGCGTACTGGCCGACGCGGCGCGCGCACTCATCGAGCCGTGGCTGACCGCGACCCGCCTGGGCCGCCCGCACGTCACCGTGAAGTGGGCGCAGAGCCTGGACGGCCGCGCCGCGGCCGCCGACGGGTCCAGCCAGTGGATCACCGGTCCCGAGGCTCGCGCCGACGTGCACGTGCGCCGGGCGCAGGCGGACGCGATCGTGGTCGGCACCGGCACCGTGCTGGCCGACGACCCCGCGCTGACCGCGCGCGACGGCGACCTGCTGCGTCCCGAGCAGCCCGTGCCGGTCGTGATCGGCGCCCGCGAGACTCCCCCGGACGCCGCGCTGCGGCGCCATCCGCACGAGCCGCTGTTCTACGACACCCACGACCTTGCCTTCGTGCTGGACGACCTGTGGGACCGGGGCCTGCACCGCGTGTTCATCGAGGGCGGCCCCACCCTGGCGAGCGCCTTCGTGGCGGCCGGCTTCGCCGACCGGGTGCTCGCGTACGTCGCCCCGGTGCTGCTGGGCGGCCCGCGCCTCGCGCTGACCGACGTCGGGGTGCCGTCCATCGACCGCGCCCGCCGCCTGCGGGTGATCGAGCGGATCCCGCTCGGCCCCGACACGCTGTTCGTCGCCGAGGGCGAAGACCTCGCGGATCCGGATGACCCGGCCGCGACATCCGAAGGAGAGAGCTGATGTTCACCGGGATCGTCGAGGAGATCGGCCGCATCACGGCCGTCGAGCCGTCGGGCGACGGCGTGCGCCTCACGGTGCACGCGCCGGGCGCCGTGGTCGATGTGGCGCACGGCGACTCGATCGCCGTGAGCGGCGTGTGCCTGACCGTGGTCAGCTGGACCGAGGACGGCTTCACGGCCGACGTGATGCGGCAGACGCTCGACATGTCGACGCTCGACGCCGCCATCCCCGGCACGCCGGTCAACATCGAGCGCGCGACGGCGGCCGGCGGCCGCCTCGGCGGCCACATCGTGCAGGGCCACATCGACGGCACCGGAATCGTGCGCCAGGTGCGCGACGGCGCGCAGTGGCGCGTCGTGCGGATCGCGCTGCCCGGCCACCTGGCCCCGCTGGTCGTCGACAAGGGCTCGATCGCGGTCGACGGCGTCTCGCTCACCGTCAGCGCGGTCAGCGCGGCCGGCGTCGCCGACGCGTGGTTCGAGGTGTCGCTCATCCCCGAGACGCTCGCGGCCACCACCCTCGGCGACCGCGTCGCCGGCGAGCGCGTGAACCTCGAGACCGACATCCTGGCGCGCCACGTGCAGCGTCTGCTCGCATTCGGCGCCGCGGCCCCGGCCCCCGAGCGGGCGCCCTGGTCCTTCGCGACCACCGAGGTGCCCGCCGCCGACTACTCCGTGCTCGACCCGTCCCTCGCCCCGGTTCCCGCCGCGGGCACCCGCCGTGAAGGAGGCGCCCAGTGACCGCCGAGACCGCCGAGGGCCTGGCGCCCGGAAGCCTCGCCACGATCGAGGAAGCGCTCGACGCGCTCCGCGCGGGCCGCCCCGTGATCGTGGCCGACGACGAGGACCGCGAGAACGAGGGCGACGTCGTCCTCTCCGCGCAGCTGGCCACGCCCGAGTGGATCGCATGGGCGGTGCGCTGGTCGTCGGGCTTCCTCTGCGCGCCCATGCCGCACGAGGTCGCCGACCGCCTCGACCTGCCGCCCATGGTGGAGACCAACGAGGATGCGCGCGGCACCGCCTACACCGTGAGCGTGGACGCCGCCGAGGGCGTGACGACCGGGATCAGCGCGGCCGACCGCGCCCGGACCCTGAACGTGCTCGCGGACCCGGCCTCGACCGCGCAGAGCCTGATCCGCCCCGGCCACATCCTGCCGCTGCGCGCGGTCCCCGGCGGCGTGCGCGACCGCGCCGGCCACACGGAGGCCTCGGTCGAGCTGATGCGCCTGGCCGGCCTGGAGCCGGTCGCCGTGATCGGCGAGCTCGTCGCCGAGGACGGCAGCATGATGCGGATGCCGGGGCTCATCGAGCTCGGCCGGCGCGAGGGCATCCCGGTCATCACGATCGAGCAGCTGATCGCCCACCTCGACGAGATCGACCCCCGCGGCGCCGAGCGCCCCGCGACCCGTCGCCAGGTGAGCCTGCGCGCCGACGCCACCGTGCCCACCGCGCACGGCACCTTCCGCTTCCTCGCCTACAAGGACCGCCAGACCGGCACCGACCACATCGCCGTCGTGTCGGGCGATCTCTCGGCCGATGCGCCGCTCGTGCGCGTGCACTCCGAGTGCCTGACGGGCGAGGCGTTCGGCTCGCTCAAGTGCGAGTGCGGTCCGCAGCTGGAGGCCGCGCTCGACGCGATCGAGCAGGACGGCGGCGTGGTGATCTACATGCGCGGCCACGAGGGACGCGGCATCGGGCTCATCAACAAGCTGCGCGCCTACGCGCTGCAGGAGCGGGGCCTCGACACAGTCGACGCGAACACGGCGCTCGGCCTCCCCGCCGACGCGCGCGACTACGCGGCGGCTGCCGGCATCCTCGCGGATCTCGGCATCGAGAGGATCCGGCTGCTCACGAACAACACCGACAAGGTCGCCCAGCTGCGCGGCTTCGGGCTCGACGTCGTCGAGCAGGTGCCGCTGATCGTGGGCGTCGGCCCGAACAACCACCAGTACCTCGAGACCAAGCGGGACCGCATGGGTCATATCATCGGCGAGGACGAGCTGGCCGACGCGATCGCGCGCATGCACGAAGGGGGAGCACGATGAGCGGCAAGGGAGCACCGGAGCGCACCGGACTCGACGGATCCGGCCTGGAGGTCGTGATCGTCGCCGGCACGTGGCACGAGACCATCACGGAGGCGCTCATCGCGGGGGCGCAGCGCACGCTCGAGGCCGCGGGCGCCACGCACCGGCTGATCCGCGTGGCGGGATCGTTCGAGCTCCCGGTCGTCGCCAAGGCGGCGCTCGAGGCCGGCGCCGACGCGGTGGTCGCGCTGGGCGTGATCATCCGAGGCGGCACGCCGCACTTCGAGTTCGTCTCCTCGGCCGCGACCGACGGGCTCACGCGCGTCGCGCTCGACACGGGCAAGCCGGTCGGCTTCGGCGTGCTCACGCTCGACGACGAGGAGCAGGGGATCGAGCGCTCGGGCCTGCCCGGCTCCAAGGAGGACAAGGGCGCGGAGGCGGCGGACGCGGCCCTGCGCACGGCGCTCACGCTGCGCGAGCTCCGCGCCTGACACCTCGAGACGCAAGTGAGGCCCCGCAGATCGCACAGATCTGCGGGGCCTTCACTCATCGTTGTGCGAAGTGCTCAGTGCGAGCGGATGACGATCCGCTGAACCGAGCGAAAGTGACATCCCTACGCGCATAGACTTTGGGTTTGCATTGCGGCTGAGAGGGCCGCGATACCCGTCCGTTCCGTCACCTCAGACAGGCATGTCCATGACCACCGCTGTTCAGACCCCCTCGGGTCCCGCCTCCCAGCCGGTGAACTCGCGCTCGCGCGTGATCACCGCGAGCCTGGTCGGCACCACGATCGAGTTCTACGACTTCTACGCGTACGCCACGGCCGCCGTGCTCGTGTTCCCCGCGCTCTTCTTCCCCACCGGGAACCCGACGACGGCGCTGCTCGCCTCGTTCGCGACGTTCGGCGCCGCCATGGTCGCCCGCCCGATCGGCGCGATCGTGTTCGGCCACTTCGGCGACCGCTTCGGCCGCAAGGCGACGCTCGTCGCGTCGCTGCTCACGATGGGTATCGCGACGTTCCTGATCGGCCTGCTGCCGACCTTCCAGACCATCGGCTGGTTCGCCGCGTTCCTGCTGCTGATCATGCGCCTCGCGCAGGGCTTCGCGCTCGGCGGCGAGTGGTCGGGCGCCGCGCTCGTCGCGACCGAGAACGCCCCGGCGGGCAAGCGCGCGCTGTACGGCACGTTCCCGCAGCTGGGCGCGCCCATCGGCTTCATCATCGCCAACGGCCTGTTCCTGATCATCAACTTCTCGATGCCCGGCGAGAACGGCGCCCCCTCGGAGGCGTTCCTCGCGTGGGGCTGGCGCATCCCGTTCCTGTTCTCGGCCGTCATGGTCATCGTGGGCCTCTGGGTCCGCCTGAAGCTCGTCGAGTCGGCCAGCTTCGAGAAGGCGCAGAAGCAGGGCGCGATCAAGCGCTTCCCGCTCGGCGAGACGTTCCGCCGCTACTGGAAGCAGCTCATCCTCGGCACGTTCATCATGCTGGCGACCTACGTGCTGTTCTACCTGCTGACGAGCTTCATGCTGTCGTACGGCACCAAGGCGCAGGCCGCCCCCGAGGGCTACGACGCCGCCGCGAGCGGCCCGTGGGTGCCCGGTCTCGGCTTCACCTACGTCGAGTTCGTCCTGATGCAGATCGTCGGCGTCGTGTTCTTCGGCATCTTCACGATCGTGGCCGGCCCGCTGGCCGACCGCCTCGGCCGCCGCAAGGTGCTCATCGCGGTCACGATCGGGATCATCGTGTTCGGTGCCCTCTTCCCGGTGTTCCTGCTGCCGCAGGGCGCCGCGACCGGCCCGCTGGTGATCTTCTTCCTGATCCTCGGCTTCGCGCTGATGGGCTCGACGTTCGGCCCCATGGGCGCGCTGCTGCCCGAGCTGTTCCCGACCCATGTCCGCTACACCGGCTCGGCCGTCGCGTACAACGTGTCCTCGATCCTGGGTGCCGCCCTGGCGCCGATGGTCGCGGTCGTGCTGTGGGCGGCCGGCGGCGGCAACCCGTGGCTCGTGGGCCTGTACCTCTCGGGCGCGGGCGTCCTCACGCTCGTGGCGCTGATCCTGTCGCGCGAGACCAAGGACGTCGACTACGACGCCGTCGAGATCCTTCCCTGATCGCCCGCGCATCGGCGAGGCCCCTCGGATCATCCGTGGGGCCTCGCCTCTTCTCCGGCGTCAGAGGCCGTAGCCCTCGAGCAGCCGCAGCCAGAACTCGCTGAGCGTGGGGTACGCCGGCACCGCGTGCCACAGCCGGGAGAGCGGCACCTCCCCGGTGATCGCGATCGTCGCGGCGTGGATGAGCTCCCCCACCCCCGGCCCCACGAGCGTGACGCCGACCAGGACGCCGCGGTCCTCGTCCACGACCGCGCGCGCCCGGCCGACGTAGTCGTCGGCGATCAGACCCGCGCCGGCCACGTCGCCGAGCTCGTAGTCGACCACCCGGATGCGCAGGCCCCGTTCCTCGGCCTGGGCCGCGGTCAGACCGGCCGAGGCGACCTCCGGGTCGGTGAAGACCACCTGCGGCACGGCCGCGTGGTCGGCCGTCGCGACGTGCCGGCCCCACGGCGCGTCGTCGACCCGCTCGCCGCGGGCGCGGGCCGCGATCGCGTCCCCAGCCGCGCGCGCCTCGTACTTGCCCTGGTGGGTGAGGAGGACCCGCCCGGCCGCGTCGCCCACGGCGTAGAGCCAGTCGGATCCGCGCACCCGCATCGTGTCGTCGACGCCGAGGCGACCGCGGTCGTCGAGCAGCTCGTCGAGGCCGATGCCGTCCAGGCGCGGTCGCCGGCCGGTCGCGGCGACGACCTCGTCGGCGAGCAGGTCGCCGTCCTCGAGCCGGATGCGCACGGCGCCGTCGTCCGTGCGGGCGACCTCCGCCGGCTGCGCGTCCTCCCGCACCTGGACGCCGCGCTCGCGCAGGGCGTCGCGCACGGCCTCCCCCGCGAACGGCTCGAGCTCGTGGAGCAGGGGGCTGCGCGAGAGGAGCGTCACCTCGCTGCCGAGATCCGCGAACACGGTGGCCACCTCGACCGCGACGACCCCGCCGCCGATCACCGCCAGGCGCGCGGGCACGGCCCGGGCCGACGTCGCCTCGCGGCTGCCCCACGGGCGCGCGTCGCGCAGCCCCGGGATGTCGGGGATGTGCGGCTCGCTCCCGGTCGCGACCACGACGGCATGCCGCGCGACCAGCTCGACGTCGCCGCCGTCACCCTCGACCACGACCCGCCGCTCCCCCGCGACGCGGCCCCGCCCGCGGATCAGGTCGATGCCTGCGCCCGTGAGCCAGCGCACCTGACCCGAGTCGTCCCACTCGGCCGCGAACGCGTCGCGCCGTCGCAGCACCTCGGCCGGGTCGAGCTCCCCGCCGCTGAGGCCCCGCACCGCTCGCGCCGCCCGCAGGGCTGCGCCAGGGCGCAGCAGCGCCTTGGAGGGCATGCACGCCCAGTACGAGCACTCGCCGCCGACCAGCTCCCGTTCGACGATCACCGCCTCGAGCCCGCCTCGCACGGCCCGGTCGGCCACGTTCTCGCCGACCGGCCCGGCCCCGATCACCACCACATCCGTCTCGCGCACCGTCATGCTCCGACGCTACGCCCGGGCGGGGGCGGATGGGCCGGTGACCGACCACGACGACCGCGATAGCGTGAGGGCATGGACTTCCTCGAGACTCTGCGCGACATCGTCGTTCTGGTGCACCTGGCCGGCTTCGCGATCCTGTTCGGGTCGTGGGCCGTGGAGGCCGCGGCGAAGCGGTACCAGGCGACGCCCCTCATGAACGCGGGCCTCGGCCTCGCATTCCTGGCCGGCCTCGTGCTGTCGGCGCCGTGGGGCCTGGGCGACGGCGAGCTGAACTACATGAAGATCGGCATCAAGCTGGTCGTGCTCGTGATCATCGGCGCGCTGATCGGCATCAGCACCAGCCGGGCCAAGAAGGGCAGCCCTGTGCCGCCGGCGTTCTTCTGGCTGATCGGCGCCCTCACGCTGCTGAACGCGGGTCTCGCCGTCATCTGGTGACGCCTCGACGCACGAAGCGGCCGCTCCCGGATGGGGCGGCCGCTTCGTCGTCGGGCTTCGACTCGCTCCGCTCGCTCAGCCCGTTTCGACTCCGGTGCCGGCGCGCCTCCGCTCAACGACCAACGGAACCGGAGCGTCGGCTTCGACTCGCTCCGCTCGCTCAGCCCGTTTCGACTCCGGCGCCGGCGCGCCTCCGCTCAACGACCAATACACACCCTGCTCACTTACCGCCGTGCGAGCGAAGCGAGCGTGGAGCGAAGCGACCAATCGCAGCGCGAAGCGCTGCCGAACGGAGCGAAGCGACGTTCCTCGCTCGCGAAGGGCCCCCGAAGGGGCGCCCGCACGCGTGCGACCGCTTCTAAACAAGAGGCGTGCCGTGGGTGTGGAACGTCTCGATGGTCTTCATGCCCCAGGCCTGGCCCTTGCGGCGCTCGGCCTCCGACCATTCCACGACCGGCTGGTCGGGGTCCAGCAGCAGGCGCGCACCGGCGTTGGCGAACTCGATCCGGTTGCCGCCCGGCTCCCACACGTACAGGAAGAACGTCTGGTTGATGGCGTGCTTGTGCGGGCCCGACTCGATGTGGATGCCGTTCTCGAGGAAGATGTCGGCCGCCTTCAGGATGTCCTCGCGCGTGTCGGGCGCGAACGCGATGTGGTGCAGGCGGTTGCCGTGCTTGGTCCAGTCGTCGCTGTAGACGACATCGTACGACTTGAGCGAGAAGTGGAACCACCACGCCGCGAAGCGGCCGTTGTCGAGCCGGATGCGCTCGGACTCCCGCATCCCGAGCGCCTTCGCGAGGAACTCGCCGTTGGCCTCGACGTCCTTGGCGAGGTAGTTGATGTGGTCGATGCGGCGGGCGTTGACGCCGCGCCCGGGGAACCGCGAGGCCTGGTTCTTGAGCGCGGGGCGGTCCTCGTCGCCTGCGACGTAGCGCTCGGTCTCGTAGTAGATCGCCATCTCGTGGCCGTCGGGGTCGTGGAACCGGTAGGTCGGGCCGGTACCCACCTCGCCGTCGACCCAACCGTCTCCGAGCCCCATCTCCTCGATCGCCGCGACCCGGCGCTCGAGCGCCTCCTGGCTGATCGCCCGGAAGGACGTGCGCCCGACCCCGGCCTGGTCCCGTGCCGTGAGCTTGATCGTGTAGAGCTCGTAGTCGTCCCACGTGCGCAGGTACACGGAGTCGCCGTGCTCGGCGACTACGCGCATCGCGAGCAGCTCCTCGAAGAACCATCGGCTCTTCTCGAACTCGGGCGTGAACAGCTCGACGTTGGCGAGGTGCGCGACGTCGAAGACGGTGGAGTCTGTCATGTGGTGTCCTCTCTGACAGCCGGGGCTCAGGTGCGGGGCCGGGGGTACACGGTTCCGTCGAAGATGCGGCGGGCCGTGCGCAGCGCCGCCGAGCGCATCACGTGGGCGGCGCCGTCGGGGCCGCGGGTCAGCGCCACGTCGACGTCGAAGTGCCCCGTGGGATGCTCCACGACGAAGGGGCGACCGGGGTCGGGGATCCGGCCGAGCGCATGGCCGATGGATCCCTCCGCCAGCACACCCGCCGCGACGGTGAGCGCGCCCAGCACGCCGATCGATGTGTGCACGCGGTGCGGCAGGAAGCTGCGCGTGGCGATCGCGCCACCGTGGCGCGGCGCGCTGAGCAGCACCATCTTGGGCACGGTCGCCGCGCTGACGTCGCCGAGTCCCATCCGCTCGGCCGCGAGCGCGCGGATGCGCTCGAGCCTGTCCTTGAGGGCGGTGTCGGCCTCGAGCGCGGCGGGCTCCTCGTCGCCCTCGAGCCCGAGGTCGGATGCGCGCAGCAGCACCGTCGGCATGCCGTTGTCGACGCACGTGATGCGAACGCCGTCGACATCGTCGGCGACGGCGCCCGTCGGGAAGAGGGCGCCGGTCGACGACCCGGCTGTGCCCTCGAAGTCCAGCGCGATCGCGCCCGCGGTTCCCGGCACGCCGTCGATCGCGAGGTCGCCGTCGTAGTCGACGGCCCCGCCGGGCGTGGCGAACGTCGCGGTCGCGACCCCGCCGGTGTTGACCATCCGGATGCGCACGCTCGTCCGCTCGCCGCCCGCCGGCACGAGTCCGCGCTCGACGGCGAACGGGCCGACGCCGGCCAGGATGTTGCCGCAGTTCTGCCGGTCGGTCACGAAGGCATCGTCGACCCCGACCTGGAGGAAGAGGTAGTCGACGTGGGCGTCCGGGCTCTCCGACGGCGAGACCACGGCGACCTTCGAGGTGAGCGGATGCGCGCCGCCCAGCCCGTCGATCTGCCGCGGGTCGGGCGTGCCCATGATCCGCATCAGCAGGTCGTCGCGCCCGGCGACGTCGGCCGGCAGATCGGACGCCAGGAAGTACGCGCCCTTCGAAGTGCCGCCGCGCATCAGCAGGCAGCGGATGCCGGGTTCAGCGGCCATCCGAGCCCTCGTACTCGGCCTGCGAGACGTACGTGACCCCGAGGTCGGCGAGCAGCGGCCGCAGCCCCTTGCGGTCGAGGCTGAGCTCGGCGCCGCTGCCGTAGGCCGCACGGTCCGCGTCCTCCTTCGCGACGCGGGCGTCGGCCGCGGCGAGCGCCGTCTCCGCGCCGGCACGCGGCACGCATACGACGCCGTCGTCGTCCGCGATCACCACGTCGCCAGGATGGACCAGCATCCCGTCGATCACGACGGGCACGTTCACCGACCCGGCCGTGGCCTTGACGGTCCCCTGGGAGTGCACGCCGTTCGACCACGCGGGGAAGCCCATGTCGCGCAGCTCCTGCGTGTCCCGCACCCCGGTCGCGGTGACGAGGCCTCGCACGCCGCGGGCCTTGAGCGCGGTGGCGAACAGGTCGCCGAACGCGCCATCGGTGGACGGCGAGGTGGTCGCGACGACGAGGAGGTCGCCGGCCCGGCACTGCTCGATCGCGGCGTGGATCATGAGGTTGTCCCCCGGCCAGCTGAGCACGGTCACGGCCGTGCCCGCCACCCGCGCCCCCTGCTGGATGGGCCGGATCGACGGGCCCGCCAGTCCCACGCGGCCGATCGCCTCGTGCACGGTCGCGACGCCGTGCGCGGCGAGCGCGTCGACGACCGCCGCGTCGGCGCGTGCGATGTCGGTGACGACCACTCCGAGGGCGCTCATGCGGATCCTCAGTCGAGGACCGAGGTGACCTGCGGGTAGTACCGCATGTACGCCTCGCCCATGGTGTCGTGGGGCAGACCCAGGTTCGGCCCGGCGTTGCGCCTGACCTGCACGCCGCGGCGCACGGCGAGCGCGGTGTAGTACTCCCACATGTGCTTCTGGGCGGGCAGGCACTCCATTGCCGCCTTCTTCCGGGGGAAGGCCTCGGTGATGTCGAGGAGCACGTTCGGCTTGAAGTCGGACTGCTCGGGCTGGTGCGGCTCGAAGAAGAAGACCGGCGGCGCCCCGATGATCTCGTCCTTCGCGGGGTACGTCCCGTCGGAGTTCGCCACGCCGATCGCCTGCGCCAGCACGCGGGCCTGCAGGGCCATCCGCGCGGCGGCGGGATGGTCGCCGTTGTACGGGTCCGACAGCGGGTGCGTGAGGACGACGGTGGGCTGCACGCGGCGCATGACGTCCACCAGCCGCTGCACGGCCTCGGGGCTCTCGATCAGCGGGTAGTCGCCCAGGTCGAGGAACTCGATGTCGGCGCCCAGCGCCGCGGCGGCCGCCTCGGCCTCCTCGCGGCGGACCGACTTGATCTCGTCGAGGGCCCTGCCCGCGAGCCACTGGCTGGCGGACTCGCCGCGCTCGCCGTAGGACAGGCAGACGACCGTGGCGCGCTCGCCCCGCAGCGCGGCCGCGGCGATCGCCCCGCCCGCGCGCCAGACGAAGTCTCCGGCGTGCGCGCTCACGACGAGAAGCGACGGCTCTGTCTCTGCCATGCGGCGATCCGTTTCGTGTCGGGGCCCGGGATTATGCATTCCGCGTGCCCAGTGAACCATCCCCTGGTGCGGTGGTCAAGATAATGTCTACAATCCTGGTGACATCAGACGCGACGGGCAAAGGAGCCTCATGGCGCAGAACCTGCAGGAGCTGCTCGACGAGCACGGCGACACGGTCGAGATGCTGCGGAACTCCCGGCTCGGCACCTACATCTACCCGGTGGTGCCCAGCGAGTTCAGCAACTGGCGGCGCGAGCAGAAGGCCTGGCGTCAGACCGCGGTCCTCTACGACCAGACGCACCACATGGTGAACTTCTTCCTGTCGGGCCCCGACGCTCTGAGGCTGCTCAGCGACACCGGCATCAACAGCTTCGCGAACTTCCCGGTCGACACGGCCAAGCAGTTCGTGCCGGTCGCCTCGAACGGCGGCGTCATCGGCGACGGCATCCTGTTCCACGAGGCCGAGCTGGACTACGTGTACGTCGGCCGCGCACCGGTCGCGAACTGGCTGCAGTTCCACGCCGAGACGGGCGGGTACGACGTCGAGTTCCGCTACGACGACCGCTCCCCCTCGCGCCCGTACGGCCAGGCCGTCCACCGGGAGTACTACCGCTTCCAGATCCAGGGCCCGCGCGCGTGGGACATCATCGAGAAGCTGAACGGCGGCGCGCTCGAGCAGGTGAAGTTCTTCCACATGGGCCACCTGCCCATCGCGGGCCGGCAGGTCCGCACCCTGCGCCACGGCATGGCGGGCGCGCCCGGGCTCGAGCTGTGGGGCCCGTACGAGGACCACATGCTGATCCGCGACGCGATCCTCGAGGCGGGCGCCGAGTTCGGGATCGAGCCGTGCGGATCGCGCGCCTACTCGTCGAACACGCTCGAGTCCGGATGGATCCCCTCCCCGCTGCCGGCGATCTACTCGAGCGAGGCCGAGCGCCGCTACCGCGAGTGGCTGCCCGTCACGAGCTACGAGGCGATCAACGCGGTCGCCGGATCCTTCGTCTCGGACGACATCGAGGACTACTACCTCAATCCCTGGGAGCTGGGCTACGGCTCGTTCGTCAAGTTCGACCACGACTTCATCGGCCGCGACGCCCTCGAGAAGATCGAGCCCGAACGGCAGCGACGCAAGGTCACGCTCGCGTGGAACGACGAGGACCTCGCCAAGATCCTCACGACGGTCCTCGACCGGGACGGCGACGGCTACCAGTTCTTCGACCTGCCGAACGCCAACTACGGCTCCAGCAACTTCGACTCCGTGATCGACGCGGACGGCAAGGTCGTCGGGCTCTCCCTGTTCACCGGCGTCACGGCGAACGAGAAGCGGGGCCTGTCGCTCGCCACCGTGGACCGAGACGTGCCGGAGGGCGCCGAGGTCCGCGTGATCTGGGGAGAGCCGGACGGCGGCTCCGGCAAGACCACGGTCGAGCCGCACCGCCAGATCGAGGTGCGTGCGGTCGTCAGCCCGGTGCCCTACGCGGAGACCGCCCGCACGGAGTACCACGGCGGCTGGCGCTCGACAGGCGCGCTCTGAGGCGGATCAGGCGCGCTCGGCGAGGATGCGCTGGAGCCAGGCATGCGTCGAGCGCGTCATGTCCGCCGGCACGCCGGCCTCGTCGAGCAGCGCCAGGGCGTCCCGCATCTCGTGCTCGCGACGCTCGGCGTGCGTGTAGGTGCCGGCGACCAGCCTGTCCACGATGGCGTCACCGTCGGGGCCCAGCTCGGCGGCGATCTGCGCGCGCAGCCAGCCCTCGGCGCCGGCGGCCCTCGCGGCGCCGAGGCTCTCGAGCACGAGCGCGGCGAGGCCCTTCATGAACGTGGCCCGCAGCAGCTTCAGGCGGGCGGCGGCGCCGATGCCGCCCGGCACGACGTCGACCGGCACGCCGAACGGGCGCATCCGCTCCGCGAACTCCTCCGCGGCGCCACCGCTGGCGAGCAGCGGCGTCCGGTGGTCCGCGCGCGGCACAGGCGCCAGCACGGCGACGTCGGTCACGCGCATGCTGGCCGCGGCGGCCACCTCGGCCACGGCGCGCTTGGTCTCGAGCGCCGCCGTGTTGAGATCGGCGAGCAGGGTCCCGGGTGCCATCCACGCGACCGCGTCGCGCGCGGCCTCGACGGAGGCCCGCGCTCCGACCAGGCTGAGCACGATCTCGGCGCCGTCGACGCACTCCGCCAGCCGATCGCGCTGCCCCGCCCCCGGCACGACGACGTGGGGGTCGTACCCCGCGACCTCGGCGCCGGCGGCCGCGAGGCCCCGCGCGTATCGGCTTCCCGCCTCGCCCAGCCCCATCACCGCGATGCGCGTCATGGCGTCAATGTACGACCCGGTAACGATTCGCGCCACGATTGTTGACACCAGGTACCTATGTCCATAGCCTTCCGATACCGGAGCACCGACGCTCCCACCCGACGCGGCACAACCGCGGGATCGCTCCGGACGACTGACCCGACGCACAGGAGACAGGAGCGATGGCCGCTCGACTCACCCTGCAGGACGTGAACCTCCGCTTCGGCGGCGTGACGGTGCTGCACGACGTGGGCTTCACGGTCGAGCCCGGCGAGATCCTCGGTCTCGTGGGCCCGAACGGCGCCGGCAAGACCTCGCTGTTCAACTGCATCAGCGGTCACTACCGCCCCTCATCCGGGTCGATCGCGATCGACGGCGCCGAGGTCAGCGGATCGCACCCGTCACGCCTGGCCGGCCACGGCCTCGCGCGCACGTTCCAGCACCCGGCGCTGCAGCTGCACGCCACCGTGCTCGAGAACGTCCTGCTCGGCGGCCACACCCGCCTGCCGGCCGGCCCGCTGGCCTGGTCCCTGCGCGTGCCTCCGACCGGTCGGCGTGAGCGGGAGCTGCGCGAGGAGGCACTCGCGCTCCTCGAGAAGCACCGCCTCGGCTGGGCCGCGCATCTCACCGCGGACGAGCTCTCGCACGGCCTGCACAAGGGCGTCGAGCTGTGCCGGGCGCTGCTGATGCGGCCGAGTCTCCTGCTGCTGGACGAGCCGGCCGCCGGCCTGTCGCACGGCGAGGTGCAGCGCTTCATCGAGACGGTCCGGGACCTGCGCGCGAACGAGGACATCACGATCGTGATCGTCGAGCACCACATGGGCCTGATCTCCGCGCTCACCGACCGCGTGGTCGTGCTCGACCACGGCCGCAAGCTCATGGAGGGCACGGCGGCCGAGGCGCAGGCGGATCCGCGCGTGATCGAGGCCTACATCGGCAAGGAGGCGGCGGATGACGCTGCTTGAGCTGACCGACGTGACCGCCTCGTACGGGCCCGTGCAGGTGCTCGAGGGGGTGTCGCTGAGCGTGCCGGAGGGCGGGGCCGTGGGCATCCTGGGCGCGAACGGCGCCGGGAAGACCACGACCCTGCGAGCGATCAGCGGCGTGGTGCGCACGGGCGGAGGCATCGTGTTCGACGGACAGAGCATCCGCGGCCTGCGCCCCGACCAGGTCGCCGCCCGGGGAATCGCGCACGTGCCCGAGGGCCGCGGCACGCTGCCCAACCTGACGGTCCGCGAGAACCTCCTGGTCGGCGCATACCTGCGCAAGGACCGCCGTGCGATCGCGGGCGACATCGACTACCTGCTCGACCTGTTCCCCAATCTTCACGAGCGCATCGGGTCGAACGCGTCGGCGCTGTCGGGCGGCGAGCAGCAGATGCTCGCGGTGGGCCGCGCCTTCATGGCGAGGCCGCGCCTGCTGCTGCTCGACGAGCCGTCGCTCGGACTGGCGCCCAGCACCGCCAAGAACGTGTACGACGCGATCCGGCGCCTGCGCCTCGAGTCGGGCATCGCGATGCTCGTGGTCGAGCAGAACGCGAACCTCGCCTTCGGGATCGTCGACACCGCCACGGTGCTCGAGACCGGCCGCAGTGTGCTCACCGGCACGTCGGCCGAGCTGAGGGGCCGTGACGAGATCCGCCGGGCGTACCTGGGAGGCTGACGTGGGCACCTTCATCCAACTCGTCGTCGACGGCCTCGCCATGGGGTCGATCTACGCGGCGCTGGCGCTCGCGATCGTCATCGTCAACCAGTCCACGGGCATGATCAACTTCGCGCAGGGCGGGATGGCCGTGCTGTCGGGCTACCTCGCGTACGCCTTCCTCGGCCTGGGCCTCCCCCTGCCACTGGCCATCCTCGCGGCGGTCGCGATCTCGTTCGCCCTCGGCGCCGTCGTCGAGCGCTTCCTGATCCGGCGGTTCGAGGGCGGCGACCCCGACACCGCCGTCGTGGCGACGATCGGCCTGCTCACCCTCATCACGGGCGTGTGCGGCTGGATCTGGTCGTACAACAACCTGCAGTTCCCGTCGCTTTTCCCGCCGGACTCGTTCCCGCTGCTGGGCGCCGCGATCAGCTGGCGCTCGCTGGGGACGTTCCTCACCATCGCCGCGATCATGGTGCTGCTCCAGCTGCTGTTCCAGCGCACCAAGGTCGGGCTGGCGCTGCGCGCGGTGGCGGACAACCCCCGGTCCTCATCCTTCTCGGGACTGCCCGTGGGACGTCTGCTCATGATCGGATGGGGCCTGGCCGCGGCGCTCGGCGCCGTGGCGGGCGCGCTCGTGGCGCCCCGCCTGTCCCTCACGCCGGGCATGCTCGACGGCGCGCTCGTCTACGCGCTCGCGGCGGTCATCCTCGGGGGCGCCTCGAGCCCGATCGGCGTCGTGGTCGCGGCCTGGCTGATCGGCGTGCTCGAGAACCTCGCGGCCGTGTACGTGCCGTTCATCGGCCACGATCTCAAGATCGCGGTGCCGTTCATCCTGCTCTTCGTCGTGCTGCTGATCAGGCCGCAGGGCCTGTTCGGGCGCCGGACCGTGGTGCGCGTCTGATGGGGGGCCTCCGGATGCTCTGGAACAAGGGCTGGGTGCGGATCGCGGTCGGCGCGCTGATCGCGCTCGCGCTGATCCTCGCGCCGCTCAACTTCGACGTCGCCACCAACCAGGCCCTCGCCCGGGTCGGGGTCTTCGCCGTCGCCGTCCTCGGCCTGAACGTCATCATGGGCTACACCGGCCAGGTGTCCCTGGGCCAGATCTTCTTCCTGGGCCTCGGCGCCTACGTCACCGCGTACGGGGTCAACCAGGACTGGAACATCCTGCTCGTGTTCGCGCTCGCGGTCCTCCTCCCCGGCCTCGCCGGCTACGTCGTCGCGCTGGCCGCGGCGCGGCTGGGGGGACTCGCGATCGCGATGGTCACGATCGCCCTGCCGATCATCGGCGTCCCGCTCGCCAAGCGCCTGGCCGAGTGGACCGGCGGATCGCAGGGCACGTCGGCGCGGTTCTCCTCCGCGCCCGACTGGTCGGGCCTCGCCAACGACCAGTGGCAGTACTACCTCGTGCTGCTCATCACGGCCGTCGTGTTCCTCCTGATCCGCAATCTCGTGCGCGGCAAGTTCGGGCGGGCGCTCGCGATCGTCAAGGAGAACGAGGCGGTCGCGTCGTCGATGGGCATCTCGCCGTACCGCTACAAGGTGATGGCGTTCACGATCGCCGCCATGATCGGCGGGGTCAGCGGATTCCTCTACATGGTGGTCGTGCAGTACACGTCCCCCGAGACGCTCGCGTTCCACCACTCGATCAGCCTGCTCGCGTCGATGGTGATCGGCGGCGCGGCCAGCATCGTCGGCTCGCTCATCGGCGGCGCCTACTACGTGCTCGTGCCCAACGTCACGAACGAGATCGACGCGACCCTCACCTCGCTGCTGCAGGGCGTGATCCTGCTCGTCGTGCTGTTCGTCCTGCCCGGGGGCGTGGTGAGCCTGCCCCGCGTGATCCGCCGGCTGCTGCGCCGGCGCGGCGGCGAGCACGGCGCGCAGGCACCGGAGGAACCCGGCTCCCCCACGTAATCCCCACCCCCACAAGAGAGAAGGTCAGCATGGACATGCGCAGCAGAGCCCTCGGCATCGTCGCCGGCGGAGCCATCCTCGCGCTCGCCCTCGGCGGCTGTGCGCGAGGCGCCGACGGCGGAGGCGGGGACGGCGGCGCGGCCGCCAGCCCCGGCATCACGGACGAGACCATCACGCTGGGCGTCACGACGCCGCTCAGCGGCGCGACGGCCGGACCGGGCAACTGCACGGTCGCGGGACTGGTCGCCTACTTCGGCGAGACCGGGCCGGTCGAGTTCGGCGACGGCAAGACGCGCGAGGTCGTCATCGAGGCGTTCGACGACGCCTACGACCCCCAGAAGGCGCTGTCGAACTTCCAGCAGAACCAGGCGGACGTGTTCGCGTTCACGTCGGGCCTCGGCACTCCCACCAACCGCGCCTACCGCGAGGCCGCGATCGAGGAGGAGGTGCCGCAAGTGCTCGTCATGACGGGCGACCCGCTCTTCAGCGACCGCACCGAGAGCCCGTGGCAGCTCGGCTTCGTGCCGATCTACCAGAACGAGGGCGAGGCGTTCGGTGACCTGCTGGCCTCGTCGGGAGAGGACCTCACGGTCGCCATCCTGTCGCAGAACGACGACTACGGCGCCGGCTACGTCGAGGGCTTCAAGACCGCCGTCGAGGGCGCCGACAACATCGAGATCGTGAAGGAGCTCACGTACGAGGCGACCGACACCTCAGTCGACGCGCAGCTGACCGAGCTGGCCGCGACCGACGCGGACGTGTTCTTCAACGCGATGTCGATCACCCCGCTGGTGATCTCGTCGATCGAGAAGGCGCGGGAGCTCGACTGGTCGCCGAGCTGGTTCCTGCCGTCGAACACGTCGAGCCCCGTGGCGATCCTCGGGCCGGCGGGTGCCGACCCCGAGCACGGCTACTACTCGGTGTCGTTCGCCAAGGCGCCCCAGAGCCCCGCGTTCGCCGAGGACGAGGACGTCAAGACGTTCCTCGCGGCGCTCGAGGAGCACTCGGGCGACTACACCACGACGCCCAACTTCCCGCACTGCATGTGGAGCTGGATGGTCGGCGCGACGCTGCAGGAGGCGTTCGCCGCGATGGAGGAGCCCACGCGCGAGAGCTTCATGGAGGCGCTGCAGGGCATCTCGGGCTTCACTGCGCCGCTGATGCTCGAGGGCACGTCGATCGACACGACGCAGGACGGGCAGCCGGCCGTGTCGACCGTGGTGGTCCAGCGCTACAACGGCCAGGGCTACGCGGAGGCCGAGACGTTCGAGGACTGATCGGATGACGAAGGGCGCCCGGCGGGAACCCCCCACCGGGCGCCCCTCGCCGCCGGGAATCAGCGCATGTCGGACAGCAGCGCGATGATGCCCTCGAGGTGGCGCCGGGTGGCCTCGGCCGCGGCATCGGCGTCGCGAGCCAGCACGGCGTCGATGATCGCGATGTGCTCCGGCGCGGACTGGTTGATCCGGCCGGGGTGATAGGCCAGCCGGAACTGGTGACGCGCGGACTGCGCGAGGAGCCGCTCGAGCAGCCGCGTCGCGGTGGCATGACCGCTGATCTCGCGGATGCGCCGGTCCATCTCCTGGTTCAGCGACGCGTAGCCGACCAGATCGCCCGCCTCGACGGCGGCCTGGATGCGCTCGCGCAGGTCGACGAGGCCCGACGCGTCCTCCTCGGTGAGGTTCTCGGCGGCCTTCCGCGCGCACAGCACCTCCAGCCCGATGCGCACCTCGACGATCTCGATGGCCTCATCGACCGTGATCGCGCGCACGCGGGCTCCGCGGTTGGGCAGCCGTTCGACCAGCCCCTCCCCCGCGAGGTTCATCAGGGCGGTCCGCACGGACGCGCGGCTGGCCTCGAAGCGGTCGCTGAGGTCGGCCTCGATCAGGCGCTGATGCGGCGCGAAGTCGCCGCTCAGCAGGGCCTCGCGGATGCGGTCGGTCAGTTCGGCGGCGGCGGGGCGGGCGGCGCCCTCGACGCCCGCGGTCTGCGGCTCGGTGGTGGTCGGCACGCTTCCTCCTCGCGCG
Organism: Microbacterium lacusdiani; assembly: GCF_054779895.1. Lineage (NCBI taxonomy): Bacteria > Bacillati > Actinomycetota > Actinomycetes > Micrococcales > Microbacteriaceae > Microbacterium > Microbacterium lacusdiani. The sequence goes on along the minus strand of NZ_BAAGXJ010000027.1, from coordinate 41,625 downwards.
GTCTCCGGGGCGCGACGATGCCCCTCCCGCTCATTCTCGCCGCAACCGCCAGGATCGTCCCACATATTGGCGACAACCCTTGTCGTACCGCGCGACCCCGATGAGACTGGGCGATACACGCCGCGGCGCTCGACGGCCGGCGTGATCCCCCCAGCGCGATCCCACAGAGAGGTGAGTGATCCCATGACGGACACCGAGAACGCCGTGGTCAGCACGGACGCGGCATCCGGCCCGGCGAACGACACGGACGTCGGCACGGCGACCGAGTCGGCCGTACGGACCGGGCTCTACATCGGCGGCGAGGAGCGGTTCACGGGAGAGACGCTCAAGATCGCCGACCCCGGCAAGCCGGGCGCGGTGGTCGGCGAGGCCGCGGCCGCGTCGCCGCAGGACGTCGCCGACGCGGTGGCGGCCGCAAAGGCCGCGTTCCCCGCGTGGTCCGCGCTCTCCGCGCAGGAGCGCGCCAAGGCCATGGCCGACGCGATCGCCGGCATCGCGGACGACCGCGACGAGGACGCCGCCATCCTGTCGCAGGAGAACGGCAAGATCCGCATGGAGGCGTGGATCGACGCGCTCGTGTTCGAGATCCGCTGGAACCTCGCGCTGGCCCTGGCGGACGAGGTCGACCAGGGCAAGGTGCTCGAGCCTGCACCAGGCATCCCCGTGACGACGCAGGTCGGCTACCAGCCGCTGGGCGTGACGACGATCATCGTGCCGTTCAACTGGCCGATCGCGATCCTCGGCGCCTCGCTGCCGCACGCCCTCCTGGCGGGCAACACCGCGATCGTGAAGCCGCCGCCCTCCGCCCCGCTCGCCACGGCGCGCGTCGTGCAGCGCGTGGCCGAGAAGCTGCCGCCGGGCGTGCTCAACATCGTGACCGGCAAGGACGAGAACATGGCGGGGCTCATCCAGAACTCGGATGTCGCGAAGCTGTGCTTCACCGGCAGCGTCAACGGCGGCAAGCGGATGATGGAGATGGCGTCCAAGACGCTCACGCGCGTGACGCTCGAGCTGGGCGGCAACGACGCGGCGGTCGTGGCGGAGGACGCCATCCTGGACGACACGCACCTCGACCGGCTGTTCGCGGCCATCTACGACACGACCGGCCAGATCTGCATGAACGCCAAGCGCGTCTACGTGCACCGCTCGCGGCTGGACGAGCTCGTCGCCGGCCTCGAGGCGCGGCTGCAGAAGGTGCAGCTCGGCTACGGGCTCGACGAGGGCACCACGATGGGCCCGCTGCACCAGCCGGCGCAGAAGGCGTTCGTGGAGGAGATCATCCAGGAGGCGAAGGACGCGGGGGCCGAGGTGCGCGAGTACGGCGAGCTGCCCGGCGGCGAACTCGCAGGCGGCAACTTCCTGCGACCGGCGCTCGTGATCGATCCGGATCCGTCGCTGCGTGTGGTCACCATGGAGCAGTTCGGCCCCGTGATCCCGCTCATCCCGTTCGACACCGAGGACGAGGCGATCGCCGCCGCCAACGACACCTGGGGCGGCCTGTGCGGCTCGGTGTGGACGGCCGATCCGGGGACCGCGCAGCGGATCGGCGCGCAGCTGCAGTGCGGCTACGTCTGGGTCAACGACCACGGCGCCACCCGCCTGGACCTCCGCGCGCCGTTCGGCGGCATGAAGCAGTCGGGCTTCGGCCGCGAACAGGGCATCGAGGGTGTCCGCGCCTTCCAGGACACCCGCTCGATCGCGGTGCTCGACGAGGAGGCGCTGAAGGCCATGGCGCACTGAGAGGCGGAACGGAGCGGGCTGCGGTCGCGAGAGAATAGGACACGATGTCCGATTCACCGCGCCGCAGCCCGTTCGCCCGTCCCGCGAGGGACGACGGCCCCCGCGCCACCGTGCGCCAGCTGCTGCCGTTCGTGTTCGAGCACAAGCGCGTCCTGGTGTGGGTGTCGATCCTGAGCGTGATCGCGGCGCTGACGACCCTCATCCAGCCGCTCCTCATCGGCGAGGTGATCGCGCGAGTGCAGGACAGCGAGCCCCTCGGGCTGCTGATCGTGGCGCTGATCGCCTTCGTGATCGTCTCGTCGGCGGTCAGCGCGTACCAGCACTACCTGCTGCAGCGCACCGGCACGGCGGTCGTCCTGTCGAGCCGGCGCCGATTGATCGCGCGCCTGCTCCACCTGCCGATCGGCGAGTTCGACGCGCGCCGCACGGGCGACCTGGTCTCGCGCGTCGGCACCGACACCACGATGCTCTACGCGGTGCTCACGCAGGGCCTCGCCGACAGCGTCGGCAGCATCCTGCTGTTCGCCGGCGCGCTCATCGCGATGCTCGTGATCGACCCGATCCTGCTGCTCAGCATCGTGGGCGTGCTCGCGCTGAGCGTGCTCGCGGTCGTGTCGCTGAGCGGCCGGATGCGGCGCGCGACGGCCGCGCAGCAGGCGCGCGTCGGCGAGCTCACCAGCGGCGTCGAGCGGGCGATCGGCGCCGTGCGGACGATCCGCGCGGCGGGCGCCTCCGACCGCGAAGAGCGCGCCGTCGCGGCCAAGGCGACGGAGGCGTTCGAGGCGGGCGTCGAGGTCGCGCGCGCGTCGGCGCTCGTGGTGCCGATCGCCGGGATCGCGCTGCAGGCGTCGATGCTCGTCGTGCTGGGCGTGGGCGGCATGCGCGTGGCGTCCGGTGCCGTGTCGGTGTCCAGCCTCGTGACGTTCGTGATGTTCCTGTTCCTGCTCGTGATGCCGCTCGCCTCCGCGTTCGGCGCGATCACGAGCGTCGGCCAGGCCCTCGGCGCTCTGGGCCGCATCCAGGAGATCCTCGACCTGCCCGACGAGACCGCGGCCGATCCCGAGCCGCGTCCGGCCGCACCGGTCGAGGGCGCGCCGGCACTGGCGTTCCGCGACGTGCGCTTCCGCTACCCGGAGGCCGCTGTCGCGGCGCGTGAGCGCGCCGCGAAGGAGGCCCTCGAGGCGCACCTGCCGCTCGACGAGAGCGCGGTCGACGAGGCGGAAGCGGGCGCCGAGGCCGGGCACGGCGACGTGCTCCGGGGCGTGACCTTCGAGGTGCCACGCGGGGCGCGCGTCGCGCTGGTCGGCCCGAGCGGCGCAGGCAAGTCCACGATCCTCGCCCTGATCGAGCGGTTCTACGACCCGACCTCGGGCCGCATCGAGCTGGACGGCCAGGACGTGCGCGAGCTGTCGCGCACCGAGCTGCGCTCCCGGTTCGGCTACGTCGAGCAGGACGCCCCGACGCTGGCCGGCACGCTCGCCGACAACCTGCGCCTCGCCTCCCCCGACGCGAGCGACGCGGACTGCGAGCGCGTGCTGCGGGCCGTGAACCTCGGCTCGGTGATCGACCGCGGCCCGCTGGGGATCGACACCCCCGTCGGCGAGGACGGCGTCATGCTGTCGGGCGGCGAGCGCCAGCGCCTCGCGATCGCGCGGGCTCTGCTCGCCGCGCCGCCTGTCCTGCTGCTCGACGAGTCGACCTCGTCGCTCGACGGCCTCAACGAGCAGCTCATGCGCGACGCGATCGACGCGGTGGCCGAGGGCCGCACGCTGCTCGTGATCGCCCACCGCCTGTCGACGGTCGTCGACAGCGACCGGATCATCGTGCTCGACCACGGCCGCGTGATCGGCCAGGGCACCCACAGCGAGCTGGTGGCGAGCGTGCCGCTGTATCGCGACCTCGCCCGCCACCAGCTGCTGGTCTGAGCCCCTAGTCCGCGCTGGCCGGGTCGCCCGAGCTCGCCTTGCAGGCGAAGCTGTCGGCGGAATCCGGGTCGCCGCCCTCGTAGCGCGCGACCAGCGGGTACACGCACAGCGGACGCTCGGCGCCCGGAGCGAGACCCGCCGCCATCGCCTCGGCGTTGTTCGCGCGCGCCTCCGCGATCAGTCGATCCGGCGCGACGCCGTTCTCGACCCAGTCGATGAGGGCGCCGAGGGCGTCGACCTTGTCGGTCGAGGCGCCGCCCGAGACGTGGGCCATGCCCGGCACCTGGAAGTACCGGATGAAGTCCTCCGCCTTGTTGCCGTACGCCTTGTCGACCTCCGTGAACCAGCGGGCCGTGTCGTCGGCGCTGAACACCGCGTCGGACGCGCCGTGGATCACGATCATCTTCGCCCCCGTGTCACGCAGGGTGTCGTAGTCCGTGTCGTCCCCGAGCGGCGTCATGAACTCCATCGCGCTCTGGCCAGACAGGCCGGCCTCGTAGATGCCCGCCTCCATGGCGTCGACGTCCGCCGTCAGCGGCGACGCGAGGATCGAGTAGTCCGGATACGGCATGAACACCGTGCCCACGGCCAGCGGATCGAGAGCGACGCTGATGAACAGGTTCCAGGTCGCCCAGTCGCCGTTCATGATGCCCGCATCGACGGGGAACGACTCGTAGATCTCCTCGCCGGTGCTGGTGGTCACGCCGGCGTAGACCTGGGCGAGCACGTCCTTCTGCGCGACGCTCAGGCAGGTGCCGTCGCGCTCGCCCTCGCACGTGGGGACGTCGCGGTGGATGTCGAAGAACTTCGCGCATCGCTCGCTGTCCTGCACGAGCCCGTCGCGCAGCCGGTCGATCCCGTCGCAGCGCTCGAGGATGCCCGCCTTGATCACCGCGCGCTCGGCGGGAGTGATCGCGGTGTTCAGGTTGCCCGGCACCGTCGCGACGGTGTTGAACAGCTGCGCCTCGGCGATCTGCGCCACCGCGGCCTGCGGCAGGTTGAAGCCCGGTGCGACCGGCAGGAAGCCGTCGTACTCGTCGGCCAGGCGCGTGGCGGCGACCATGGTGTGGCGGCCGCCGTTCGATCCGCCCGCGAAGTACGAGGTGTCCGGCCCGCGGCCGTACGCCGCCTCGATGAGCGCCTTCGCCAGGGGCGTCAGCGTCACCGCGGTGTTGTAGCCGAAGTCGAGGCGTGCCTGGCCGTCGTTGCCGAACGAACCGTTCTGCGCGCCCGTGTGCCCCGCGTCGGAGCTGATGATGGCGAAGCCCATCGCCAGGCCCGACCGCTCCTGGCCGCCCGTGAAGTTCCCGAGGGCCGGGGCGACGGAGCCGTCGATGCCGCCGTTGCCCTGGTAGAGGTAGCGACCGGCCCAGTCGGCGGGCAGGCGCATCTCCCAGCCGATCGCGTAGCGCTGACCGTCCTCGCCGACCCGCTCGTTCGTCTGTCCGGTGACGCGGCAGTGGGCGGGCTGCGCCCCGGCGGGAGCGAAGGCGGCCGCCGTGATGCGGGTGGCCTCGTACTCGAAGCCGATGAGCGACTCGCACTCGAGCAGCTCGCCGGGGGTCGCGGGGGCGACCTGCGGGATGTCGGGCGGCGGCGCGGCTGTGGCGGGCGCCGGCGCGCCGATCAGCAGGGCGATCGCCGCGGCCGCCGCGAGCACCGCCGGGGGTGTTCTCTTCATGTGGGGGTTCCTCCTCATCGAGGGTTCACGCCCGCATCGTTGCGGACGGGTCCGGACGGCGCTCCTCCCCCGGCGCGCCCTAGCTCATTCGGCCGAGCCGCGGGCGCCGCTTCTTCGGAGGCACCGTGCGCACGGTCTCGGTCTGCCACGGGATCGCGGTGCCGGTGGGTCGCGGCGTCTCGGCCCCCGCGCCGAACCGCGCGCGCAGGTCCGCCTTGCGGACCTTCCCCGAGGCGGTGCGCGGCAGCTCGTCGACCACGATCACGTTCTTCGGGATCTTGAAGCGCGCGATCCGGCCGTCCAGGTGCGCACGCACCTCCTCCGTGGTGACGTCGCGCCCGCCCTGCACGGTCAGGATCGCCCAGGGCACCTCGCCCCACTTCTCGTCGGGCACCCCTATCACGGCGGCGCCCGTGACGCCCTCGATGTCGAACAGGTGGTTCTCGACCTCGGCCGGGTAGATGTTCTCCCCACCGGAGATGATCATGTCCTTCAGCCGGTCGGCGATGAACAGGTACCCGTCGGCGTCGAGAAAGCCTATGTCGCCGGAGCGGAACCACCCGTCCTCCGTGAACGCCTTGGCGTTCTCCTCGGGCAGGTTGAGGTACCCCGGGAACACGTTCGGCCCGCGCACCTCGATCTCGCCGACGGTCCCGCTGGGGACGACGTCCCCGTTCTCGTCGGTGATCCGCACGGCCGAGAAGAAGTGCGGCAGTCCCACGCTCCCCTGCTTCTGGCGGGTCTTGTCGGCGGGCAGCGCCGTGTGACCCGGCGAGGTCTCGGTCATCCCGTAGCCCTGCGTGAACTTCAGGCCCCGCTCCTCGTACACGTCGAGGATCCGGGTGGGCACGGCGGATCCGCCGCAGGTCAGGCGGCGCAAGCTGGACAGGTCGGTCGAAGCCCAGTCGGGGTGGTCGGCCATGAGCTGGTAGGTCGTCGGGACGCCGCTGAGCATCGTGATGCCGTGCCGTTGGATGAGGGAGAGCGCGCGCCCGGGATCGAAGCCCTTCTCGAGGACGATGGTGCCGCCCTTGAGGATGATCGGCAGGGCGCCCATGCCGAGCGCCGCCGCGTGGAAGAGCGGCGAGATCAGCAGCGCGACCTCGGACGAGAGCAGGTCATAGTCCAGCGCGCAGTTCAGCGAGACCCAGGTGAGGTTGGCGTGCGTGAGCACGGCGCCTTTCGCCTTGCCCGTCGTCCCCGAGGTGTACATGACGGCCGCCGGCTCGTCCGGCGAGACCGGCACGTCGACGCGACCGCCCTTGGGCACCCGCATGAGCCGGTCGAGCCCCGGGTCGGCCTCGTCTCCCTCTCCCGTCGGGATGACGTGAGCGATGCCGCCGGCCTCGACGCCCGGCAGGATCTTGTCGTACAGCTCCGGGTCGTAGATGACCGCGCGGGCGCCGCTGTCGGTCAGCACGTGCGCGACCTCGGGCGGGGCCAGCCGCGTGTTGATGGGCACGAACACCGCGCCCAGCTGCGCGGCGCCGAACAGCGCCTGCAGGAAGGCGGGGCTGTTCTCGCCGATGAACGCCACGGCGTCGCCCTTGCCGATGCCCTTGATGGCGAGCACCGCCGCGATCCGATCCGCGGCGTCGGCGAACTCGCGATACGTGTACGTGCGATCGCCGAAGATCAGCGCGGGCTTGTCGGGCGTGCGGGTGCGGCGCACGGCCGGCCAGGATCCGATTCCGGGATAGGACATCGTCGTCGCTCCTCTTCGTCGAGGCGGAATGGTGGTGTCGCGGGTCAGCGGTAGAAGCGATAGAGCCCGCGCGCGACCACGGCCGGGCGCTCGGCCCCCTCGATCTCGAAGGTCTGGTCCACCGTGAACTGCACGCCGCCGCCCTTGACCTCCTCGACCTCGGCGATCACGGCGTTCATGCGGATGCGGGATCCCACGGGGACCGGCGAGATGAAACGCACCTTGTCCAGGCCGTAGTTGACCTTGGTGCTGACGCCCTCGGTCTCGAGCAGCTCGCTCCAGAACCGGGTCGCCAGCGACAGGGTGAGGAAGCCATGCGCGATGGCGCCGCCGAAGGGGCCGTCCTTCGCGCGCTCGGGCTCGGTGTGGATCCACTGGTGGTCGTCGACCGCGTCGGCGAACGTGTTGACGCGCTCCTGCGCGATCTCGGCCCATTCGGTCCAGCCGAGGTCGCGGCCGGCCAGGGAGGTCAGCTCGTCGAAGGTGGCGGTGGTCGTCATGAGGTCTCCTTCTGGAAGGGGTCAGGCGAAAGCGGACGCGCCCGTGAGAGAGCGTCCGACGATGAGGGCGTTGATGTCGTGCGTCCCCTCGTACGAGTAGACGGCTTCGGCATCGGCGAAGAAGCGTGCGGCGTCGTTCTCGAGCAGCAGGCCGTTGCCTCCCAGCAGCTCCCGCGCCAGCGCCCCGCTCTCCCGGGCCCGCTCGGCCGTGACCATCTTGGCGAGGGCGGAGTTCTCGTCGCTCCAGACGCCGGCGTCCTGGTTCGCGGAGAGGGCGGTCACGAGCGCGAGCGACGCGGTGACGTTGCCGAGCATCCGGGCGAGCTTCTCCTGGACCAGCTGGAAGCCGCCCAGCTGCCGGCCGAACTGCTCGCGGGAGGTCGTGTAGCGCACGGCCGCGTCGAGCGCTCCCGCCTGCAGGCCCGTCGCGATCCAGGCGACGTCCGAGCGCATCCGCCGCAGGAGCCCGGCGACGTCTCGCCAGGAGTTCACGCCGTGCAGCCGGCGCTCCTCCTCGACGCGGACCCCGCGGAGGGTGATGTGCGCGTTCTGCATCGGCCGCAGCGAGACCTTGCCCGTGATGACCCGGATGTCCACGCCAGGGGCGTGCCGGTCGACCAGGAACGCCTTGACCTGTCCGTCGGCCTCGTCGCGCGCGAACACCGCGAGCACGTCGGCGACGTCGGCGCCGCCGATCCAGCGCTTCTCGCCGTCGATGACCCAGGTGTCGCCCTCGCGGCGGGCCCGTGTCGCGAGGCCGCCCGCGATGTCGGATCCGTGGTCGGGCTCCGTGAGGCAGAACACGCCGCGCATCTCGAACGAGCGGACCGCGGGGTCCCAGCGCTCCGCCTGCTCGGGCGAGCCGCCGTGCCGGACGGCCGTGCGGAACAGGCCGGCCTGCGCCGTGTACATGGTGGCGACCGACACGTCCGACCGCGCGAGGGTGAAGCATCGGAAGCCCGAGAACATGCTGGTGTCGGCCTCGTCGGCGGCGACCCCCGGCGGGTCCATGAGCCGGAGCGGGATGAGCGCGTCGAGCACCTCGCCGGGCATCACGGCGCGGTCCCACGCGTCGTCCATGAGGGGTCTGATGTCGCGCTCGAGCGTCTCCGCCAGCCCGGCGAGCGCCGCGCGCGCGGCGACGCCGAGGTGCCGCTCCGCGAAGCCGTAGCGATCCAGCACGGGATCGGTCATGACAGCCCCAGCAGTCGGACGGCGTTGTGCTTCATGATCCCGGGCAGCACCTCGGGCTTGAACGTGCCCGCCGCCTCGGCGTCGCGCATCCAGCGGTCCGGGGTCAGGAGCGGGAAGTCCGATCCGAACAGGATGCGGTCCTTCAGCACCGAGTTCGCGTAGCGGACCAGCTCGGCCGGGAAGTACTTCGGGCTCCATCCCGACAGATCGATCCATGTCGAGTGCTTGTGTGTCGCGACCGACAGAGCCTCGTCCTGCCACGGCACGGACGGGTGGGCCATCACGATCTGCAGCTCCGGGAACTCCGCCGCCACGGCGTCGAGCAGCATCGGATTGGACAGCGCGAGCCGCAGCCCGCGGCCGCCCGGCATCCCCGCGCCGATCCCGGTCTGCCCCGTGTGGAACAGCGCCGGCACACCCGCCTCCTGCACGAGCTCGTAGACCGGGAAGTATCGGGGATCGTCCGGCGAGAAGCCCTGCACCGTGGGATGGAACTTGAAGCCTCGCACGCCGTGCTCGTCGAGCAGGCGGCGCATCTCGTCGAGCGCGTCCTCGCGATTCGGGTCGACGGACGCGAACGGGATCAGCACGTCGTTGTTGCGCGCGGCGCCCTCGGCGATGTCGGCGCTCGAGATCGGCCGCTGCCCGAGGTTCGTCGTCGCGTCGACCGTGAAGACGACCGCGGCCATCCGGCGCTCGCGGTAGTACTCCGCCACCCCATCGAGGTCCGGCCGGGGGCCGTCGGTGCGGAAGTACCGGCTGGCGGCCTCCTGCAGGTCGTCAGGCAGCGACGAGTGCCCGTGGGCGTCCACCTCGATGTGCACGTGCGTGTCGATGGCCTCGATCGCATCGACGTCGATCGCCGGTTCGTAGCGGGTCATGATGCTCCGGGTCAGGCCCGAGGGCGCTGGAGTTCCTCGGGCAGCGGCGGGAACGTCTCGCCGACCGACTGCAGCTCGCCCAGCTCGGTCGCGAACGACTCCGCGAGCGCGTCGTACGTCCACCCGCCCTGACGGTAGGCCGTGGCCACCGGCTCGGGGTGCGACCAGAGCTGCAGGCGATCGCCGCCCACGCCGATGGCCTGGCCCGTCACACCGGCGGCCGCGTCCGACGCGAGGTAGGCGACCAGGCCGGCCACGTCGGCCGCCGTGCCGAATCCGAGGTCGTGCCGGAAGAACGGCGGCATGGGCTCGCCCTTCTCGTCCGCCTCGACCGCGGCGGCGAAGTAGGGCACCGTGGCGGTCATCGCCGTCGCGGCGACCGGGATGACGGCGTTCGCCGTGATGCCCGCCTTCTTGAGCTCGAGCGCCCACGTGCGGACCATGCCGACGATGCCGGCCTTGGCCGCGGCGTAGTTGGTCTGTCCGAAGTTGCCGCGCTGGCCGGTGGGCGATCCGATCGCGATGATGCGGCCGCCCTCGCCCTGCTCCCGCAGCCGGATCACGGCCTCGCGGACGACCGTGAAGGTTCCGCGCAGATGCACGCCGATCACGGTGTCGAAGTCGTCGTCGCTCATCTTCCACAGCACGGTGTCGCGCAGCACGCCGGCGTTCGTCACCACGATGTCGAGGCGGCCGTAGACGTCGAACGCGGCGTCGACCAGCCGCTTCGCCGTCTCGGTCGGGCCGACGGGCGCCGCGACCGCAGTCGCACGGCCGCCCTGGGCCTCGATCGCGGCGACGGCCTCGTCGGCGGTGGCCTGGTCCACGTCGTTCACGACGACGGATGCGCCCTGGCGCGCGAGCTCCTGGGCGTAGGCGAGACCGAGCCCGCGGCCCGATCCGGTGACGATGGCGACCTTGCCGGTGAGTGTCATGCGGAATCTCCTTCGATCGGCATCATCCCAGCGCAGATTCTTGATGATGTCAATGATTGACCTGATCCACTTTGCTAGAGTCTCCCCATGACGAGCGACGGCGGGCGCGCGGACGCGCCGGTGACCGAGCAGCCCCTGGCGAGCGACACGGCGTTCCTGCTCGCGCGCGCGAACGCCCGATCCCTCGCGGTCGCCCACGCCGCCCTCGCGGAGTTCGACCTGCGCGTGCGCTCCTACTCGGTCCTCGCGCTCGCCGTGGCGGAGGCGCGGCTGTCGCAGCGGCACATCGCCGAGTATCTGCGACTGGACCCGAGCCAGGTCGTGGCCCTCGTCGACGAGCTGCAGCAGCGCGGCGCCGTCGCGCGGGAGCCGGACCCCAACGACCGCCGCGCCAAGGTGGTGGTCGCCACCGCGGCCGGCCGCGCGCTGCACGCGAAGGCGGAGCGCGCCACGAACGCGGCGGAGCGCGAGGTACTGGGCGTGCTCGACCAGGACGACCAGGACCGCCTGCGGGACCTGCTGTACCGACTCGCCTTCCCCGACTGACCCCCGAGAGGGCGCGCTCGATCCTTCGTGAAAACCACAACCATTGACATCTTCAATGGTTGCGTGTTCACTGGGGCCAACCCGCGCCGGTCGGCGCACTCAGTCACGAAGGAGTCGCTGAGCACCATGTCCCCCCGCACCCGAATCCTCTCCGCCACGGCCTTCGCAGCCGCAGGCCTCCTCTCGCTCGCCGCGTGCAGCTCGGGCTCCCCGAGCGGCGCCCCGGCCGAGTCCGACCCCGCCGCGTCGGCTCCCGCCGACGGCGAGCTGACACCCATCACGGTCGGCATCCTCACCATCGCGCCGTCGGCCGCCGTGCAGTACGGCGTCGACCACGGCATCTTCGAGGAGCACGGCCTCGACGTCACCCTGCAGGAAGCCCAGGGAGGCGCCGCCATGCTCCCGGCCGTCTCCACGGGTCAGATCGACTTCGGCGTCGGCAACCCGCTGTCCGTGCTCGTCGCCGCGAGCCAGGGCGTCGACATGCGCGTGGCCAGCGGCTACTCGTTCTCGCTCGCCGAGGGCGAGGACATCAACGCCGTCGTCACGCGCGCCGGCGAGGGCATCGAGTCCTGGAGCGACCTCGAGGGCAAGAAGGTCTCGGTGAACGCCGTCAACACGCAGGGCGACCTGACGATCAAGGAGTCCGTCGAGATGGAGGGCGGCGATCCCGGCGCCGTGGAGTTCATCGAGATCGCGTTCCCGGATGCGCTCGCCCAGCTCGACAGCGGCAACGTCGACGCCGTCTGGATCCCCGAGCCGTTCCTCGGCGCGGCGCTCGCAGCCCCGGACAAGTACTCGGTCGTCGGCTACCCGAACCAGAACGCCCTTCCGGGCCTGCCCACCATGGTGACCTTCACGTCCGGCCAGCTGGCCGAGGAGGACCCGGAGCTCGTCGAGACCTGGCGCGGCGCGATCAGCGACGTCCTCGAGCAGGTGAACGCCGATCGCGAGGGCTTCGGCGAGGCCATCGCCTCGCTCACGGGCATGCCCGAGGCGGCGGCCATGGACCTGCGCCTCGAGCGCCTGTCAGGCGAGCTCGACCCGCAGCTGCTGGTGGACCTCAGCGCTCTCGCCGCCAAGCACGGCTTCGTGTCGACCGAGCCGGACCTCGACACGGTCATCATCCCGTAACGCCGCTCCATGACGTCCACCGCTCCGCCCGACACGATCACGCGCGTCGTCGCGATCGCCGAGCAGCGCAGCAGGCGTCGGAGGCTCCGCCCCCGACGTCTGCTGCTCGGCCTCGCCGGCGTGATCACCTTCCTCGCGATCTGGGAGCTGGTCTCCCGCACCGGCACCGTCGACCCGACGTACCTGCCGCCCGCGACCGAGGTGCTCGCCCGCTTCGGCGTCAACGCGACGCTGACCGGGTTCTGGATCGCGATCGGGCAGACGGTGACGTCGTGGGCCCTCGGCATGCTCCTCGCGTTCGCGCTCGCCGTGCCTCTGGGGATCGTCATCGGGCTCTCGCCGTTCCTGCGCAAGCTGACCCGATCCACCATCGAGTTCCTGCGGCCGATCCCGTCGGTGGGACTCATCCCGCTCGCGGTGCTGATGCTCGGCGTCCCGCTGCAGCAGAGCCTGCTGATCATCACCTACGGGGCGTTCTGGCAGATCTTCATGCAGGTGCTCTACGGCGTCGCCGACGTCGACACCGTCGCGATGAGCACCGCCCGCAGCTACGGCTTCACCTGGTGGCAGCGGGTGCGCGACGTGGTCTTCCCCACGATGCTCCCCTACCTGGTCACCGGCGTGCGCCTCGCAGCCGCGGTCGCGCTCATCCTCGCGGTCACGGCCGAGCTCGTGATCGGGACGCCCGGCCTCGGACAGCAGATCGCCGCGTCGCGGGACGCCGGCCTCTACGCCTCGACCTACGCGCTGGTGCTCGCGACGGGCGCGCTGGGCGTGGTCATCAACCTCGGCGTGCGCGCGGCCGAGCGTCGGCTGCTGTCGTGGCACCAGTCCGTGAGAGGAGAGGGCGCATGAGGGGCACCCTCAAGGCGATCGCCTTCACGCTCGGGCTGCCGATCGCGCTGATCGCGATCTGGTACGTCGCGACGCTCGGCGCCACGAGCATCTTCGTCCCCAAGCCGGTGCCGCTCGTGACCGAGTTCTTCGAGACGTGGATCGGCGACCGGCTCCTCACCGACGTCGTCCCGAGCCTCAGCCGGTTCGCGCTCGGCACAGGTCTCGCGATCGCGCTCGGCGTGCTGGTGGGGCTGCTGGTCGGTCTGAGCCGCGGCGTGCGTGCCTTCACGGAGCCGGTGTTCGAGTTCTTCCGCGCGGTGCCTCCGCCCGTGCTCATCCCGGTGCTGGGCCTGCTCATCGGCGTGGACGACAGCATGAAGATCACGGTCATCGCACTGGGGGCGATCTGGCCCGTTCTGCTGAACACGATCGAGGGCGTGCGCGCCACGGACTCGGTCCAGACCGAGACCAGCCGCTCCTACGGCATCCACGGCTTCAACCGGGTGCGCTACCAGATCCTGCCCGCCGCCGCCCCGCAGATCCTGGCGGGCGTGCGGCAGAGCCTGCCGATCGGGATCATCCTGATGGTCATCAGCGAGATGTTCTTCTCGTCATCGGGTCTGGGGTTCTCCATCATCCAGTTCCAGCGCCGGTTCGCGGTGCCCGAGATGTGGTCGGGCATCCTCGTGCTGGGACTGATCGGCTTCGCGGTCTCGATGCTCTTCCAGGTCGTCGAGCGCCGCATCCTGCGCTGGTACCACGGACTGAAGGACCTCGAGAATGCCTCCTGAGAACATCGTCGTCGCGGGACACGGCCGCACCCTCCCGCCCGAGCAGACCCTGCTGTCCGTCCGCGGGCTGAAGAAGGTGTACGAGACCGACGGCGGTCCCATCGAGGCCGTCCGCGACCTCACCTTCGACCTCGGCCGCAACGAGCTGACCTGCCTCGTGGGCCCGTCCGGATCGGGAAAGACCACGCTGCTGAAGTGCATCGCCGGCCTGCTCGAGCCGACCGCCGGCGAGGTGGTCCTCGACGGCCGGCGCGTCACGGGCCCGCCCAAGAAGATGGCGGTCGTCTTCCAGGAGTACGGCCGGTCGCTGTTCCCCTGGCTGCGCGTGGCCGACAACGTCGAGCTGCCGCTGAAGAATGCGGGTGTGCCGAAGGCGAAGCGCGCGGAGCTGGTCGCCGAGGCGCTCGACAGTGTGGGGCTCTCGCACGTGCCGCGGTCCTACCCGTGGCAGCTGTCGGGCGGGATGCAGCAGCGCGTGGCGATCGCCCGCGCGATCGCGTACCAGCCCGAGGTGCTCCTGATGGACGAGCCTTTCGCGGCCGTCGACGCGCAGACGCGCGCCGACCTCGAGGATCTGGTGCGATCGATCAGGGAGAGACTCGGCGTGACCGTGCTGTTCGTCACGCACGACATCGACGAATCGGTGTACCTCGGCTCGCGCGTGATCATCCTGTCGTCCTCGCCGACCGTGATCCAGGAGGACCTGGTCATCGACCTGCCGGATCAGCGCGATCAGCTCGAGACCCGCGCGCTCCCCCGGTTCACGGAGCTGCGGCACCACGTGTACGAGCAGATCCAGCTCGCGAAGCGCGGCTTCCACCCCGACGAGGCGCGGGTCGGCTGACCGGATGCGCCGCCCGCCCGGCGCCCCCGCGGCCCGCCCCGAGCTGACCCCCGGGCTTCTCGGCGCGCTCGGCTTCGTCGGCATGGCGGGTGCGGTGTCGACCGACCTGTACCTGCCGGCGTTCCCGGACCTTCAGGCCCATTTCGGCGTCGGCGCGGCGGCCGTCCAGCTCACGCTCACGTCGTACCTCGTGGGGGCCGCGCTGGGCCAGTTCCTGGTCGGCACGATCTCGGACGCGCTCGGCCGGCGCCGCACGCTGCTCGTGGGCCTCGCGGTCTTCGCGGCCGCGGGCTTCGCCGCCTCGGCCGCCCCCACGCTCGCGTGGATCGTGGCCCTGCGGTTCGTGCAGGGGCTGTCGGGATCGGCGGGCGCGGCGCTCGCGCGTGCCGTGGTCGCCGACCTCGCGTCGGGCGAGCGGGCCGCTCGCGGCGTGAGCATCCTGATCGCGATGATGGGCCTCGGGCCGGTCTTCGGCAGTCCGCTCGGCGCCCTGCTCACGGGCTGGGGCGGATGGCGGGCTGCCCTGCTCGGGCTCTCGGTCGTCGCGACCGCGATGTTCGCGGTCGCGCTGCTGCTGATCCCGGAGAGCCTGCCGCGCGAGCAGCGGCATCCGGCCCGGCTGGGGCCGCTGCTCGCCAACCTCGCGCGCCTCGCGCGCGACGGCTCGTTCCTGGGTCACGCGCTCGCGTATGCGCTCACCTACGCGGGGCTCATGGTCTACATCGGCGCCTCGTCGTTCGTCGTTCAGCGGGTGTTCGAGGCATCCGCGCTGGCGTACGCCTTGACCTTCTCGGCCGGATCCGTCGCCTTCGTCGCGGGCGCCTGGCTCAATGCCCGTGCGCTCCCGCGGCTGGGGGCGCAGGGCGCCCTGCGCGCCGGGCACGCGCTGTCCTTCGCGGCCGCCGCCGCGCTCGCCGCGCTCGCCGCGCTCGGGTCGCTCACGCTCTGGGCGTGGGTTCCGCTCGTCTGCCTCTTCACCGCGGGCTGCGCCGCGGGGATGTCGGACGCGTCCGCGCTGACGCTGGGCCGGGCCGCGTTCGCCGCCGGTTCCGGGTCGGCCGCGCTGGGCCTGTTCCAGTTCTCGATCGGGGCCGCGGCCTCGCCGCTCGGCGGCCTCTGGGGCGACCACACGGCCCTCCCCGCCGCCGCCGGCATGGCCGGGGCTACCGCGCTCGCGGCCGGTGCCGCGGCCCTCGGCCGGGCGTGGGAGCGCCGGACCGCTCAGCGCGCGAGCGGCCACCCCGTGTAGGCCTCCGCGAGGTAGGCGCGGCCGTGCTCCGACTCGACCACGGAGCGCAGCTCCCCCACCTGCCGGCGGCGGTCGAAGTCGCTGGCGTCCGGCGCCACGTGGAGCATGCTCGTCATCCACCAGGAGAAGTGCTGGGCCTTCCAGATGCGCTCAAGGGCGCGCTCGGGGAACGCCTCGAGCGGCCGGTCGTCGCCCTCGAGGAGGAGGGCTCGGAGCGCATCCACGAGCATGACGACGTCCGCGACGGCGAGGTTCATCCCCTTGGCCCCGGTGGGCGGCACCGTGTGGGCCGCGTCGCCGACCAGCACGACCCGTCCGCGCAGCAGCCGGTGCGCGACGAAGCTGCGGAAGCGCAGCACGTCGCGCTGGAAGATCGGCCCCTCGTGCAGCGTCGTGCCGGGAACGCGCTCCTGCAGCATGTCCCACAGCTCGCGCTCCGAGAACCGCTCCGGATCCTCGTCCGGGTCGCACTGGAAGTACATCCGCTGCACGGTCGCGCTGCGCTGGCTGATGAGCGCGAAGCCCGCGGGTGAGTTGCTGTAGATCAGCTCGTCGGCCGAGGGCGGCGCCTCGCACAGGATGCCGAACCACGCGAACGGGTACTCGCGGAAGTAGCCGCCGTGGGCGCCGGTGACCGCCTGCCGCGTCACGCCGCGCGACCCGTCGGCACCCACCACCACGTCCGCCTCGATCTCGATCCGCTCGCCGCCCGGGCCGGTCGCGAGCACGCGCGGCCGGTCGGTCTCGACATCGTCGACGGCATCGGCGGTCACGCCGAAGCGGATGTCCTGGCCCGCGGCAAGCCGCACGGCGACGAGGTCCTTGAGCACCTCGTGCTGCGGGTAGAGCCAGACCGCGCGCCCTACGGTCGCGGCGAAGTCGATGCGGTGGCCCTCGCCCTCGAATCGCAGCTCGATGCCCTCGTGGCGATGGCCGACGGACAGAACGCGGTCGGAGGCGCCGCTCCCGGACAGGACCTCGACGGTCCCCTGCTCGAGGATGCCGGCCCGGATGGTCGTCTCGATCTCCTCCCGCGTGCGGGCGTCGATCACGATGGACGCGATGCCCGCCCGGTCCAGCAGGTGCGAGAGCAGCAGGCCCGCGGGCCCCGCCCCCACGATGGCCACCTGGGTGCGCTCGGTCATGGTGTGCCCTTCCTCCTCGAAGCGGCCGGCATCCTCGCCGGGTCCGTCTTCCGAGTGTCGGATGCCGCCGCCCTCCGTCGCGATCGCCTGCCCGTTCAACGGGAATCAGGCGGGCGGCTCCTCCAGCGCACGCGTGATGCCGGCGGACGCGCGTCGCAGCTCGTCCGCGGCACCGGCGGTCGGGGCATCCCGCGGCAGCACGGCCGACAGGGCCGCGACGACGCGGCCGCGCTCGCGCACGGGCACGGCGACCGCGGTCGACACCGACTCGACGTACCCGTGGGCGACGACCACCCCCTCCCGGGCCACCCGGGCAAGGATCGCCTCCAGCGCCCCGGGATCGGTGACCGTCTCGGGCGAGACCGCGGGCAGAGGCCCGGACAGCACCCGCCGTCGGAGTTCCTCATCCGCGAAGGCGAGCAGCACCAGTCCGGCCGACGACGCATGCAAGGGCAGGCGCCCGGCCACCCGAGCGATGTTCGACACCGCGTCCGGATGGGACAGCCGCTCGAGGAACAGGGTCTCACCCTGCTCGAGGACCGCGAGCTGCGTGTGCTCGCGCAGGCGGGACTGCACCCGCTCCATGAATGGCAGCGCGGCCTGCCGCAGGCGGAGGGCCCGCGAGCCGCGCTGGGCCAGCTCCCACAGGTGCATCCCCAGCCGGACCTGCCCGCCCTCGTCTCGATCGAGGATGCCGTTGTCGACGAGCTCCGTGATCAGCCGGTGCGCCGTCGAGGAGGGCAGTCCGGCGCGCCGCCCGACCTGCGTGGGCGTCTGCGCCGTGCGGTCGACGTCGAACGTCTCGAGCACGCGCACGATCCGCTGCGCGACGGACTCCCCGGACCGCGAATTCGCCACGCACTCACCCTGTCAGACCGAAGCGGCGAGCAGCAGGACGGAGCGAGGCCCATCCCCGAGGGGCCCCGCCCCGCTGCGATCAGGTGAGCTCGCGCACGACGCCCTTCTCCAGGCGCAGGCGTCGGCCCGCGCGACGCGCGACCGCCGAGTCGTGGGTCACGACGACGAGCGTCAGCCCCTCGGCATTGAGCTGCTCCAGCACCTGCAGGATCTCGTCGCGCATGCTCTCGTCGAGATTTCCGGTCGGCTCGTCCGCGAGCAGCACGGTGGGCCGCTTGGCGATCGCGCGCGCGATCGCGACCCGCTGCTGCTGACCGCCCGACAGCTCGCCCGGCCGGTGGTCGCCGCGGTCGGCCAGCCCGACCCGCGCCAGCGCGTCCGCCACGCGGCGGGTGCGCTCCACGCGGGCGAGCCCGAGCGGTTCGAGACCCATGTCGACGTTCTCGGCCGCCGTCAGGGTCGGGATGAGATTGAAGCCCTGGAACACGAAGCCGATCTGGTGCGCTCGGAGCCGACCGAGCTCGGCCGCCGACGCCCTGGCGATGTTCTTCCCGGCAAGGAAGACCTCGCCCGCGGTGGGCCGCTCGAGCGCGCCGAGGATCTGCAGGAACGTGGACTTGCCACCACCCGTCGGGCCCTGGATGGTGACGAAGTCACCCCGGGCGATCTCGATGTCGACGCCCGTGAGCGCCTTCACCACGCGCCCCTTCTGCTGGTAGGTCCTGCTGACGCCGGCGATCCGGTACGCGGGGGCACCCGCGTTCTCGGTGACGTCGTCCTGCTCGGATGCCACGATTGTCATGTCCTGCTCTCCTGTCGGATGGTGTCGGATGGTGTGGTGACGGTCATGCGACCGAACGCAGTGCCTCGGCCGGGCTCAGTCGCGCGGCACGCCAGCCGCCGAAGGCTCCCGCGACGAGTCCGCCGGCGATCGCGAGCCCGACGGCCGCGAGGATGACAGTCGGGGACACCGGCGCGGTCAGGGTGATCTCGCTCGTCGCCTGCGCGAGCTGCCCGAACGGACCGCCGCCGCCCGGCCCGCCCGCAGGCATGCCGCCGGCGCCCTGGTCCGCGGCCGTGGTCGAGATCGTGGGCTGGATGAGGTTGATCGCGAGCACGCCGCCGAGCCCGATGGCGAGGCCGACGGCACCCCCGATCAGCCCCTGGACGACAGACTCGCCCGCCACCTGCCGGATCACGCGACGGTCGGACCATCCGATCGCCTTGAGCGTGCCGAACTCCCGCGTGCGCCGCGACACCCCCGAGATCGTGAACAGCACGGCGAGGGCCACGGCGACCGCGAGCACGATGACCGACAGCCACGTGCCGAGGCTCGTGATGAGCGAGGACGCGCTCGACAGGGATCCGGAGACGGTGGAGGCGAGCTCGGACTGCGAGCTCACGGTCGCCTCCGGCACAGCCTCCTCGAGCGCGGACTGCACGGCCGCGATCGCATCCGACGAGGCCGCCTGCACGTAGACGGTCGAGACGACCTCACCCGCGCCGGACAGCGTCTGCGCCACGTCGAGGGGCAGGTAGGCGTTCGCGGCCGTGTCGGCGTCGGCGGATGCCGACGCGACGACGCCCACGATCTCCATGTCCGTGCCACCGACGTCGATCGAGTCGCCGACCGCCAGATCGCTGCTCGTCGCGTAAGTCTCATCAAGCACCACGACGTCATGACCGGCGTCCTCCGCCTCCAGAAGCCGACCGTCGACGAGCTCGGCCGACGAGAGCGGGCCGACCGACGTGACCGCGGGGTCGATGCCCAGCACGGAGAACGAGTCCACGCCGAACTGTCCGCCCCGGAACCCGCCACCCTGGCCACCACCCGGCGCCTCGCCTTCGGCAGGGGCCTCACCCGCTGCGGGCGCCTCGGACATGTCGGGGAGCTCGCCGTCGAAGGTGGTGTTGGTCAGGCTCAGCGCACCGGTGGCCTGAGCGACACCGTCGACGCCGGCGACCGTCTCGACCGTCGAGGCGACCAGCGTGCCGCGCCGCATGTCGGTCATGAGCTGCGACTGGCTGATCGTGGTCGAGCCGTCCTCGTTCTCGGTGCCCTCGTCCTCGCCGAACTGGAACGACGGCCGGCCGCCCTCGCCCGGCTCAGCCTGGGCGCCGCTGACCGTGAGGTCTGTGCCCACGCCGTACACGGACGCGAGCGCCGCGGCCTGTGCGTCACGCACG
The DNA here is from genome assembly GCF_054779895.1 of Microbacterium lacusdiani. Classification (NCBI taxonomy): domain Bacteria; kingdom Bacillati; phylum Actinomycetota; class Actinomycetes; order Micrococcales; family Microbacteriaceae; genus Microbacterium; species Microbacterium lacusdiani. The sequence goes on along the minus strand of NZ_BAAGXJ010000027.1, from coordinate 21,473 downwards.
CCCGCCGCGAGCGAGTTCACGACGATCACGAGGGCGATCGCGATGGCGAGCCCTGCCGCGACGATGATCGTCTGCTTCTTGCGGCCCGCGAGTTCGCGCCGCAGATAGGTCCAGTACATGAGTCTCCTCTCGACCGGACGACCCGGCCGTCGGGATGACGCTACGAACCGCCCCCATCCGGCTCATCGGCCTCGGTTATGGAGGGCCTATGGATCGCGGAGACGATGAACGGCCCGCCCCCGGATCGGAAGAGGGGCGGGCCGTTCCACGTCGCGGGCTCCGGTGTGTGCGGCACCGGGCGAGCCCGCGGCGAAGGACCGAGTGCGGTCAGTCCTTCGCAGCCTTGAGGCGGGTGCGGAGCGCGTCGAGCTGCGCACGCAGGGCCGCCGGGGTCTTGTCGCCGAAGAGCGAGTAGAACTCCTCGGTGAGGTCGGCCTCCTCGAGCCAGGCATCGGGGTCGATGGAGAACAGCTCGTCCAGGTCCTCCTGCGGCACCTCGATGCCGTCGAGGTTCAGTGAACCCGGAGCGGGGATGAGGCCGATCGGGGTCACGACCGCCTCCGCCTCGCCCTGCAGGCGGCGGATGACCCAGTCGATCACGCGCGAGTTGTCGCCGAATCCGGGCCACAGGAACCGGCCGTCCGCGCCGCGGCGGAACCAGTTGACCTGGTAGATCCTCGGGAGCTTCTCGGCCTTGCCGCCCATCTCGAGCCAGTGCGCCATGTAGTCGCCCATGTTGTAGCCGCAGAACGGCATCATGGCAAACGGGTCGCGGCGCAGCTCGCCGAGCTTGCCCTCGGCCGCGGCGGTGCGCTCCGACGAGATGGTCGATCCGAGGAACACGCCGTGCTCCCAGTTGAACGACTCGACGACGAGCGGCACGTTGGTGGCGCGACGTCCGCCGAACAGGATGACGTCGAGCGGCACCGCCTCCTCCCAGTCGTCCGCGATCGAGGGCGCCTGCGCGGCCGAGACCGTGAAGCGGGAGTTCGGGTGCGCGGCCGGACGGCCCGAGTCGGGCGTCCAGTCGTCGCCGCGCCAGTCGATCAGGTGGTCGGGCGCCTCGTCGGTCAGGCCCTCCCACCAGACGTCGCCGTCGTCGGTGAGCGCGACGTTCGTGAAGAGGACGTTGCCCCACAGCGTCTCGACCGCGGTGACGTTGGTCGACTCGCCCGTTCCGGGCGCGACGCCGAAGAATCCGGCCTCGGGGTTGATCGCGTACAGGCGGCCGTCCTCACCCGGGCGGATCCAGGTGATGTCGTCGCCGAGCGTCTCGACCTTCCATCCCGGGATGGTCGGGCGCAGCATCGCGAGGTTGGTCTTGCCGCACGCCGACGGGAACGCGGCGGCCACGTGGTAGGCGCGGCCCTGCGGGTCGAGCACGCGGATGAGGAGCATGTGCTCGGCCATCCAGCCCTGGTCGCGGCCGAGCACCGAGGCGATGCGCAGCGCGTAGCACTTCTTGGCCAGGATGGCGTTGCCGCCGTAGCCCGAGCCGAACGACCACACCTCGAGCGTGTCCGGGAAGTGCACGATGTACTTCTCGTCGTTGCTGGGCCAGGCGACGTCCTCCTCGCCGTCGCGCAGCGGGGCGCCGACCGAGTGCACGGTGCGCACCCACGGCTTGCCCTCGGCGATCAGCTCCGTGACGGCGTCGCCCACGCGGGTCATGATCTCGATCGAGACGACCGCGTAGGGGCTGTCGGTCAGCTGCACGCCGAGCTGCGAGATCGGGCCGCCGATCTTGCCCATCGAGAACGGCACGACGAACATCGTGCGGCCCCGCATGGAGCCCTCGAACAGGGGGCGCAGCGTGGCGCGCATCTCGGCGGGCGCGACCCAGTTGTTGGTCGGGCCGGCGTCCTCCTCCCGCTCCGACGAGATGAAGGTGCGCGACTCGAGGCGGGCGACGTCGCCCTCGTCCGAGCGCGCCAGGTACGAGCCGGGGCGCTTCTCGTCGTTCAGCTTGATCAGCGTGCCGTCCGCCACCATCTGCTCGAGCAGCGCGGCGTTCTCCTCGGCCGAGCCGTCGACCCAATGGATGCGGTCCGGCTGCGTGAGCGCGGCGACATCGTCGACCCACGCAACGAGGGCGGCCATGCCCGGTCCGTCGATGTCGGGCTGGGCGCCGAACGATGCGAACTCCGTCGTCGCACGGGCGGTGGGGCTCTCGATGATGGCCATCCGTAGTTCCTAACCAAGAGGGTTGCGGGGGACTTCTCCAGGATGACCCCGCTCAGGCGCTCCTTTCCGACCAATCGGAGTAGAAGAATCCGTAATCTTTAGATAGGATCAAGGAATGACCCCTCGTGACGATCACAAGAGCGGGATCGAGCTGAAGACGCTCGGCCACCGGATCCGGCACTACCGCCTGCAGCAGGGATTCACGCTCGACGAGCTCGGCGCGGCCGTGGGCGTGGCAGGCAGCCAGCTCAGCCTGATCGAGAACGGCAAGCGGGAGCCCAAGCTGTCGCTGCTGCAGTCGATCGCCGCCGCGACCCACACGGCGGTGACCGACCTCATCTCGGGCGAGCCGCCGAACCGCCGTGCCGCGCTCGAGATCGAGCTCGAGAAGGCGCAGTCGAGCTCGCTGTTCCGCAGTCTCGGCATCCCCCCGATCAAGGTCACGAAGACGCTGTCGGACGAGACCATCGAGTCGGTGCTCGGCCTGCACCGTGAGCTGCAGCGCCGCGAGAGCGAGGCGATCGCGACGCCGGAGGAGGCCCGCCGCGCGAACACCGAGCTGCGGCTGCGCATGCGCGGCCTGAACAACTACCTGCCCGAGCTCGAGCAGCTCGCCGAGAAGCAGCTCAAGGCCGCCGGCCACACCCAGGGCGCGCTGACGCACCGCACCGTCAGCATCATGGCCGAGCAGCTCGGGTTCGAGCTGATCTACGCGAACGACCTGCCGCCGTCGACCCGATCGATCACGGATCTCGAGAACGGCCGGATCTACCTGCCGCCCGCGTCGATCCCCGGCGGGCACGGCCTGCGGTCGATGGCGCTGCAGGCGATGGCGCATCGCCTGCTCGGCCACAAGCCGCCCACGTCGTACGCCGACTTCCTGCAGCAGCGCCTCGAGATCAACTACTACGCCGCGTGCTGTCTCATGCCCGAGGCCAACTCGGTCGCGTTCCTGCAGCAGGCGAAGAAGGACCGCAACCTCGCGGTCGAGGACTTCCGCGACGCGTTCGGTGTGACGCACGAGGCGGCCGCCATGCGCATGACGAACCTGATGACGCAGCACCTGGGCATGCCGCTGCACTTCCTGCGTGTGGGCGAGGCCGGGCAGATCGAGCGCGTGTACGAGAACGACGGCCTGCCGCTGCCCGAGGACGTGACCGGATCGGTCGAGGGCCAGATCGTGTGCCGCAAGTTCGCGGCGCGCGACGCGTTCGATCAGCAGAACCGCACGACCGAGCATTATCAGTACACCGACACCCCGGCCGGCACGTTCTGGTGCTCCACGCAGACCGGCACGAGCGACCGGGGCGGGTTCTCCATCACGGTGGGCGTGCGCTTCGACGACGCCAAGTGGTGGCGCGGCCGCGAGACGCAGAACCGCGAGATCTCGACGTGCCCCGAGGAGAGCTGCTGCCGTCGCGCCCCGGCCGACCAGTCGGCCCGCTGGAAGGGCCGCGCGTGGCCGAGCGCGCGCGTGCACACGCACATCTTCGCGCCGCTCCCCCGCGGCCAGTTCCCCGGCGTCGACGAGACCGCGGTCTACGAGTTCCTCGACCGCCACCAGAGCGCCTGACCGGGTTCAGCCGGGCAGGTGGCGCACGTCCCAGCCGTCCGAGCCGCGCGTGTACTCGAGGCGACGACTCGCGGCTCGTCCGGTCGACGCCCAGAACATCAGGCGGTGCGGGGTGACCGCGAAGCCCGTCCAGGTCTGCGGCTGGGGCGGGTCAGGGTGTTCCCGCGCGAAGTCGGCCCACCGTCGCTCGCGCTCGGCGAGCGAGAGCGTCGCGTACTCCGGGGAGTTCAGCCACGCGAGCTGCTTGAGGTACGGCGGCAGGGCCTCGTAGGCGCGATCCCGCTCGGAGCCGGTGGTGGCGCGGACTGTGCCCTGGACGACGAGCTGCCGCGCGTCCTCCGCCCAGAGGAGGGTCAGCGCGACCCTGGGCTCGGCTGCGAGCTCGGCGACCTTGCTGCTTCGTGCATCCGTATGGAAGAGGAACCGTTCGCCGTCGTAGCCCGTGAGGCGCACCGTGCGCGCGCGTGGGCACCCCTCGGCGTCCACGGTCGAGACGGTCATGAGCATTGCATCCGCCCCCGCCCCCGGAAGCCACGACCGCACGAGGCCCGCGGGATGCGGCGGCGTGGCGTCCGCATGCACCGGGTTCCGCTCCCACCCGGCCGTCGGATCCGGAGTGCTCTCCATGCGTCTCCCTACGCGAATTCGAAACGATCGATCTCAGCCAGCGCCTCGCTGACGAATGCGACGCCCTGTTCGAACAGCACCTTTCCGTGCGCGGCGTTCGCGCCCGTGGGATCGCCGATCACGCCCGTCGGGCCGAAGTCGTCGCTCGTCCAGCCGAACATCACGGGTTTGCGGTTGAAGCCGATGTGCGTCATCGCCGCGATCCTCTCGGGCACGTTCCGTGGCGGCAGGACCGGAGCGACCAGATGGGGAGCGAGGTGCATCATGAGCGACGTCTCCCCGAACCCCGCGTGGATCCCCTGCCCGAGCTCGTCGGGCCGGCCGTCCCGTCCGTCGCCCGCGGTTCCCGCCCCGGACGGCATGGAGAACGAGCGCAGCCCGAAGCGGCGGCGGAGCTCGCGGTTCGCCCAGCCGAGCAGCATGACGTTGCCGCCATGGCCGTTCACGAACGCGATGGTCTTCACGGGGGTCATGGCGATCGCCCGGCCGAGCTCGATCAGCTGATCGAGCAGGGTGGTGCCCTCGATCCACAGCGTGCCGGGGGCCCAGTGGTGCTCGTCCGACTTCGCGTACGTGATGGTCGGAAGCAGCCACGCGTCGATCCCTGCCGCGACGGCGCGCTCGACCGCGGCGGTGGCCACCGCCTCGGCCACGAGGGAGTCCGTGCGCAGGGGAAGGTGCGGCCCGTGGTGCTCGATCGCGCCGATGGGCACCACCGCGACCGAGCGCTCCGAGGTCGCGGCGACGAGCGACGGGCCGGCGAGGTCGTCCCACCGACGGGTCGGGGGAAGGTGTGCATCGGTCATCGGATCGCTCCCTTGACGGGCCCCCGATAGTCGGGGTTGAGCTTGCCGGGGTTGAGCAGGTGCGCGGGATCGGTCTCCGCGGCGAGCGCCACCGTCTCCGCCAGGCGGAAATCGACGTTCCATTGGTGGGGGCTGTGGACGCCGACGCCGAGCGACGTCAGCCGGTCGATGCCGGCATAGACCGCCTCGGGGCTCTCGTAGATGCCCGCGAGCATTCCGATCGGCACGGTGTGCCCCGCCTCGATGTGCAGCATGCCGCCGGGGTAGACGGCCTGCACCTCGTCGATGCGCTCGACCAGCGCATCCCCCGACACCTCGACATGGAAGTACACGCCGGGCTCCGACTTCTGCAGCCATTCGATCGGGTGGTTGTAGCTCAGCACCGACAGTGCGGCCGACACTCCGGGCCCCTCACGCACGTCCTCGACGCGACCTCCCGCGCCCTCGATGACGGCGGTCGCCTCGGCGACGGTCTCGGCATCCGCGATCATGCGCAGCGAGGCGCGTCCCTCGGGAAAGGCGGGGTCCGGCGGCAGCTGCGCCGTGATGTGTGGAGGGTCCGCCGAGACCAGCCGCGGAGTCGGACGGAGCCGCCCGAGCGCGCGCAGCACCGACAGCGCGCCCGCGAACGTCTCGAAGGACGCGTACAGTCCACGCCAGTCCTGCAGCGGCTCGATGCGGACGGTCGCGCGCGCGATGATCCCCGCCGTCCCGTAGTTGTGCACGTAACCGAGGGCCTCGTCCCCCTCCACGTGGATGAGCCGACCTCCGGAGGCGGGTGTGACGACGTCGAGCGCGACGACGAAACCCATGTGGTTGCTGCCGTGCGCGATCGTCCCGGTGCCGCCTGAGCCGCCTGCGAGGAACCCGCCGATCGTCGAATGCACCGTGGAGGGGTACATCCACAGCTGGCGACCGGCCGCCCGCGCGGCCTGCTCGAGCGCCGACATGGTCGCTCCCGCTTCCGCCGTGATCGTGTTGTCCCCGATCTCGACGATGGCGCGAGCCCGCGACGTGTCGATCACCAGGCCGCCCGGCATCGGGATGCCCTGCCCGTAGTTCCCGGTCCCCTTGCCGCGGGGAGTGATCGGGGCTCCGTGGTCGACCGCGAGCTTCACGACCGCGGCGATCTCCTGGGCCGACGTCGGGAACGCCACGAGATCGGCGACGCCGAGGGGCAGCAGCTCGGCGATGATCGGCGACATCCGTGCGCCGTCGACGGAGGCCTTCTCCCGCTGTCGCAGGTCACTGCTGACGCCGCGTGGTCCGAGCAGCCGGGCGAGGTCGGATTCGAGAGCCGAGTAGTCGGGCGGGGTCATGTGTGTCCTCCTGGGCGATGGGGCGGCCGGTAATCTTCAGCCATGACAGACGCGACCGAGGGCTCGGCTGCACCGGGCCGGGCCACGGACGTGGACGAGTCGGCGCGCGCGCTGGGCGCGCGGATCCGGGCGCTGCGTCAGCGCCGGGGAATGACGCTGACGCAGGCGGCCGCGGAGGCGGAGCTGTCGCACTCGTTCCTGAGTCAGGTGGAGCGCGGCCTCGAGCGGCTCAGCATGGCGTCCCTGTTCCGCATCGCGCGCGCCCTGGGGACGACCCAGCAGGATCTGCTCACGGAGGATCCACCGGACCGTCCCGAGGGGGCGTACTACGTCTACCGGCAGGAGTCGGGGTCGCCGGTTGACGCGGGGACCGGGCCCCTGGCCGTTCTCGCGCAGCATCGTGCACGCTTCCTTCCGATGATCTTCTCGGGCGCGTTCGATGACGGCGCCTGGTGGCAGCACGACGAGGAGGAGTTCCTCTACGTGCTCGAAGGGGAGGTCATCGTGTCGCTCGGCGACACCGAGGTCCTTCTTCGCGCGGGCGATGCGACCTACTACGAGAGCGGCATCCGCCACCGGTGGCGCACCCCGGAGGGCGGAAGCTGCCGTGTCCTCGTCGTGAAGGAGCAGCAGCACAGCCGCTGAGGGGCGCGCCACCGGCCGCGTCACTCCATCGAGATGGACGTGTCGAGGAAGTCGTTCGTGTAGAGCGACTCGACGTCGATCGCATCGGCGTCGGCCTGGCTGATGCTGCCCGCGTCGACCAGGAACGGCACGAAGTCGTCGACGATCGTCTGCATGCGCTCGGGGTCGAAGGCGCCGAAGACGCCGGAGGCGGGGTCGTCCTCCACCAGGCCGAGATCGAGCTGCTGCTGCACGGAGTACTCTGCGACGCCCTCGGAGTAGGTCCATCCGGTGTCGTACTGCTCCACCAGGTCGAGGATCAGGGCGATGGCCTTGTCGGGCTCCTCGAGGAAGTCGAGCTGCGACTGCTGCATGATCGGGATCAGCTTCTCGAGGCAGTCGCCGTGCTCCTCGATCGCCTCCGGGCGCACGGCCAGCGGCTCCGGATACACCGACCAGCCGATCTCCGAGAGCAGCTGGTAGCCCACCGGCTTGCCCCATTCCGGGATCTCGTTCTCGTAGATGTACGGTTCGGCGGTGGCGAAACCCTGCTGGAGGATCGTCGGGTCGGACACGAACCGCTGCGGCGTGCCCTCATAGCTCGTGTCGATCTGCGAATCGTCGATCATGCCCTGGGAGCGCAGCAGCGACGGGATGACGTCGCCCGCCGTGACGACGATCGCGCCGTCGGCCGTCGCCTCCTCGATGGTCTGCGCGCCGTCGTGGCTCTCGGGGTCCCACATCAGGATCTGCGGGCTCCAGGTGAGCTGCGACGCGACCGCGACGGTGGGCTGGTCCGCCGCCGCGACGATCGCGGCATCGGTCGTGACCGCGCCCAGCAGGATGTCGGGGTCGAGGTACATCAGCGCCGGCACGGGCTGGAAGTTGACGTTCGGGCCGCCGGGGCGCACTTCGATGTCGACGCCCGTGTCCACTCCCTGCGCGACGAGCGAGCCGGTCACGGTCTTGGTGTCGGTGTCGACCGTGTAGTCGTCGCCGACGAGGTTGTACATGGCGCCGTGCTCGGCCTCGGGCTGCCAGTCCTGCTGCATCACGACGGTCGCGGGGCAGACGTCCGACAGATCGAGCGCGCTTCCGGCCTCGGCGGCCGGGGCGCTGCTCGCGGAGCCGCCGCTGGGCGCGGCGGCGGGGGCGGCGCCCGCGCACGACGCGAGGCCTATGGCGGTGGAGAGGACGACTCCTGCGGCGAGCGCGCGGCGCGTCCGCGCGGCGACGGAAGTGGTGGGCACGGGTTCCTCCTGTGGGGTTGGCTGTGTTCTCGGGGTGGGACGGATCAGGCGCGCCGCGGACGGCGAGCGGTTCGGCGTCGGCTCATCGCTTCTTCCAGCCGAACAGGCGACCGACGACCGCGCGGTCGAGGGCCGCGAAGATCGAGAAGACGACGACGCCGAAGAGCGCGGTGAAGATGATCGCCAGGAAGAGGGACTCCATGTTGAGCCGCAGCGTGTACGTGCGCAGCAGCCCGCCGATGCCCTGGGAGCCCTGCTGGAAGAAGAAGTCGCCCACGATCGCGCCGATGACGGACAGCCCGGCCGCGTTGCGCAGACCGGTGAAGATCGACGGGATCGCGGCGGGGAGCTGCAGCTTCGTCAGCCGCTGCCATCGGGTGGCCTTGTTGAGCGTGAAGAGATCGTGCGCGGACGCCTCGGCCGAATGCAGCCCGAAGAGCGTGTTCGAGATCATCGGGAACACCGCGATGATCACGCACACGACGATGCGCGCCGGGATCCCGTACCCCATCCAGATCCCGATCAGGGGTGTGAGCGCGAGGATCGGGATCGTCTGCAGGATGACCGCGTAGGGATAGAGGATCTTCTCCGCCAGCGTCGACTGCGACATCAGGATCGCCCAGCCCATCCCGATCACCACGGCGAGGGCGAGCCCGATCAGTGCGACCGCGGTGGTCTGGCCGAGCGCCTCGAGCATGGGACCGATGACCTGGGGGTTTCCGAGCGTCTCGGCGAACACCTGATGCGGCGGCGGGAGGAGGAATCGGCGGTCCTCGCTGAGCAGCACGTACGAGACCGCGTACCAGATCGCGACGATGCCGACGAGGGCCAGTGCGATGGGCAGCGCGCGGGATCCTGTCGCACCTGCGACCTTGGCGAAGGATGTGACCTCGCGCGGTGCGTTCTCGCGAGCGGGGGCCATCGCCATCGGCTCGCGGGTCATGATGGCCTCGTCGCTCACGAGTGCTCCTCCAGTGCCTTCGAGATGTGTCCGGCGATGCGGCCGAACTCTGGCTCGTACCGCAGCTCGGGCGGCCGCGGGTACGACCAGGGCAGTTCGATGTCGTCCACGATGCGGCCAGGGCGGCCGCTCATCACGAGCACGCGGCTCGACAGGTACACCGCCTCCGAGATGGAGTGCGTGATAAACATCGCGGCGAAGGACTTCAGCTGGAAGATCCGCTGCAGCTCGGTCTGCATCTTGAGCCGCGTGATCTCGTCGAGCGCGCCGAACGGCTCGTCGAAGAGCGCGAGCTGCGGCTCGGCGACGAGGGCCCTCGCGATGGAGACGCGCATGCGCATGCCGCCGGAGAGCTGGCGCGGGTGCTGCTTCTCGAAACCGTCCAGGCCGACGAGCGCCAGCGCCTCACGAGCGCGGCGGGCGCGCTCCGCGGCCGGCACCCCCGCGAGTTCGCCGACGAGTTCGACGTTCTTCTGGGCGGATCGCCATTCGAGCAGGGTCGCATCCTGGAACACGAAGCTCGTCACGGCGGCGTCGACCTCGAGCGTTCCCTGGCTGACGTCGTCGAGGCCCGACGCGAGCCGCAGGAGCGTGGACTTGCCGCAGCCGGACGGCCCGACGACCGACACGAATTCGCCGCGCGAGACGGAGAGACTCACACCGGCGAGCGCGCGGGTGCCGGTCGCGAACTCCTTGGTCACATCGTCCAGACGGAGCGTCGGGATGGTGGCGGTGGCACTCATAGCGCTACCTCCTTCCTGGTGGAGACGGGGACCACGTCGGACGCGGTCAGTCGGGTCGCGACGACGCGGCCCCGGCGCACGACGATCCGATCGGGGGCCCGCTCGGCGAGCGCCTCCGCCACCGACGCGGCGCGCACGAGGATCATGTCCGCGTCGTCGCCGACGGCGCCGCCGGCCGAGCCCAGTCCGAGCAGCTCCCGGCCCCTCGCCACCACGTTCCACGCCCGGCGGGGTGCGAGATGGCCGGCCAGGACGAGCGCGGCCGCGACGTGCACCATGTCGCCGTTGCCCAGCGGATTGAACGGATCCTGCACGTTGTCGCCCCCGGCGGCGAGCACGACCCCCGCGTCGAGGATGGCCGCGAGCGGGGGCACGGCCCGCGGCGTGGCGACCGGATGCTCCCACCCCTGCAGGTAGAGGTTCGTGAGGGGGTTGGTGATGATGCTCACGCGCGCCTCCGCGGCGGCGTCGAGCACCGCGGCTAGACGATCGGGGGGCTGGACGGCGAGGCTCACACAGTGGCCCGCCGAGCGCGTCATCTCTTCGGGCCAATCCGCGGTGCGCCGGGCGAGGTGGAGCAGGTCCAGAGACTCGGGGTCGAGCGTCTCGTCGGTGTGGAGATCGACGCCGATTCCCATCTCCTCCGCAAGCCCCACGGCGCGGTCGATCTCCCCGTGCGGATCCGTGCTCAGGTGGGGCGCGGCGCCGATCAGGTCGATCCCGAGGGCGATCGCCTCTCGGATCATGCCCGTGTCGCGGAATTGGTCGTGCATCGCGACCACCTGGACGTCCACGAGCCCGCGGTAGTCCTCGCGCGCCTCGAGCACCGCGCGGATCCCGCGCAGCGGATCGACGCCCTCGTGATAGTTGACGTGCGTGCGCACGGCCGTCACTCCCGCGCGTAGCGCCGCGTCGAGCTGCCGCCGGGCGTTCAGCGCGATCCGCTCTTCCGTCACGGCGGACCCGAAGGCCCGCCAGCACGCGACGGCGTCCTCCAGTGAGCCTTCTGGTTCGCCCGCCGCGCTCCAGGTGTAGGCCTTGTCGATGTGGGCATGCAGGTCGGCCGCCGGCGGCAGCAGGAGCCAGCCGGTCGCCTCCACCTCCCGCTCCGCGATGGCCGCCACGGCGGGGGCGAGCGGAGCATCCGGCGGGGCGATGATCCGCCCGTCGGCGATGCTCAGCGTGGTGCTCGAACCGTCCGGCAGCGTGACGCCGCGCAGGGTCGCGATCGCCTGTCCCGGCCGGAGATCCTGGGGGTGGACGCGTCGCACGGCTCTCGCTTTCTCACGTCGATCGGGTCGTCTGGCAGTGTTGGCATGACCAACACTGGGTGTGAGAGCATTCAACGCGCGGCGTGTTACCGGGCACGTCGGCGCGTGTTGCGGGCTCGTAACGTGTCGTGCCGGGACCCCGCCTCAGACCTCTGTTCCGGCGGGATGCGAGGAGGAACGTGAGCTATTTCAGCGACGTGGAGCGTGACCTCGTGGTCGCGGCGCGCACGGATCTCGCCGATGGCGTCGTGGCGTTGGACCTCGTCACCCCGAACGGGCGCGCCCTGCCGGCCTGGACGCCCGGGTCTCACATCGACCTGATCCTTCCCGCGCGGGACGGTGAGGCCCTCGAGCGGCAGTACTCGCTGTGCGGCGATCCGGATGATCGGTCCACGTGGCGCGTCGCTGTGCTGCGCGAGGAGGCCGGCCGCGGCGGCTCGGTGCGCCTGCACGAGGACATCGTGGTCGGCCAGCGGCTGCGAGTGCGCGGGCCGCGCAACCACTTCGCGTTCGAGGTGTCCCCCGGTACCCGCTACCGATTCGTCGCGGGCGGCATCGGCATCACGCCCCTGCGCGCCATGGTCGCGATCGCGGAGGCAGCCGGCGCCGAGTGGACCCTCGACTACTCCGGGCGCTCCCGGCGCACCATGGCGTTCGCGGAAGAGCTCAGTGCGGCCTATCCGGGGCACGTGCGGATCCACGCCTCCGACGAGGGAGACCGCCTCGACGTCCGCGCCTTCGCGGAGGCCGTCGTCGCGGACACGGCCGTCTACGCCTGCGGACCCGCGCGGCTGCTCGAGGCTCTTGAGGGCGCGGTGACGGAGCGTGCGACGAGCGTCGGTCTCGCAGCGCCACGGATCGACGCGCTCCTGCACGTCGAGCGCTTCGAGGCCAAGGAGTTCGGCGAGCCGGTATGGCCCGACCCGTTCGAGGTGGAGCTGGCGCTCAGCGGCGAGGTCGTGACGGTGAACCCGGATCAGTCGGTGCTCGACGCGATCCGCGAGCAGGCTCCCGACGCGATGGTGCTCTCGAGCTGCCGCCGCGGCACGTGCGGCACGTGCGAGGTGGCGGTGCTCGAGGGCGAGATCGAGCACCGCGACTCCGTGCTCACGCCGGTCGAGCAGGCGGACGGCGCCGTCATGATGGTGTGTGTCTCCCGGGCGGCCTGCCCGCGGATCGTCCTGGACCTCTGAGTCCTCGCTCGCCGCGTCAGCGGCCGACGCGTCCGCTCAGGGCACGCACGAGGTCACGCTCGTCCGCCGCGACGAGTCGGTGATCCCGCACGACGACGCGTCCGCCGACGATCACGTGGCGCGGCCGCCGGCCCGGGGCCGCCCACAGCAGCCCCGCGATCGGGTCGGCCACCCCTGCGTCGGCGACGCCGGAGACGTCCCAGACGCACACGTCGCCTCGTGCTCCGGGGCGCAGCTGCCCGAGATCCGCACGACCGAGGCCCGTCGCGCCGCCCTCCGTCGCCATTCCGAGCACCGTGCGCGCCGGAAGCTGCGGGCCGACCAGCCCCGAGATCTGCATCGCGAGCCGCGCGTCGGCGAGCAGGTGGCCTGCGTCGTTCGAGCCGCCACCCGAGGTGCCGAGCCCCACCGGGATGCCGGCCTGGAGCAGGCGGGCCACGGGCGCGATGCCCCAGCCCATGGGGACATCGCAGCCGGGCGCGTGCGTCGCGGTGATCCCCCGTTCCGCGAGCAGGGCGATCTCGTCGTCCGTGACGTCGCACAGGTGCGCGATCGTGACGTCGGGCGCGAGCCACCCCCATTCGTCGAGCAGGTCGAGAGGACGACGACCGTGACGCTGCAGCGCGACCTCGGTGTCGACCTGCTCGTTCGCCTGCGTGCGTCGCCGCAGCCCGTGCCGCCGCGCCACCTCGGCGAGGCGCCGGAACGTCTCCTCCCCGTCGGAGTGCACCCCCGCCGGCCCGACGCCCACCTGCAGCCTGCCGTCCCGCGTGACTCCGCCCTCGTGCCCCTGGGCGAGCAGGCGCTCGGCGATGGCGTCCGCGCTGTCGGCGGCGGCGTGCGCATCGTCGCGCGCCGATCCCCGCACGAACACCAGCCGAGCCCCCAGCTCCCCGGCCGCCGCGGCGACGCCCTCGGCCATCGCGACCGTGCGAGCGACGGGATCGGCACCATCCGGTGCGGGCCAGTTCAGGTGATGGTCCGCGATCGTCGTGACACCGCACAGCAGTGACTCCGCGATCCCGACGGCCGCGGTGGCATGCACCAGGGACGCGTCGATTCCGGCTGCGCCGTAGGCGGCTGCCATGGCCGGCAGCCAATCCCGCATGGGGACGCCACGGGTGCCGGGGAGGGTGCGGAAGCCCGACTGCAGCAGGTGATGGTGGGCGTTCACGAGCCCGGGCGTCAGCACGCAGCCCGTGACATCCAGCGTCTCCGCTCCCGGAACCTCACCGTCGGCCACCAGGCCGTCGGCGCCGATCCCGAGGGGCCCGTCCCGCTCGGTGCGAGCGTCGACCAGGATGCGGCGAGCGCCGATGAGGTTCAGCATGCTCCGTTGATAGCACGCTCCTCGTGCTGTTCACGGTCCACGTTTCCGGACGGAGTGCCCCGCTCCAGGGCACCGGCCCCCTCCGGCCTCCGTTGGTCCGAGTCCAGCTCGGCCGGATCACCGGGCTCGAGGGCGCGCTGCGCGGCTCCTAGGCGATCGAGCGCTCGGCCGCCTCGACCACGTTCGTCATGAGCAGCGCGACGGTCATGGGGCCGACGCCGCCCGGGTTCGGCGACAGGTACCCCGCGACGTCGGCGACATCCGGATGCACGTCGCCGTACACCTTCTGCTTGCCGGTCTCGGGATCCGCCTCACGCGTCACGCCGACGTCCAGCACGGCCGCACCGGGCTTGACGTCCTCGGCCTTGATCAGGTGCTTGACGCCCGCACCGGCGACGATCACGTCCGCCTGCCGCAGGTACGGCCCCATGTCGGGCGTGCCCGTGTGCACCTGGGTCACGGTCGCGTTCACGTCGCGGCGCGTCAGCAGCAGGCCCATGGGACGACCGATCGTGACGCCGCGGCCGACCACCACGACGTGCTTGCCCTTCAGGTCGTACCCGCTGCGCGTGAGCAGCTCGATCACACCGCGCGGCGTGCACGGCAGCGGCGTCGCGATCGGCTCGTTCACGTTCAGCACGAGCCGCCCGAGGTTGGTCGGGTGCAGGCCGTCGGCGTCCTTGGCGGGGTCGATGCGCTCGAGGATCGCGTCGGTGTCGAGGTGCTTGGGCAGCGGCAGCTGCACGATGTAGCCGTGGCACGCGGGGTCGGCGTTGAGCTCGTCGATCAGCGCCTCGACCTGCTCCTGCGTCGCGTCGGCGGGCAGTTCGCGCTGGATCGAGTTCATCCCGACCGCCTCCGACTGCTTGTGCTTCATGCCGACATACAGCTGCGACGCCGGGTCGGCGCCGACCAGCACGGTCGCGATGCCGGGCGTGACGCCCTTCTCCTTGAGCGCGGCAACGCGCTCGGTCAGCTCGTCCTTGATCGCCTTGGCTGTGGCGGTTCCATCCAGCTTCTGTGCGGGCATGATCCGGAGCCTATCCGTCAGAGGCCGGGGTACAGCGGGAAGGCTTCCGCCAGGCGGGCCACCCGCTCGCGCAGGGCCGGGATGTCCGCGCCCGGCTGCAGGGCCAGGGCGATCACGTCGGCCACCTCCGTGAACTCGGCGTCGCCGAACCCGCGGGTCGCGAGCGCCGGCGTGCCGATGCGCAGGCCCGACGTGGTCATGGGCGGGCGCGGGTCGTTCGGCACCGAGTTGCGGTTCACCGTGATGCGGATCTCGTGCAGCAGGTCCTCGGCCTGCTTGCCGTCGATCGCGGCGTTACGCAGGTCGACGAGCACCAGGTGAACGTCGGTGCCGCCCGAGCGGATCGTGATGCCGGCGTCCGCGACATCCTGCTGCGACAGGCGCTCGGCGAGGATCTTCGCACCGCGCAGCGTGCGCTCCTGGCGGTCCTTGAACGCGTCGGTGGCGGCGAGCTTGAACGCGGTCGCCTTCGCGGCGATCACATGCATGAGCGGGCCGCCCTGCTGGCCCGGGAACACGGCGGAGTTGATCTTCTTCGCGATCTCGGGGTCGTTCGACAGGATGAAGCCCGAGCGTGGACCGCCGATGGTCTTGTGCACGGTCGACGAGACGACGTGCGCGTGCGGCACGGGGCTCGGGTGCAGGCCCGCGGCGACGAGGCCGGCGAAGTGCGCCATGTCGACCCAGAGCAGCGCCCCGACCTCGTCGGCGATCGCGCGGAACGCGGCGAAGTCGAGCTGACGGGGGTACGCCGACCAGCCGGCGATGATCACCTTCGGCTTGTGCTCGACGGCGAGGCGACGCACCTCGTCCATGTCGATCATCGAGGTCTCGGGGTCGACGCCGTACGCCACGATGTCGTACAGGCGGCCCGAGAAGTTGATCTTCATGCCGTGCGTGAGGTGGCCACCGTGGTCGAGCGAGAGGCCCAGGATGGTGTCGCCGGGGCGCGCGATCGCGTGCAGCACGGCGGCGTTCGCCGAGGCGCCGGAGTGGGGCTGGACGTTGGCGAACTCGGCGCCGAACAGGTCCTTGGCGCGCTGGATGGCCAGCTCCTCGGCGACGTCGACCTCCTCGCAGCCGCCGTAGTAGCGACGGCCGGGGTAGCCCTCGGCGTACTTGTTCGTGAGCACCGAGCCCTGCGACTCGAGCACCGACACGGGCACGAAGTTCTCGGACGCGATCATCTCGAGGAATCCGCGCTGCCGGTCGAGCTCGCGCTGCAGGACCTGCGCGATCTCGGGGTCGACCTCGGCGAGGGGGGCGTTGAACAGCGGATCGGTCATGGCGATCTCCAGACGACGTGCGGGTAGAAAGTGCTCGCATCGGCCCAGGCGTGCGGTCGAATGCCGTCTCGGTCGCTTCCCGGTGGTGCACCACCTCAACGCCAGTCGCGACACGCCCAGTGTAGCGGCTGCGGGGCGGCCGGCCGCGACGACCTGATCCCGCCAGGGGACGGTCGGAAGAGTCGGGGCCCGGAGCTCCTCCCCCGAGCAGTCCGGGCCCCGCACGGCAGCCGAACCCGAATCGCTGCTGTGCAGCCGGACGCGGATCCCCCTCGCATTCGCGTCCGGCGACGTCTTCATGAGGAGAGACGCACGGATGCCGGATCGGTCACGCGATTCGCCGAGAAATCCTCCGCAGGTGCCCGCGCGCTACCTGGGCACCGTTGGGAGATCCACGCGCGAGCGGGACAATCGAGGGGTCCGCACCCGGCGGCACCCGCCGGGCCATTCCGAAGCAGGTCCGCCGTGCACGCCAGCCCCGCCGATCCGTCGCCCTCCGACGCCGAACTGGTGCGCCGCTCGCGCGCGGGCGACGCGGCCGCCTTCGCGGCACTGTGGACGCGTCACCACGGCGCCGCCCTGACGGTCGCGCGGTCGATCGGCGCCGGCACGGACGCCGACGATCTCGTGCAGGAGGCCTTCGCGCGCGTGTTCGGCATCCTGCGCCGCGGCGGCGGCCCCACGGGACCGTTCCGCGCCTACCTGTTCACGGCCATCCGGAACACGGCCGTTTCGTGGGCGCGGGCGCGACACGACACGGCCGCGATCGACGAGCTCGAGGCGCTGCCCGACCCGGCGACGACGGAGGACGCACGGCTCGCGGCCGACGACCACGGCCTGGTGCTGCGTGCGTTCCGCACCCTGCCGAGGCGCTGGCAGGAGGTGCTCTGGTACTGCGAGATCGAGGGGCTCGGCCCGAGCGACGCCGCTCCCCTGCTCGGCATGTCCGCCGGAGCCGTCAAGCAGCTCGCCTTCCGCGCGCGCGAGGGGCTGCGCGAGGCCTGGATCCAGGCGCACGTGGCGGCGCTCGGCGACGGCGCCGACTGCCGCTGGACCATCGCGCGGCTCGGAGCGCATGCGCGCGGCAGGCTCACCGCCTCGCGACGCGCGCGCGTCGAGGCGCACCTCGACGTATGCCCGCCGTGCGCGGGCGTCGCGGCGGAGGCGCGCCAGGTCGGCATCCAGCTCGCGCCCGCGCTGCTGCCGGCGCTCGTGGGCGCTGCCGCCGCTGCGGCCTACCTCGCGCCGGCGGGCCGCGCCATGGCGATGTCCTCGGCTCTCACGCCGGTTCCCGCCGCCCTGGCCCCGGTCGGCGCCCTCGCCATCGCCGCACCGGGAACGCTCGCGGTCGGCGCGCTGGTGTCCACCGGGGTCGCGACCCTGACGCTCGCCGGGGCGCTCGTCGGCGGCGCCGTCGCCGCTGCGCCGGCCTCGCCCGCACCGCTGTCCGGCACCGCCGCCGTGCAGGAGGCGCCCGCACCGGAGCCCGCCGCTCCGCCGCGCGTGACCGACACGCGCTCGGCCGCGCCGGAGACGACGCCGGCGCCGGCGGTCACGGCTCCCGCGGCGAGCGCTCCCCCGGCTTCCTCGCCCTCGGTGCCGCGTGCCGCTCCGTCCGGTCCTGCGCCATCATCGCCCGTGCCGCCCGGCCCGGCGCCCACGCCGCCCGCCGAGGTCGGCGCCGCGGCGGAGGTCGCGGAGGTCGTCGATGTCGACGTGGCGGCCGACGCGGACGGCGTCTCGGCGGCGGTCGATGCGCTCGACTCGGTCCAGGCCGGGGTCGAGGTCACGGACACCTCGGCGGCTGTGGATGCGTCGGCAGACCTCTCGGCGCCCGGGCCCGTGGACGCGTCGGTCGGGGCCTCGGTCGGGGCGGTCGTCGGCGTGGACCCGAGCCCGGATGGGTCGCTCGACGCCTCCCTCGACGCCTCGCTTGACGTCGACGCGCTCGACGCGGTCGAGGGTGCGACCGGCGCGGGCGTGGACGCCTCGCTCGACGCGACGGTGGGCGCATCGGACGGCGCGGTCCAGCCGGGCGTCGAGCTCGAGGTGGACGGCGACCTCCCGATGCCGATCGGCTGATCGCCGGCTCTGCGGCTTCGGGGCGGGGCGCGGAGGTTCCTCCCCAGGTCCTCCGCGCCCGCACTGCCCCGGCCGGTGCGCGGCACCTCGGTCGTGCCGCACCGGCCCATCGTGAGAAACGGGGCTCGAGAGCCCTCCCCCGAGAACCTCTCGAGCCCCGTTGCGCTGGGAATGGGCATCCCCGGGCGCTTGCCGTCCGCGAGCCCCCCGGCAACGCGGAGCGGACATCGGTGCTCTCACCCCAAGAGATGCGGTCGAGGCGGATCTATTACGCGGGTTCCGGAAGATTTTTCGGAACTCCCAGCCAGGACCCTTTGGAGCCCGGAATCGCCCGATAATCCGGCCCTCCGGTGGCGCGGACACCCCTGTCCGGGACACAATGGGATCCGTGTGCGCGCACCCGACGCGCCCGTGGCGGATGATCACCCGACCCGCCCCTCACCTCGCCTGAGCAGGATCATGACCACCCACGAGACTCCCGACGCCACCGAGACCGCGCCCGACGCGGATCTCGTGCTGCGCTCGCGCTCAGGCGACGGCGAGGCGTTCGGCGAGCTGTGGCGCCGGCACTACCGCTCGGGCGTCGTCGTGGCGCGCTCCGTGACGTCCTCGATCGACCCGGACGACCTCGTGCAGGAGGCGTACGCGCGCATCTTCCAGGCGATCCAGCGCGGCGGCGGCCCGACGGGCTCGTTCCGCGCGTACCTGTTCACATCGATCCGCAACACGGCCGCCGCGTGGGGACGCGCGCAGAGCGAGCAGACGATCGACGAGCTCGAGACGCTCGAGGACCCCGAGTCGACCGACGAGGCGACCCTGGCCGCGCTCGACCGCAGCCTGACCCACACCGCCTTCCGCAGCCTGCCCACCCGCTGGCAGGAGGTGCTCTGGTACACCGAGATCGAGCAGCTCAAGCCCGCCGAGATCGCTCCCCTGCTCGGGATGAAGCCGGTCGCGGTCGCGCAGCTCGCCTTCCGCGCGCGCGAGGGTCTGCGCGAGGCATGGATCCAGGCGCACCTGAACTCGGTCGCGGACGGCTCCGAGTGCCAGTGGGCGATCGAGCGCCTCGGCGCGCACACGCTCGGCAACCTCACCGCGAAGCAGCGCGAGCGCCTCGACACCCACCTGGGCTCGTGCGCCCGGTGCGCGATCGTGGCGAGCGAGGCCAAGGAGGTCGGCAGCCGGCTCGCGCTGGTGCTGCTCCCCCTCACGATCGGCGTGTCCGCCACCGCCACCTATCTCGCGTCGCTGCAGCGCGACGACGCGGCGCTGGTCGCCTTGGCGGCGATGCCGTCGGGCGTCGTCGAGGGCGCCGTGGTCGCCGGCGGCGGCGTGCTCGCCGGTGTGGGCGGCTCGGGTGGCTCCTCGGGGTCTTCCGGCTCTTCGGGCACGGTGTGGACCGTCGGCGGCCTGATCGCCGCCGCGGCGGCCGCCGTCGCCGTCGCGGGCGCCGTGGTCGCGTCGGCCCTGAACCCCGGCGGCGCCTCGCCGACCACCGCGCCCTCCGCGGCCGACGAGGCCGCGCCGCCCGCGGCGGCTGTCGAGGCCGACCCCGCCCTCATCGACGTGCTGGCGAACGCCATGGAGGACGACGCGGAGCCCGCGCCGCCCCGTGCCGCTCCCGCGCCGAAGCCGACGCTCGCGCCCGTGCCCCCGCGTGCCACCGCACCGGTGACGCGCTCGGCCGCTCCCGCCGTCGAGATCGTCGCGCCTGCGCCGACCGAGGTCGCGGACGAGATCGTCGACGAGGTCGAGGCGCTCGACCTCGAGCTCGACGGAGCCCGGGTGCGCGACGACGGCCTGGTCGAGCTCGACGTTCGCGGCGACGCCGATCGCGAGGTCGCCGTCTACGCGCTGTCGGACGCGACCACGGCCGGCGGCGGACTGTCGGTCGGCATGCCGCTGGCCGTCGCGATGGCCGGCACCGAGCCGGCGGTCGTCGGCACGCTCGGCCCGGACGGCACCGCCACGCTCGTGGTGTCGCTCACGCACGAGCAGGCGCTCGCCGACGTGACGCTCGAGGTCGCCTACACCAGCGGAGAGGGCGCACCCGCCTCCCTCTCGCTGAGCGGCCTGGGGATCCGGGACGCGCTGCTCGCTGCGCTCGCGCCGGAGGAGCCCGAAACACCCCCGACGACGAGCGAGCCGGTTGCGCCGACGGACCTCGCACCGATCGAGGTCGTGGGCGTCGAAGCCTCGAAGGAGTCCGGCGAGGTGAGGATCGCCCTGCGCGGCGCGGTCGACGAGGTCGCCGCGGTGACCGCCGGCGGCGCGCCCGTCGCCGACGTGCGCTTCGATTCCACGGGACTCGCCTCCGTGACGCTCGGGCCGGAAGTCCACGGCTACGCGCTCGACTTGGCGGTCGCCGTGACGTACCCCGAGACGAGTGACACCGTCACGCGCAGCCTCGGCGACCTGCTGGCGGGGCAGGACATCCTGATCGACTCGGCGCTCGCGTTCGCGCAGGCGAACCGGGGCGCGCAGCCGGGCGAGATCGTGGTTCCGCTCAGCGGCGAGCCGGATGTCTCGGCGCAGCTCGTCTTCGACGGCGCCGCCCAGACCGTGCGCTTCGACTCCGCCGGCCTCGCGTCCGCCGCACTGACCCCCGCTCCGCAGCAGTGGGCCGCCGACGCGACGTTGAGCATCCGGTACACGTCCCCCGTGGCACAGCAAGGCGAGGCCCGCACGACGCTGTCAGCGGTCGCCGGGCACCTGGCCCCCGCGCCGCCGGCGCCGAGCCTGTGCGATGACGTGCCGCCGGGCCAGCAGCACTTCGTCACGAGCCTCGGCGACGTCGCCGGAGCGACGCTCGTGATCCAGCGCAAGGGCGGCGGGATCGAGACGCGACCCCTCGAGCTCGGGCTGTGCGTCGACGCCCGCGACACATTCGCTGTGGTCGCGGCCGACGGCGCCGAACTGCTCGGCGACGAGCTCGTCCGCCTGCTTCTCCTCAGTCGCTGACCGCGCCTCGCCTAGCTGTACCCGGTCGGCACGTTGGTGACACTCGGGTAGGGAGAAGGCCTCCACGATTGGTGGTGTCTAACGTCACCGAAGTGGAGGCCTTCTCTTGGTCCACCGTAATGCGCGGCTCACTGTCGCGGGCCGTCTGATTCTCGTGCGCCGCGTCCTCGCCGGCCGTCCTGTCGCGCACGTCGCGAAGGAGATGGGCATCTCGCGCCAGTGCGCTCACCGCT
>NZ_BAAGXJ010000026.1:0-43367 GCF_054779895.1 Microbacterium lacusdiani | reverse complement strand
CCAATCGCGGTCTCGGCGCGTTCATCGTCGTGGATCTCGGCGTAAGCGACGCGGGAGTGGTCGTCGATGAACCTCCCTGGTTCAGAGCGGATGCGGTAGCAGCTTCACTCTGCCGGGAGGTTCTCGTCACATCAGGGAAGCCAGATCAAACAACGTCCCTGGGCAGTACAACTAGGGGGGAGCGAAGCGACCCGGGCCCCAAGTTCGCGACCGGATCCCCCGGAGCCGGAGCGGTCTGAAGCCCGGAACCCCGGAGCCGGAGCGGCCCTGTAGCCGGAGACCCCCTGAAGCCGGAGCGGAACCTACCGCAGCCCCGCCGCGACAGCCGCCGTGACCTCCAGCCAGGCCTCCCGCGACTCGTCGCTGAGCGCGTCGTAGTCGATCACGTCGCCGCGGTCGAGCGCGGGGTCGAACGGCACGGACACGACCTCGCGCGTCAGCTCGCCCATGTGCCGCAGCAGGCGGCGCTCGAGGTCCGGGTAGCTGGTGGGCGACGGGTGGCTCATCACGGTGACGGCGTTGCGCAGCTTCTCCTCGTGGCCGTGCGCGACGAGCGTGTCGGCCATCGAGGCGAGCGTGCGGGCGCTGTCCTCCTTGACGATGGTGGTGAGCACGAGCACGTCGGCGGCCGCGACGGCGGACTGCCACGTGCCGGCCTTCGAGTTGTTTCCGGTGTCGACGATGATGACGCGGTAGGAGCGGGCGAGCGTGTCGTGGAGCAGGCCGAACGCCTCCTCGTCGATCACGTCGCTGTCGCCGTCGAGGCTCTGCGACGCGAGCACGTCGAACTTGTTCTCGCCCTGGGCGCGCACGAAGTCGATCAGGTCGGCGGCGCTGAGCGGCGCATCCGTCTGCTGCACGTGGTTGAGCAGGTCGATCGCGGTGTGGTCGTGGTCGGGCGAGCGCAGGGCGCGGATGCCGAGCGTGCCCTTGTACTCGTTGTTGTCCCACGCGAGCACGCTGCCGCCACGGACGCGGCCGAGGGTCGCGCCCAGCAGGTAGGTCGTGGTGGTCTTGCCGACGCCGCCCTTCTCGCCGATGACCGCGATGGTCTTGCGGCCCGAGAACGCGCGCTGGATGGTCTCGCGGCGGTCGCGGCGCGCCTGCTCCTCCTTGCCCGGCTTGAGGCGGAAGCCCATGCGGTTGAAGGATCCGCGCCAGCCCTCGGTCGCGGGGACGGGCTTGGTCGGCGCCGCGGTCTCGACGAAGTCGCGGGCTGTGAGCAGGCGGGCCGAACGTCGGGTGAGCGGCTCGGCGCCCGCGTCGTCGGGAACGACCGGCTCGGTCTCGACGGGGGCGGCCGCGGCCGACACGGGGGCGGGGCCGGCGGGCGCGGGCTCCGTCTGCGCGGGGTTCTCGGCGGGAACGACGGACGGGGCGGACCGCGGCACGCTCGTCACGATCTCGGGCGCGAGCACGGACGGACCGGAGACGGCGGCGGGCGCGGGCGACTCGATCGCCTCCTCGACGGCGCCGTCCGGAGCGACGATCAGCGTGCGCAGCCCGTCGCTGCCGCTCGCCGCGACCCGCACCGGGCGGCCGTACTGCTGCGCGACCTCGACGACCATCGCGAGCACCGCCTTGCGGGCGCCCGCGGCGTCCGGGGCACTGACCGGACGTGTGGAGCCGTCGACGGTGACCATGCCGGACCCGTCGTCATCGGTCACGACCGAGATGCGGGGCCGGTCGGGGATGTCGTCGCGATCGGTCACGGGGTCTCCTTGGCTGTGCGTCGACGCGGGACCTGGCATTCTGTGCGGATCCGCGTGAAAGAACTCGGAATCAACCGTACCCGCGCGCGATCCGAGCTCCGCGCACGGAACGGGGCCGCCTGCAGCGCGGATCGGCCCCGTTCGCGGTCGGCTCAGGCGCCGGGCGTCTGGGTCTGGCCCGCAGCGGGCTGGTCCCCGTCGAAGACGTCCTTGACCTTCTCCGTGGCGTCGCCGGCGACATCCTGCACCTTGGCGACGACGTCCTCCGAGACGTCCTTGACCTTCTCGGTCGCCTCGGCGGCGAACTCCTTGACGTTCTCCGTGGCCTCGGCGGCGAACTCCGAGACGTTCTCGGTCGCCTCGGCGGCGAACTCCTTGACGTTGGCCGTGGCCTCCGTCGCGAACTCCTTGACGTTCTCGGTCGCCTCGGCGGCGAACTCCTTGACGTTGGCGGTCGCCTCGGTCGCGGCCTGCTTGGCGCCGCCGAAGACCGACTTGGCCCACTCCGTGAAACCCATGGTGATTCCCTCCCGAATCTGCGGGAGCGCGCTCGCGCTCCCTGCGCCAGGGTAGCGGTCGCACCCCCACTGTGTGGGACTGCGGCGGCGGGGAGGCCTCCCCAGGCGGCGCCGCGTAATCTGGCGGAATGGCGCAGACGGGACGGGGCGGCAGGCGACGCGGCGCTCCCGCGCGCACGGCGCGCGCACGCACCCCTCAGCGGCGCGTCCCGAGCCCGCAGCCCGGGCCCGCACCGCGGCCCGCCCCGGAGGAGCCCCGCACCTTCCGGCTGGGCGCGGTGGCCGGCGCGACGCCCGGCAAGTGGATCGACCGCTGGCGCGAGCGGATGCCGCACGTCGCGCTCGAGCTGGTGCCGCTCGCCGCCGAGGAGCAACGCACGTCCATCCTCGCCGGCGACGTGGACGCGGCGATCGTGCGGCTGCCCATCGACCGCGAGGACCTGCACGTGATCGCGCTGTACGACGAGGAGCCGGTCGTGGTCGCGTCCGTCGACTCGGCGCTCACCGCGGCGGACGAGCTCGACCCCGAGGATCTGGCGGGCGAGGTCGTGATCACCCCGCGCGACGACGTGCTCGGAACGCTCGAGCTGCCCGGCACGGAGCCGCCGCGCTTCGAGGCGCCCGAGACCACGGCCGACGCGATCGCGACCGTGGCCGCCGGGGTCGGCGTCGTGATCGTGCCGATGTCGCTCGCGCGCCTGCATCACCGGCGCGACGTGACGTACCGCCCGCTGCGCGGCGGGCCGGTCTCGTCCGTGGCGCTCGCGTGGCACGCCGACCGCACCACGCCCGACGTGGACGCCTTCGTGGGGATCGTGCGCGGCCGCACATCCAACTCGTCGCGCGGCTAGGCCCCGCCGGGAGGGTCGCGCAGCAGGTCGATGCGCTCCGCGAGGTAGGAGGCGAGGGGCATCAGCGCACCGGACGCCGCCCAGCGGATCATCGCCCGGTCGCCGTCCCAGGTGAGCGGGCCGTCGGATCCGCCCGCGGCCACGGCGGGCAGGTCGATCGCGCGCCAGCCCAGGTTCACCGTCTCGCCCGCCGCGAACCCGCCGCGCAGCGCCAGGGCGCGCAGCTCGGCGCGCCGCCGCGCGGACTCCGCCGCGTAACCGCGCCGCCCCGGATCCTGCGCGCGCAGCACCTCGCCGGCCTCGAGCACCTCGGTGTCGCCGATCAGCAGCGCGCCCACGCGCCACGCGTCGCCGACCCGCGTCATCCGCGGTCCGGCGCCCAGCATCGCGCGCACGCGTCCCGGCTCCCGGATCTCGCCGAGCGCCTCGCGCGGCAGCCCCGCGAGGCGGCCGCGGGCGTCGTCGAACAGCCGCGAGACGTCGTCCCTCACGATGCGCCCCGCTCCACCGTCCACCGCGCGAGCCGCCGGACCAGGGCGCGGTGCCCCTCCGGCTCGTACGAGCGCTCGTCGTGTCCCAGCACGTCGACCGCGATGCGCGCGGCGCCATGCTCGCGCACCCAGGCGGCCGGCTCGGGGCCCGTGCCCGCCTCGTCCCCCTCCTCGTGCCAGGCGACCGGCGTCGACCGGCCGATCGGCTGCAGGCGGCAGTACCGCTCGTCCTGCACGTCGAAGTCCTCGCCCCAGTCCGCCTCGGTCCGGATCCGCGTGACCCCGGCGGCCGGGTGGAACGACGTGCCCGGCAGCCAGACCGCCCCCACGGCCGGCGCCCACTCCGGATGGTCGCGGAGGCTCGCGACTGCGCTGTGCAGGGCGAGCACCCCGATTCCGCGGGCGAGCGCGGCGGCGAGGCCGTCGACGGAGGCCGCCGGCGGCGCGATCCTCTCCCCCTCCCGCCAGGGATCCCCGGCCGCGACCACGAGCAGGTCGACGCCGACGAGCGCGGCGAGCGCCCGGTCGACATCCGGCACCACGTCGACGTCGAAGCCGTCGCCGCGCAGGATGTCCGCGACCGCGGCGCCCGTGCGCGCGAACGGATGCCACGGGTCGGCATAGCGCCCGATTCCGACGGCCACCAGGGCCCGCGGGGTGGTCTGCGTCGACATGCCGCCTCCGATCGGTCTCGTCGATCATCTCAGCGCACGCGACGGCGCCGCGCCCGGGGGAAGCGTGACGCCGCCTCAGGCGTGGGATGCGCGGCCCGACGGCAGCGCGCGCAGCGGAGCGACCGGCGCCGCGTGCTCGCCGTGGATCTCGCGATGGAGGCTCTCCATGCGCGCGTCGAGCTCCGCGGCCGTGATCGCGGCCTCTCGCAGGCTGTCGGTGAGCCGGGTCGGCACCTGCTTGTCGTACTTGTAGTAGATCTTGTGCTCGAGGCTCGCCCAGAAGTCCATGGCGATCGTCCGGAACTGCACCTCGACGGGCACGTGCACCGTCCCGGTGGACAGGAACACCGGGACCTCGACGATCGCGTGCAGGCTCTTGTAGCCGTTCGGCTTGGGGTTCGCGATGTAGTCCTTCACCTCGCGGACCGTGACGTCGTCCTGGGACACCAGCAGTTCGAAGAGCCGGTACACGTCACGCACGAAGCTGCATGTGACCCGCACTCCGGCGATGTCCGTGATCTGAGCCCGGATGGACTCGAGGTCCGGCTCGATGCCCTTGCGGGCGACCTTCTCGGCGATCGAGTCCGGCGACTTCAGCCGGCAGCTGACGTTCTCGACCGGGTTGTACGCGTGGGCGTGCTCGAAGTCCTCGCGCAGGATCGACATCTTCGTCTCGATCTCACGCATGCCGAAGCGGTACTCCGCGAGGAACCGGGTCATCTCGTCGCGCAGCCCGCGGACGTGCTCGATCAGGTCGTCGTCGACCGGGAGGGACGTCATGCCCGTCACGCTAGGAGCCGGGTCTACGAGTGGGCTGGGAGCCGGGAGGCAGCCGAACCTCTCCCGCGTGTTTCCGCGGGCCCACGCGCACGTTGCGTCACTCGCCAGGAAGGACCGTTAGGGTCCCAACGATTTCCCGTATCCTGGTCCACATGGGCATCCTCCACTACGGCACCGATTCGACGCCGATCCACATCGATGACCGTGCCCTGGCGCACCTCAAGGTCGTCGTCGTCAGCAAGCTCCGCCGGCAGGAGAGCTTCACGGTGTCGTGGCAGCACCCCGAGGAGGACGGTGCGGGTCGCAGCACCATCTGGCTGAACCCCTCGATCCCCGTGCGCTTCCAGTTCGACGCGGCCGTGGCTCCCGAGCTGAACCGCGAGTGGCTCGAGGAGCTGGCGCAGTCGGCCAACGCGCTCGGCGGCATCACCCTGGTGTCCGAGCACGTCCACGGCGAGGCCTCACCGTCGCTCCAGCCGGCGGCTCCCGCCGCGACGCCCGCGGCCTGACCCCTTCAGACCCGCCCTCCCCCCGAAGCGAAGTCCCCGCCCGGCTGATGCCGTGGCGGGGACTTCGCGGTTCTCGGGTCACTCCTCCGGGGAGCCGATGTCCGCCGGGTCCGGCGGCTCGGGCATGACGGTCAGCCCGTTGGGCCCGCTCGCGGCCTTCATCATCTCGTCGAGCCACGCGCGGTTGATGCGCGGCGCCCGCCCGCCTGAGAAGTGGAACTGGATCGGGATGGAGGCGTGCAGCCAGAAGCTCCGCCGCCCGATTCCCTCGCCCAGCTTGGTGTCGTACATGAACGGCTCGCCTCGGCGCAGCTTGTTCATGACGACGATGCGCAGATGCGCGAGGGTCCGGTCGTCGACCTCGACCGAATCGCCGCCTGCTCCGTAGATGAATCGCCCCATAGTCGCGACAATACTCACCTTGCGAGCGCGCGACAGTCCCGCGGCCCGCGGAACGACGCTTCGTGACCCTAAACGAAGGTATCGATACCGATATACGAGCCGGGGACCCTCATCCGCGTCACTGGTCGGGACTGGTCTCCTGTCGTCCGTGGACCTCGCCGCGCCATCCGCCGGTCTCGGCGCCGCGGCTCTCGATGAACTTCTTGAACCTCTGCAGATCGAGCTGAGCCTGCGCGTCGTCGATGTTGAGGGCCGCGCCCACCTTCTCGATGAAGCCCTCCGGCTCCCACTCCATGCGCAGCTTCACGCGCGTCTCGTTGCCGTGCGGCTGGAAGTCGACGCGGCCGGCGTGGAAGGTCCCGTCCGTGCTCTGCCACGCGACGTGCGAGTCGGGCACCTGGTCCACGATGTCGGCGTAGAAGTCCTCCTCCTTGCCGGCGATGCTGACCGTCCAGTGCGTGCGCACGTCGTCGATCTGCCGCACCTCCTTCACCGCGCCCAGGAACTCCGGGAACGACTCGAACTGGGTCCACTGGTTGTAGACGACGTCGACCGGGGCGTCGACGTCGATCTCGGCGGTCAGGGTGGTGGTCATGTCATGCCTCCATTGCTCGGTCACTCACGTTTGCGCCCTCGACGCTACGGAGATCGCGCACGGGGATGAACGGGGTTGACGTCGGCAGGAGCGGTCATTAGAACCCGCCCGCCTTCCCCCCTCCGGCTCACTGAGCGGGAGCACTTCTCGCCCGCGGCGCCGATTGTCAACCCCGTGGCGACCCGCCGCCCGCCGCTCGTAGCGTGCAGGCGTGTCAGACACGAACAGCGACGAGACCGTCGAGGAGACCGCCGGCATGCGGTTCGCCTTCTGGAGCTGGATGGCGATCGTGATCGCGGGCCTCGCCGTCATGATCGTCCTGCCGCTGGCCGGGAGGTGAGCATGCGCGCCGTCAAGGACAACGCCCTGAGCCTGTTCTTCCTGGCCCTCTTCGCGCTCACGGTGCTGGGACAGGCGCTCGTCGGCCACGCGAACGAGAACGAGGAGCTCATCCGGCACGACCAGGCCCCCATCTCGCTGGGCGAGTTCGTGACGTCGTCCGAGTTCCTGGTCGACGTGTCGGAGAACTGGCAGTCGGAGTTCATGCAGTTCTTCCTGTTCATCCTCGCCACGGTGTGGCTCGCGCAGCGCGGGTCGCCCGAGTCGAAGAAGCCCGGCGACGAGGGGCTCGGCACCGACGAGGACCAGATGGTGGGACGCCACGCCCGCCCCGACTCGCCGCCGTGGGCGCGGGCGGACGGGTGGCGCCGCTGGCTGCTCGCGAACTCGATGCTGCTCGTGATGGGCACGATCTTCCTGCTGTCATGGTGGGCGCAGTCGCTCGGCGGGCTCGTCGTCGCGAACCAGGAGGCGATGGACCACGGCGAGCTGCCGATGACGTGGCTGTCCTACGTCGCGAGTCCCGAGTTCTGGAACCGGACGCTGCAGAACTGGCAGTCCGAGTTCCTCGCGGTCGGCTGCATGGTCGCCTTCTCGATCTACCTGCGCCAGCGCGGCTCGGCCGAGTCCAAGCCCGTCGGAACCCCGAACGGCACCGCGGCGCTCGAGTCGGAGTAGGCCCGCACGCGGAGAGGGGCGGATCCCGCGCGGGATCCGCCCCTCTCCGCGTGAGCCGCTCAGGCGCCGAGCAGCTGCTTGAGCCGGTTCGACAGCCCCTGGCTCGTGTGGATCTCCTGCTCGGCGTTGGCCTTCAGGAGTGCGAGGGCGTCGGTCGCGCCGAGCGCCCGGACCGGCAGGATGAGCGCCTCGTACGCCGCCATCTCGTAGTGCTCGTTGCCGAGGGCCGCCGAGAGCGTGACCTGGTCGCGCAGCTCGGGCGCCGTGCGCGCGATGAGCGCCTCGGCCTGCTTGCCGATGCCCTTCGTGCTGGGCGACGCGGCGGTCGACTCGGGCACCTCGAGGAGCGTGAAGACCTGCTGCAGGTTCGCGATCTGCTCGCGGGTCTCCTCCGCGTGGTGCGTGAAGAGCTTCTTGATGTCGGCCGACTTCGCGGCCTCGGCGAGCTCGCCGAGCGCCGCGAGCGAGTCCTCCTCCATCGTCATGGCGGTGCGCAGCTGGAAGCGCAGCAGGTCCTCCGGGGTCTCCAGGTGGGTCTGGCTCATGTGGTCCTCCTTGCGTCTGCGGTCGCCGACGGTCGGCCGGCACGTCGTCGACCGTAGGCATGCCGGCCGTGCCGTCGTCAGGGGATTGCGCCCGGCCGCATACGCCGCTACGCACGCCCGCTGGGCGGGGGTACGGCCGAGGCGCGCTTCTGTCAAGCCGCTTCTCGCCTCCGGGAGTGGATCACATGAGAAGCAATCGAATGGCCGCCTCGGCGCTGATGGCGGGCGGGATCCTCGTCCTCACGACCGCGTGCGCGGTCGGCACGGGAGGTGCCGACGACTCCGGCGCCGAGTACGACTCGGAGGCCGAGCTCACCGGCGAGCTCAGCGTCATGGGCTTCGGCGGCGTGGACGAGGTCGCGACCACCCGCATGGACCTGGCGAAGGAGGCGCTCGGCGAGGTCGAGGTCTCGGTCGCCGAGGGCGAGCTCGACCTGCAGCAGTTCCTCTCGGCGGCCGCGACGGGCGACCCGCCGGACCTCATCTACGCCAACCGCGACCAGATCGGATCGCTCGCGGCGCGCGGCGCGATCGTCCCGCTCGAGCGCTGCGTCGAGGGCGAGGGCATCGACACCGGGATGTTCGTGGAGTCGGCGATCGAGCAGGTCACGCTCGACGGCCAGGTCTACGGCATCCCGGAGTTCAACGTCGTGCAGGTCACGATGGCCAACGCCGACCTGCTCGAGCAGGCGGGCCTCGAGCTGTCGGACGTCGACGGGTCCGACTGGGAGGCCGTGAGCGCCGCGAACGAGGCGCTGACGAGCTCGGACGGGGGCAAGCTGAGCGTGATCGGGTACGACAGCAAGCTGCCCGAGTTCTTCCCGCTGTGGGCCAAGGCGAACGGCGTCGACCTGCTCAGCGCCGACGGCCGCGAGGCGAACCTCGACGACCCGGGCGCGATCGAGGCGCTCGAGTGGGCGGTGTCGATCTACGACGCGCAGGGCGGGTTCGGCGACGTGAAGGCGTACCGCGACTCGGCCGACTTCTTCGGCGAGGGCAACCAGTTCGCGACCGACGTCCTCGGCGCGATGCCCATGGAGCAGTGGTACATCAACGTGCTGGGCGACGTCTCGCCGGATGCGCCGATGGCGTTCACGACGGTCAAGGACCGTCAGGGCGAGCCGATCGCGTTCTCCTCTGGCTCGGCGTGGGCCATCCCGGCCGGCGCCGCCAACCCGGAGGCCGCGTGCCGCTGGGCGCGCGTGATGACCGCGGTCGACTCGTGGGAGGCCGCCGCGCAGGCCCGCGTGGACCTGCGCGAGGAGGAGGGCAAGCCCTTCACCGGCCTGCTGACGGGCAACGCCGAGGCCGACGAGCTCATCCGGGGCATGGTCACCTCGGGCGGCGAGCCGTGGGACACCGCGGTCGCGTCGACCTACGAGGCGAACGAGCACACGTTCGCGCTGCCCGCCAGCCCGGCCGACGCGGAGTTCGAGTCGGCGATGCAGGATGCCGTGAACTCGGTGCTCTCGGGCGAGGCTGAGCCCGCCGACGCTCTGGCGGAGGCGCAGCAGACCGCGCAGAAGGCGCTCGATGACGCCTGGGCCGAGATGGAGCAGTCGCAGGAGGAGGGATGACCCGGCGCGAGAACCGCGCCGCGCTGCTCTTCCTGTCGCCGTGGCTGATCGGGTTCGCGGTCTTCACCGCGTGGCCCCTCATCTACAGCGCCTACCTGTCGCTGACCGACTACGACGTGATCAACGATCCGACGTTCGTCGGCTTCGACAACTACGCGGAGCTGTTCTCCGACCCCAAGGTGGCCCTGGCCCTGTCGAACACCCTGTTCTTCACGGTCGTGCAGGTGCCGCTGTACGTGATCGTCTCGCTCGCGCTGGCCCTGCTGCTGGCGCGAGCGGGACGCGCGTCCGGGTTCTTCCGGACCGTGTTCTTCCTGCCCAAGATGACCCCGCCGGTGGCGGTGGGCATCCTGTTCCTGCTGCTGTTCAACGGACAGAACGGCCTGTTCAACACGGCGCTCGGCACGGTCGGGATCGACGGGCCGTCCTGGACCACCGACCCGGCCTGGGTGAAGCCGGGTCTGGTGATCATGAGCCTGTGGACGGTCGGCGCGTCCGTCCTCATCCTGCTCGCCGCACTGCGCGGTGTGCCGGACGAGCTGTACGAGTCGGCGCGCATCGACGGCGCCGGATGGTGGCGGCAGTTCCTCAGCGTGACGCTGCCCATGATCAGCCCGGCCGTGTTCTTCATCGTCGTCGTGAACACGATCGCGGGCCTGCAGACCTTCGACGAGGCCTACACCGCGTTCTTCGGTGCGGGCAACACCACCTACGGCAACGACGCGGCCCTGTTCTACGTGATCTACCTGTTCCAGCAGGCGTTCCAGTTCCTCAACATGGGGTACGCGGCCGCCATGGCGTGGCTCCTCTTCCTGGTGATCATGGTCGTCACGGCGATCCAGGCGGTCGTCTCGCGGCGCCTGGTCCACTACGAGGGAGGGACCGCGCGATGAGCACGCTGTCCGGATCGCTGGGGAAGCCCGGGCCGCTCGGTCAGGCCGAGGCCCTCGTCGCCGCCCCGGTGACGGCCGACGCGCAGGACGAGCCCGCGGTGCGCCGGAAGCGCCTCCCGTCGCGGCGCCGACAGACGCGGGCGGGGCGCGTCCTGACCGTGATCGCGCTGACCGCGGTGGGCGTCGTCTTCCTGTACCCGTTCGTATGGCTGGTGAGCGCCTCGTTCAAGCCGCGCGGCGAGGTGTTCGACAACCGGCTGATCCCCGAGACGTTCATCCTCGACAACTACGTGCAGGTGTGGCAGGAGGCGCCGCTCGCGCTCTGGCTCACCAACACGCTGCTGGTCACGGTCCTCGCGGCGACCACCGTGACGCTCTCCAGCGCGATGGTCGCGTGGGGCTTCGCGTACTACCGGTTCGGGGGGCGCGGGCCGCTGTTCGCGCTCGTGCTGGGGTCGATGATGCTGCCGGGGGCCGTCACGATGATCCCCACGTTCCTGATCTGGAACTCGCTCGGAACGGTGAACACGCTGATCCCGATGTGGGCGCACAACCTGTTCGGCAGCGCGTTCTACATCTTCCTGCTGCGCCAGTTCATGCTGTCGCTGCAGCGCGACCTGTTCGACGCGGCCCGGGTCGACGGCGCCAACCCGTGGCAGGTGTTCTGGCGGATCGGGCTGCCGCTCAGCCGCCCCGCGATCGCGGTCACCCTGGTGTTCGAGGTGCAGGCGGTGTGGACCGACCTGATGCGGTCGCTGATCTACCTGCGGGACTCGGCGAACTTCACGGTGCCGCGGGGACTCAAGGCGCTCGTCGACAACTTCGGCTTCGGCGGCGAGTGGCACTGGGAGATCCTCGTGACCGCGAGCGTGATCACGACCATCCCCATGATCGTGCTGTTCTTCGTCGCCCAGAAGCACATCATCGAGGGCGTGACGGCCGGCGGCGTGAAGGGCTGACCGCGGGCGTGTATCCGAGGCTCAGTCCTCGGGGCCGCGGCCCGCGTCGAAGACGCGCTCGTAGCGCTCGGCGGCCTCGTCGAGCAGCTCGGGCGTCAGCGTGGCGAGGGGCCGGATCTCGGCCAGCAGCGGCTCGCAGTCCGGTCCACGGCCGACCGTGCGGCCGTCGAGCACCCACGCGTAGCGGTCGGGGTTCTTCTCCGCGAGCTCGGCGTACTGGCGCACCTGTCGGGCGAGCCAGTCCTCGAGCGGACGCGTCCACCACGACTCGGGATGCAGCGGGTTGACCGACAGGCCGGGCAGATCGAGCCCGCTCTCGGTGTCGCGGCTCTGCTCGGCCGCGTCGTGCTCGGGGCCCTCCGAATAGCGGATGTACGACGCGTCGCGCCCGCGCACGAACTCCGCCAGCTCGGCGAGCGAGCCGAGCTTCGGCAGCGAGCCGGGGGGCGTCACCCTCAGTCGACCTGCTCCGACTGCGTCTCGATGTAGGCGCGGTCGTCGTCCGTCAGGCGCGCGCCCTGCCCGACGTCCTTCCCCGTGATCTCGGAGATCGCGGCGATCAGGGGCGGCGGCAGCTGCGCGTCCAGGTTGGCCAGGAGCAGGTGCTTCCCGTCGATCGGCAGCTCGGGCCACCAGGTGTGGATCGGCGGCAGTTCGGTGTGCATGGCGCCCCCTTCGGTCGTCCTGCTCCGACGGTAGGACGCGCGGGGGTCGCACTCAACGGGTTGACTTGTGCGCCGGGATCAGCCACGCGGCGAGTGCGATGCCGATCGCACCGCCGACGAGCTGCGCCGCGATGTAGGCCGGTGCGGAGCTCGGCGCGATGCCCGCGCAGCTGGAGCCCCACGTCGGCGGGCGACAGGCGGGCCGCCATGATCCCCGAGCCGATCACGACCGAGGCGAGCAGCGCCGAGCCGAGGAACTCGCCGGCGAGCTCGCGCGGCGAGACCGCGCGCGGAGCGGGGGGAGCGCTGGGACGGGCGGCCGCGACCTGCTGATTCATAGACAGCAGCCTATGAATCGAGAGGGATCCGCGCGAATCAGCCCCTCAGGACGTCGGCGATGCGGTCGAGCGCCCCGGGCACCAGCGCGTAGTAGGCCCATGTCCCGCGCTTGCTGCGCGCCAGGAACCCCGCCTCGGTCAGCACCCGGAGGTGATGCGACACCGTCGGCTGCGCGAGCCCGACCGGGTCGATCAGGTCGCACACGCAGGCCTCCTGACCCTCGCTCGCCGCCACGATGGACAGCAGTCGCAGCCTCGCCGGATCGGCGAGGGCCTTCATCGTGCGTGCGAGGTCCTCGGCCTCGGCGGCCGCGAGCGGCTCGCGCTGCAGCGGCGCGCAGCACGCGCCGCCGGGCTGGATGACGTCGAGTGCGGGACCGGGCATGCATCGATCATAGTCGATATTGACATCCATCGATAGAGAGGTGCAGACTCGGACATCGACAGCCATCGATATCCTGTCCAGGAGCCGCACATGACCCTCATCGACCTCACCCCCGCTCCCGCCGCGACGGCGCGGGCGAACGCGCTTCCCGTCGCCATCATCGGCGCGGGGCCCATCGGGCTCGCCGCGGCCGCCCGCCTGACCGAGCGCGACATCCCGTTCGTCGTGCTCGAGAAGGGCGAGTCGGCCGGCGCCGCGATCCGCGAGTGGGGCCACACGCGCCTGTTCTCGCCGTGGGAGCACCTGGTCGACGACGCCGCCGTGCGACTGCTCGGCGCCTCCGGATGGCAGGCGCCCGCCGCGGGGCGCGCCCCCTCCGGTCGCGAACTGGTGGACGAGTACGTCGCGCCGCTCTCGGCACATCCGGCGATCGCCCCGCACCTGCGCACGGGCGTCGAGGTGCTGGCCGTGACGCGCGAGGGCATGGACCGGACGCGCACCGCGGGTCGCTCCCGGGCGCCGTTCGCCCTGCGCCTGCGGCTGGCGGACGGCACGATCGTCGACGAGACCGCGAGCGCCGTGATCGACGCCTCGGGCACCTGGGGACAGGCGAACCCGCTGGGGTCGGGCGGGCTCGCCCCGCTCGGCTGGGACGCGATCGCCGACCGGGTCGCTCCGGCCCTCCCCGACGTGCTCGGCGCCGACCGGGAGCGCTTCGCCGGCTGCCACACGACCGTCGTGGGCGCCGGGCACTCCGCCGCGAACACGCTCATCGCCCTCGCGTCGCTCGCGCGCGACGAGCCGGGCACCCGCGTGACGTGGCTCATCCGCAACGCGGCGGCCGCCCGGATCTCGACCGGCGGCGACGAGCTCGAGGGGCGCGGAGCGCTCGGCGCCCGGCTCGAGCGTCTCGTGGCGGACGGCCGCGTGGAGGTGCTCGACCGGTTCGAGATCCTGCGCGCCGAGCCCGCCGGCGACGGCGTGCGCCTGCACGGCCGGCGCGCGGGCGAGGCAGCGGCGCACGACACCGACCTGGTGGTGGCCGCGACGGGCTTCCGGCCGGACCTCGGCATGCTGCGCGAGCTGCGGCTCGAGCTCGACGACATCGTCGAGGCGCCGCGTCGCCTCGCGCCCCTCATCGACCCCAACGTGCACTCGTGCGGCACGGTGTCGCCGCACGGGTACCGCGAGCTGGCGCACCCCGAGCAGGGCTTCTTCATCGTGGGCATGAAGAGCTACGGCCGGGCGCCGACCTTCCTGCTCAAGACCGGGTACGAGCAGGTTCGCTCGGTCGTCGCGTGGCTCGCGGGCGACGCCGCGTCGGCGGGGCGCGTCGAGCTGACGCTTCCCGCGACCGGGGTGTGCTCGACGTCCGCGGGCGGATGCTGCTGACGGCCGAGAATGGATCCGTGATCTCGATCCGCGACCTGACGCCCGAGGACTGGCCCGCGGTCGAGCGCATCTACCGGGAGGGCATCGACACGGGCGTCGCCACGTTCGAGACCGCGACCCCGTCGTGGGAGGCGTTCGACGTGGGCAAGGTCGCCGCGCCGCGGCTCGTGGCCGTCGACGAGACCGGCGCGGTGCTCGGATGGGCGGCCGCCTCGCCCGTCTCGGCGCGGCCGGTGTACCGCGGCGTGATCGAGCACTCGATCTACATCGCGTCGGCCGCGCGCGGGCGCGGCGTCGGGCGCGCGCTGCTGCGGGCCTTCGTCGCGGCGGCCGACGCCGCGGGGTACTGGACCATCCAGTCGTCGGTCTTCCCGCAGAACTCCGCGAGCTTCCGCCTGCACCTCGCGGAGGGCTTCCGCGAGGTCGGCCGCCGGGAGCGGATCGCGCAGGCCCAGGCGGGCCCGCACACGGGCGAGTGGCTCGACACGATCCTGCTGGAACGCCGCCGCCCCGACTGAGCGAGGACGCCCCGTGGTCGTTGAGCGAGCGAAGCGAGTCGAAACGGCGTAGAACCCGCCGGCACGCTTCGACCGTTTCGTCTCCCTCGCTGGCGCTCGGTCGCCCAACGAGCACCCCGAGCGCCGCCGGCGGCTCCCACCGCACATAGACTTGCATCTATGGATGCCGCACGCTCGCTCGCGACGCTCGCGGACCCGACGCGCGCGCGCATCCTGCGACTGATCCTCGACGCACCGGACGGGCGCGCTCGCGTCGGCGAGCTCGCCGAGCGCCTGGAGCTGCGCCAGCCGACCGTGAGCCACCACATGAAGGCGCTGCTCGCCGAGGGTCTGGTGACGCGCGAGCAGGACGGGCGCCGGGCCTGGTTCTCGGTCGCGCCCGACCGCGCCGACGCCGTCGCCGAGCTGATCGGCGCCGCGCCGCGTCAGGCGGAGCCCGATCTCGAGCGCCTCACCGCCGACCTGGCGACGCGCTTCCGGGGGGTCTTCAGCCCCGAGACCGTCGCGGCGTACGTGCGCGAGAGCCGCGACCTGCTCGCCCGCGGCGACGAGCCGCCCCGGCACCTCGCCTCGCGCACGGCGGCCTTCGCCGCCGGCCGGCTCGAGGCCCTCGCGCGCGCGGACCGCTCCCACCGCGACCGCCCCGAGGTGCTGTTCGTCTGCGTGCAGAACGCGGGCCGCTCGCAGATGGCGGCGGGCATCCTGCGGCACCTCGCGGGGGATCGCGTGCGCGTGCGCACCGCCGGGTCGCTTCCGGCGCCCGACATGCGCTCGACCATCGCGCTCGCGCTCGACGAGATCGGCGTGACGGTCGGCGGGGAGTTCCCGAAGCCCCTGACCGACGAGGCCGTGCGCGCGGCGGACGTCGTAGTCACGATGGGCTGCGGCGACGTCTGCCCGGTGTACCCCGGCATCCGCTATCTGGACTGGGATCTCGCGGATCCCGCGGGCCTGCCGCTCGAGGGCGTGCGCCCCATCCGCGACGACGTCGAGCGCCGCGTCCGCGCTCTGCTGGACGAGCTGCTCTGACGCCGGCGACGCCCGGAAGGTATGCGAAATGCATGCGGTGCGGCGTCGGAAGGTGCGTTTCGCATACCTTCGCACCCCGGCGCCGCTCAGCGGCGGCGCAGCAGCTCGATGAACTCGTCGGCCATCGCGAGCTGGGCGCGCGCCTTCTCGCGGCGCTCCTCCGCGTCGGCGATCAGGCGCGCCAGACGCTCCCTCGCGACCGCGTGCTCCGGGTCGGCATCGAGACCGTCGGCGATGCGCAGCAGCTCGGCCATCTGCTCGAGCGAGTATCCGAGCGGCTTCATGCGGCGGATCAGCAGCAGGCGTGCGAGGTCGCGCTCCGTGTAGAGCCGGAAGCCGCCGTCGGTGCGCGCCGAGGGCTTGAGCAGGCCGATCTCGTCGTAGTGCCGGATGGTGCGCAGCGACAGCTCTGCGCGCTCGGCGAGCTCGCCGATGTGCATGGTCCCGCTTCGCACGGCGTCGTCATCCAGCACGCGGCCCCCTCCCGGAGCTCAACCCTCACGTTACGGTAGGGTTGAGCGCGCCCGCGGCTCTCGCGCGGCGCAGTCATCCATTATCCGGCGGTCTCCCCTGCGTCCCGCGCGCCTGCCCACGCCCTGGAGGATCCATGCCCCCTGTCCTGACGTCGGCCGACGGCCGGTTCGCGACCTCCGTGCGCGATGCGCTGCGCTCGCCGCGACTGCTCACGCGCGAGGTGCTCGCCGGGCTCGTGGTGGCGCTGGCGCTGATCCCCGAGGCGATCGCGTTCTCGATCATCGCGGGCGTCGACCCGCGGGTCGGCCTGTTCTCGTCGTTCGTCATGGCGGTCGCCATCGCGTTCCTCGGCGGACGCCCGGCCATGATCTCGGCGGCGACCGGCGCGGTGGCACTCGTGATCGCACCCGTGATGCGCGACCACGGCCTCGACCACCTGCTCGCCACCGTGATCCTGGCCGGCGTCATCCAGGTCGCGCTCGGCCTGCTCGGGGTCGCGAAGCTGATGCGGTTCATCCCGCGCAGCGTGATGGTCGGCTTCGTGAACGCGCTCGCCATCCTGATCTTCCTGTCGCAGCTCGAGCAGCTCGTCGACGTGCCCTGGATGGTGTACCCGCTCGTCGCCGCGGGCCTGCTGCTCCTGTGGCTGTTCCCGAAGCTGACCCGCGCCGTGCCCGCACCGCTGGTGGCGATCGTGCTGCTCACCGCCGTCGTCGTGGTGTTCGCGATCGACGTGCCGACCGTGGGCGATCAGGGCGCGCTGCCCGAGAGCCTGCCGTTCCTGCTCATCCCGAACGTGCCGCTCACGCTCGAGACGCTCGGGATCATCGGGCCGTACGCGCTCGCGATGGCGGCGGTCGGCCTGCTCGAGTCGCTCATGACGGCGAAGCTCGTGGACGACATCACCGACACCCGCTCGTCGAAGACGCGGGAGTCGTGGGGCCAGGGCGTCGCGAACGTGCTCTCCGGCCTGTTCGGCGGCATGGGCGGCTGCGCGATGATCGGCCAGACCATGATCAACGTCAAGGCGTCGGGAGCCCGGACCCGCATCTCGACCTTCCTCGCGGGCGTGTTCCTGCTGATCCTGGTCGTGGCGCTCGGCGATGTGGTCGCGATCATCCCGATGGCGGCGCTCGTGGCGGTCATGATCATGGTGTCGGCGCTCACCTTCGACTGGCACAGCATCCTGCCGTCGACCCTCTCGCGGATGCCGAAGAGCGAGACCGCGGTGATGGTCACGACCGTGGCGCTGACGGTCATCACGCACAACCTCGCGATCGGCGTGATCGTCGGCGTGATCGTCGCGGCCGTGCTGTTCGCGCGCCGCGTCGCGCACTTCACGACGGTCGAGCGCGCCGTGGCACCCGATGGCTCGGAGGCGCGCTACACGGTCGACGGCGAGCTGTTCTTCGCGTCGTCGAACGACCTCACCACGCAGTTCGAGTACGTCGACGACCCGGCTCGCGTCGTGATCGACATGTCGCGCTCGCACGTGTGGGACGCCTCGTCGGTCGCCGCGCTCGACGCGATCGTCACGAAGTACGAGCGCCACGGCGCCGAGGTCGAGATCGTCGGGATGAACGAGGCCACCGCGGGCATCCACGGCCGCCTCTCGGGAGGGCTCGGTGGCGAGCACTGACCCCACCTTCGCGGCGGGGCGATCCCGGTCTGGCGCAACACATAGATCGTGATCTATGCTTTAGGCACACCCCGCCAATCGAGGAGAGCGCCCATGACCGCCACCAAGCCCACCGTCCTGTTCGTGTGCGTCCACAACGCCGGGCGCTCGCAGATGGCCGCCGGATGGCTGCAGGCGCTCGCGGGCGACCGGGTCGAGGTCCTCTCGGCCGGCTCGGCGCCCAAGGACGAGATCAACCCCGTCGCGGTGCAGGCCATGGCCGAGGAGGGCGTGGACATCGCGGGGAACACCCCGAAGGTCCTCACGGTCGACGCCGTCAAGGAGTCGGACGTGGTCATCACGATGGGCTGCGGCGACGCGTGCCCGATCTTCCCCGGCAAGCGCTACGAGGACTGGCAGCTCGACGACCCGGCCGGCCAGGGCATCGAGGCCGTGCGCCCCATCCGCGACGAGATCAAGGCCCGCGTCGAGGCCCTGATCGCCGAGATCGCGCCCGCCGCCCCCTGACCCCCCCCCGACGCGACGCCGGAACCCGAAACCGCCGTCGCACCCTCGCCCCCGCGCGGCACCCGCCCGTCGGCATCCCGAAGCCCCCACGCAGGATGCCCGGGAGCCGCGCGGGGGCACCTCTGTCTGCGCGCGGCGGTTCACTCGCGCGCAACCCTGGGCGCCTAGCGTGTGACGCAGGAGCAGAGAGGCGAGCCATGACCGACACCACGACCGACGCCCGCGGGGCCGACGCGCGACCCACCGTGCTGTTCATCTGCACGCACAACGCCGGCCGCTCGCAGCTCGGCGCCCACCTGCTCGACCATGTGGCGGGAGACCGGCTCCGCGCGATCAGCGGCGGCGTCGCACCCGCGGCCGAGCCGAGCCCCACCACCGTCGCGACGCTCGCCGAGCTCGGCATCGACGCGTCGCAGGCGCTCCCGCGCGCGGTCACCGCCGAGGACCTCGCCACGGCCGACGTGGTCGTCACGATGAAGCCGGGCCTGCAGCTGCCCGGCCCGGTGCGGGGCGAGCTGGTCGAGTGGGTGTTCCCCGACCCGGCGAGCTGGGACGACGCGGGCATCCGCGGCCTGCGCGACGACATCCGCGCCGCGGTCGAGGGGCTCGCCGCCCGCCTCACCGCCGACCCCGCGTGACCGGCCCGGATCCGGCACCACCGGTCGGGGCCCACCCGCCGGCCACCGCCGAGGCGTGGCAGGCCGGGCGCCTGACCGCGCTCTCGCTGGCCCAGCTCGTGAGCTGGGGCATCCTGTTCTACGCGCTCATCGTGGCGGCGCCGGCGATCTCCGACGACACCGGATGGCCGCTCGCCCTCGTGACGGCGCTGTTCTCGCTCGGGCTCATCGCCTCGGCGATCCTCGGCGTGCCCGTGGGGCGCATCCTGGACCGCGGGCCGCGGGGCGCGATGACCGTGGGCAGCATCGCCGGGGCCGGCGGGCTCGTGATCGTGGCCCTCGCGCCGGATCCGGTGGTGTTCGGGATCGGATGGCTGGTCGCGGGCGCCGCGCAGTCGGCGGTGCTGTACCAGGCGGCGTTCACCGTGCTGGCCCACCGGTACCGGCGGCACCGCCGCGGCGCCATGACCGTGCTGACGCTCGCGGGCGGGCTCGCCTCGACCGTGTTCGCCCCGATCGTCGCCGCGCTGCTGACCGTCACGGACTGGCGGACGACCTTCCTGGTGCTGGCCGGAGTGCTCGCGGCCGTGACCGCGCCGGTCCACTGGCTCACTCTCGAGCGCCGCTGGCCGCCCGCGCCGCCGTCCGCCCCGGAGGACGAGCCGCCCGCGGCCCTGCGCGCCGTGCTGCTCTCGCGCCGCTTCTGGGCGCTCGAGATCTCGACGCTGCTGCTCGCGGCCTCCCTCTACACCGTGACGCTCGCGGCCATCCCGCTCTTCCTGGAGAAGGCGATGACGTACACCCTCGCGGCCTGGGGGCTCGGCCTGCTGGGCGCGGGCCAGGTGATCGGGCGCCTGATCTACGTCGCCCTGCCGCATGGCGCGCCGCCGTGGATCGCCCTCACGGTCACGTCCGCGCTCGCGGCCCTCGCACTGCTGCTGCTCGCCGCCGTGCCGGGGCCGGTGTGGCTGCTCATCGGGATCGGGGTCGCGGCGGGCGCCGTGCGCGGCGCGCAGACGCTCGTGCAGGGCTCCGCGGTGGCCGAGCGCTGGGGGACGCGCGACTACGGCGCGATCAACGGCGTGTTCGCCGCGCCCATCACGATCGTCGCGGCGCTCGGCCCGACGCTCGGCCCCGTCGCTGCGACCGCCGCGGGCGGCTACGGCGCGGTCGCGATCGCCGCCGCGGGGGTCGCGCTGCTGGGCGCGCTGATCGCCCGCTGGTCCTGATCCGCGACGAGCGGGGGCCGATACTTCATCGTTCGCGAAAGATCGCGTGATCTTTCGGGACTTGGGACGGGCAAGAACCGTTGTGCGCGGTGGGAATCTGGTGTCCACCCCACCGACTTCCCGGAGCGACGATGACGAGCATTCTGGAGACCCCGGCCACGACGGCCCCCGCCCTGCCGACCACGGAGACCGCCGGCCACGCGATCGTCCGCACGCTCGAGGAGCACGGCATCCCGCGCGCGTACGTCGTGCCGGGCGAGAGCTACCTCGAGGTGCTCGACGGCCTGCACACCTCGTCGATCGAGACGATCGTGTGCCGCCAGGA
Organism: Microbacterium lacusdiani; assembly: GCF_054779895.1. Taxonomy (NCBI): domain Bacteria; kingdom Bacillati; phylum Actinomycetota; class Actinomycetes; order Micrococcales; family Microbacteriaceae; genus Microbacterium; species Microbacterium lacusdiani. The sequence goes on along the minus strand of NZ_BAAGXJ010000026.1, from coordinate 22,726 downwards.
GGGCGGCGCCGCCTACATGGCCGAGGCCGAGGGCAAGCTCAGCGACCTGCCCGGCATCGTCATGGTGACGCGCGGCCCCGGGGCGGCGAACGCGCTGGTGGGGCTCCACACGGCCTGGCAGGACTCCACCCCGCTCGTGCTGTTCGTCGGACTCATCCCGATGGACCACCGCGGGCGCGAGGCGTTCCAGGAGTTCGACATCCACGGCTGGTTCGACAAGGGCGCTAAGCGCGTGCTGGTGCTGGACTCGGCCGAGCGCGCATCCGAGACCGTCGCCGAGGCGATCTTCGCGGCCCGCTCCGGCCGCCCCGGCCCGGTGGTCGTCGGCCTGCCCGAGGACGTCATCCGGCGCGAGGTGCCCGTCACGGTGCATCCGCCGATCCCGGTCGCCGCCGGCGGCGTCTCGATCTCCGACGCGGCCGCGCTCACTGAGGCGCTGCGCGAGGCCGAGAAGCCCCTGTTCGTCACGGGCGGCAGCGACTGGACCCCCGAGGCGTCGGCGCAGCTGACCGCGTGGCTCGAGAAGCACGGCATCGCCGCGGCGGCCGAGTGGCGCACGGAGGGCGTCGTGGGCTTCGACTCGCCGAGCTACGTCGGCCCCATCGGGTACGGCCGCCCCAAGCCCACCTACGACCTGTTCGAGGAGACCGACCTGCTGGTCTTCGTCGGGACGGTCCCCGGCGACGTGCTGACCAGCGGCTACATCGCCCGCCAGGGCTGGCACCGCCGCAACTTCCTGATCACGATAGACGCCTCGCTGCGCGGGCGCTCGGGTGCCGTGTCGCATCAGATCGTCGCCAAGCCGAGCGCGTTCGTCCGCGACCTGCAGGCGCTGGACGTGCCCACCAAGCCCGAGTGGGCCGAGTGGACCGCCCGGATGCGCGGCCAGCAGGAGGAGTTCGCGGCCCTTCCGTCCGCCCGCACCGACGCCGAGGCGCCCGCCCGCATGGACACGCTGATGGCGCACCTCGTGCCGCAGCTGCAGGACGACGCGCTCGTCACGCTGGGCGCGGGCGAGCACACGAACTGGGCCCACCGCTACTTCCCGGTCCGCCAGTACCCGGCCATGGTGAGCGCGGGCAACGGCTCGATGGGGTACTCGATCCCCTCGGCCGTCACCGCGTCGCTGCGCTTCCCCGGCCGCCAGATCGTCACGATCGCGGGCGACGGCGAGTTCCTCATGAACGGCCAGGAGCTCGCGACCGCGCGGCAGTACGGCGCCGCTCCCCTGGTCGTCGTGATGGACAACCAGGAGTACGGCACCATCCGCACGCACCAGGAGCGCCACCACCCGGGCCGCATCTCGGGCACCCAGCTCGTGAACCCCGACTTCGCCGCCATGGCGGTCGCCTTCGGCGGCTTCGGCGTGCGCGTGGAGCGCGACGCCGACGTGCCCGCCGCCGTCGCCGCGGCGCTCAAGGCCCAGCGCGAGGGCCGCTTCGCCCTCATCCACCTGATCGTCGGTCAGCGCGCCCAGGCGTACTGACCGTCACCCCATCCGCCGCTCACGAAACGAAAGACACCCATGAAGCACGAGTTCGACACCGACGCCCTCCTCCACCTCGGCCGCCCCTACTGGTTCGACAAGCACCCCTCGCAGGCCGAGGGCGAGGACTTCTGACCCCCTGAACCGCCCGGTTCGGTCGCGGCGCGCGGAGCACGGACGCCCGCGCGCCGCGTCATGTCCGGGCCCCACACGCGCGGCCGGCATCCACGTCTCCCGTCTCCGGATGCCGGCCGCGTCCGTGTCACCCCTGGCGCGCGAGTAGCGCGGCGCGCGACGCCGTCTGCGATGATTCCGCCGTGGAGATGTCAATCGAGCAGTTCCGATCCTGCTTGGCGAATGAATACGCGCGAAAAGCGATCGGCATCGAGATCAGCGACGAGGAGGCGGAATCGCTCCTCGGGGACGATGCAAAGCTCCGAGAGGCCTATGCCCAGTGGACGGCTCGACGCTACATGCAGACACGCACAGGCACGAGCACGTCGCCCCCGGGGCGAGATCTTAAGCGAGCACGGCGCCAATCACGATGGGCCTTGGCGATCGCCATTCTTACCGCGACTTTGGCGGTTGCGTCTATCGCACTCATCGACGCAGTTCTCGCGGATGCGAGAAGCCAAATCACCGAACTTCGCGAAACCCTCCAGCAGCATACCGAGCGACTCGCTGATCTGACTGAACAAGGGCAGACGCCGCGCGCACAGGATTTCGACGTCAGAGCGATCTACGACGCATCCCTCACCTCGATCGTCACCGTCCGTTGCGGCAACGGCGCTGGCACTGGGTTCGCCTACAACGCCACACCGCCCGATGGGTACAGTTCCGTCATTCTCACCAATCATCACGTCATCGAATCGTGCACCTTCGACGAAGACCGCGTTGTAATCCTCGTCCGCTCGGACCAGACGGAGGTGGAGGGATACGTGTGGGGTTGGGATGCAAAGAACGATCTCGCCACGATCTCCACCTCCGCAAAGCTGCCACCGCTTTCTGATGCACGAGATGCGCAGATTGGCGACCCCGTGATCGCAATCGGATCACCGCTGGGCTTGCTCCCGAATTCGGTAACAAGAGGGATCATCTCCAACGTCTATCCGGATGCCTACCAGACGGACACTGCTGTCAATCACGGGAATTCAGGTGGCCCACTCCTGGACCGAGATGGCCGCGTACTGGGAGTCGTCACCCTTGGACTCGATCGCGAGGGACTTAACATCGCGGTTCGGACCACGAAGTTCTGCGATCAGATCCTCCAATGCGACTAGCGAACCCGTCTCCGGATGCCGGCCGCGTGCCGTGTCAATCCCCTGGCGCGGCCGCGGCGCGCCGCGCGACGCTGGCGGCACCGAATGGAGGTGCCACATGAGCGAGAACACGACCGACCCGAACGAGCACCGCGGCCCGGAGGACGACCTCGTCAGCGAGGATCCGGACCTCTCGACGGGCGAGGACCCGGTGATCGAGGACGGTCCCGCCGAGCTGGACGACGAGCCCGGCATGGCCGACCCGCCGACGGACGTCCCGCCGGCCGGCGGAGGCGCGGACCTCGGCGTCGAGGACGCCAACCAGGGCGGCGCGACCCTGGGCGGCGGCGAGGTGGGCGGCCACCACGAGTACAGCTACGGCGGCGGCCAGCACCCCTCGCAGGCCGAGGGCGAGGACCCCGACGACCCGCACGACGCGGACACGCTCCGCCCGGAGGGCCACCCCTCGCAGGCCGAGGGCGAGGACGACGCCACCGCCTGACCGGCGCTCGTGGCCCCGACCTGCCGGAACGATGCGGCAGGTCGGGGCCACGGCCGGGTGTCACAGGTCGCGGTAGGTCGTGCGCGCGTAGTGGTGGTACGGCGCGGGGGCGACCGTGGCGCCGATGCGGGCCTGCACGTGCGGCTCGACGTTGCTCTTGCGCGAGTTCGGCTCCTCGCCCCACACGACCTCGACGCGCGCGCCGTCCGGCACATCCACATCGACCGACGCGAGCGACAGGTAGAGCTGGTCGTACGCCACGTACCCCGCGTCCGTCGAGACGCCGACGCGGCGGCCGTCCTGCCGCACCTCGTCGAACTGGTAGAAGCCGTAGCGCGCCTTCGGGAACTCGAGGTACTTGGCCGGCGTGCCGGGCGTGAGCTGCGACTCGACGATCTCCGCGACATCCGCGGCGTCCCAGATCAGCGTGACCTTGCGGCGCGTGGGCGATTCGGCGATCCGCTCCAGCGCCTCGCGGCCGATGAAGTCGTGGTCGAACTTGACCGAGCGGCCGAGCCCGAGGTCGTACGGCGTCAGGAGGAAGTCCTCGACCGGCCCGTAGAGCGATCCGCCGATCGATCCGGCGCGGGCCAGCGGCAGCCACTCGCGGTACTCGACGAACAGCGGGTCGTCGCCGAAGATCGCCGGGAACGGCGTCGGCACCCAGCCCGACTCGAGCGGCGTGACCGAGTACGCCTTGGCGCCGATCCGCACGATGTCGAACTCCGCGCCCGCATCGAGCAGCGCCTGCCGCACCGTCTCGCCCTCGGCGTACGGGCCGAAGAACTCGAAGCCCGGCTGCCCGGCCATGCCGTGCCGGAGCCCCTGGACCGTCGTGCCCGCGAACGCGAAGTCGTGGATGTGGAAGAACCTCACCTCGGGCACGGGGCCGCCCAGCAGCTTCTCGAGCACGTCGTGCGCGCGCGGGCCCTGCAGCTCGTAGCGGTAGAACGTCGGGTCGCCCTCGCGCATGTTCGAGTTGCCCTCGAGGCGGTACCGGACGTCCTTGCCCGAACGCTCGACGTGGAATCGCACCCAGTCGATCAGCACGTGGTGGCCGATCAGCACGACCGTCTCGCCCTGCGCGGTCGCGTGGTTCAGGTTGAACAGGATGCCGTCGCCGATCACGTGACCTTCGTGATCCACCGAGATGAGCTGCTTGGCGACGCCGGGCCGGAAGTTCGTGAACGTGTTCACCGCGATCGGGCTCAGCACCTCGGCGATGTCGGCGCCCGTGAGGAACAGCTGGGTCATGTGGTGCGACTGGTCCATGAGCGCGACGGTCTCGTTCCACGACCGCGACTCGGAGCGCCAGTTGCTGAACTCCGGATGCACCGGGAACGTGAACGCCGGGTAGTCCACGTTGCGCAGCAGCTCGACCGGATCACCGACGCGGGCGAGCCCCTGTGCGAGTGTCTCGGACATGTCGATCTCCTTCGATCGATGCGGGTCAGGATGTCGCCGGTCAGCCTAGGAACCGCCGACGGCGATCGGAATCGCCTCTTCCTTTCAACGGAAGCGTTCCCCATGCTGGTTGAGCGAGGGAGCGCCAGCGACCGAGTCGAAACCGCCGAAGCATCCCAGGAGGTCCGGATGGCGAGATCGTCCGACGGAGCCTCCGCGCTCACGCGCGTGCTGGCGGTGCTCGACGCGTTCGCGGCCGACGCGCCGTTCCTCACGCTCACGCAGATCCACCGGCGCTCGCGCATCCCCCTGTCGTCGGTGCATCGCATCGTGACGGAGCTCGTGGCGCACGGCCTGCTCGAGCCCGTCGCCGGACGCACGTACCGGCTGGGCAACCGGCTGTGGGAGATCGGCAGCAAGACGCCCGGCGCCCTCGGCCTGCGCGAGATCGCGGAGCCCTACCTGCGCCGCCTGCACGACGAGGTCGGGCAGCACGTGCAGCTGGCGGTGCGGATCGACACCGACGTGCTGATCATCGAGCGGATCTCCGCCCCGGATGCGGTGATCAACGGGTCGATCGTGGGCGGGCGCATCCCGATCCAGCTGTCGTCGAGCGGCCTGGTGTTCCTGGCCTTCGGCGAGCCGGGCCTGCTCGACGCGGTGCTGGAGGGCGGCATCCGGCCGATGACGTCCGCCGGGCCGCAGACCGCCGAGCAGCTGCGCGCGGCGGTCGACGCGACGCGCGCGCACGGGTACGCCGACGCGGAGGGCTGGATCCACCCGGCCTCGCGCGGGCTGGCCGTGCCGGTGCGCGGGTCGGAGGACGTGGTGGTGGGCGCGCTCGGGGCGGTCGTCCCGAACGACGGCGCGTCGCCCCGGCGCCTGGCGGCGCTGCTGCAGGAGACCGCGCACCGCATCTCGGATGCGCTGCTGCGCGCCTACCTGCCGGCCGGCCACCCGCGCGCGCTGCCGGGCGGCTCGCTGCGCGCGCTCGTCTCGTCGTCGGCGCAGTCGATGCAGTACCTCGAGCGCCGCGCCCGCGCGCGCTGAGGATCGCGGGCGTCAGGAGCGCGGCGAGTCGAACGTCCAGGACGACGGCTCGATCGCGGTCGCCACGTCCCAGTCGTCCTCGTCCCAGGTGAAGGTCGCGACCGCGCAGGTCGGCATGTGGCCGATGGCGCCGTCGGACAGCTCCTCGGCGAGCGCGGTCATCCCTGGGTCGTGCGCGACCACCATCACGGCGGGCAGCCCCGTGGCCGCCGCGGCGGCGAGCAGCGCGCGGGCGGGCGCGCCGTACAGGCCGGGATCCAGGGCCACCGGCACGCCGAGCTCGGCGGCGAACGCCTCGGCCGTGGTCCGTGCGCGCAGCGCGGTGCTCGACAGGATCGCGTCGGGGCGGAAGCCCGTCTCGGCCAGCCGGCGCGCCATGCGCGGCGCATCCCTTCGGCCCCGGTCGTTCAGCGGGCGGTCGTGGTCGTCGAGCCGCGGATCGCCCCAGTCCGACTTCGCGTGCCGCACCAGCACCAGCGTGGTCACGGCGTCGTCCGTTCCATCGAGCCCGTCACGTCCTCGACGCTACTCCTGCGCGGGATGCTTCGACGCGTTTCGTCTCCGCTCGCTGGCGCTCGCTCCGCTCAACGACCGAGAGCGCCCGGTCGTTGAGCGGAGCGACGAAGGAGCGGAGACGAAACGCCCGCCCGACCCGCGCGCCTCCGAACGGAGGACAGACGCGGCGGGACGCCCGGGCCTAGGGTGATCGCATGAGCCAGCCCAGCGCCGGGATGCCGCTGCGGGACTACCGCATCCACCGGTACGTCAACGCGTTCTGCCCGCGCTGCCACGAGGAGGATCCGGATCGCCCGCTCTCGGAGGTGCGGCGGCTGTCGGGGTGGCTCGCGAACCGGGACGGACGCATCTGGCTCGAGCGGGGATGCCCCGATCACGGGCTGATCCGCACGATGTACGACGAGTCGGCCGAGATCCTCACGTACCTCGAGCAGTGGACCGCGCCGACCAAGGTGCACGCGCCCGATCTCATCGGCAACTTCAAGCCGGTGCCGTCGGCGTATGAGGACGGCCTGCCGCAGATGCAGACGCAGCACACGTGCATCCTGCTCGAGGACATCACCGATCACTGCAACCTGCGCTGCCCCACCTGCTTCGCCGAGTCGAGCCCCGCGGCGAGCGCGGTCGCTCCCCTCGCCGAGGTGCTCGCGTCGGTGGACGCGCGCCTGGCCAAGGAGAACGGCCGCATCGATGTGCTGATGCTCTCGGGCGGCGAGCCGACGCTGTACCCGTGGCTCGAGCAGCTTCTCGAGCACCTGGTCGCGCGCCCGGTGGTGCGCATCCTGATCAACTCGAACGGGCTCCGGATCGCGCAGGACGACGCGTTCGTCGAGGTGTTGAGGAAGCACCGGCAGCGGATCGAGATCTACCTGCAGTACGACGGCGAGTCCAAGGAGGCCTCGGCGTACCACCGCGGCGCGGACATCCGGCGGTTCAAGGAGCGCGCGCTCGAGCGGCTGTCGGCGGCGGGCGTCTTCACGACCCTGACGATGACGGCCGCGCTCGGGGTGAACGACGGCGAGATCGGCGCCGTGATCCGCCGCGCGCTCGACACCCCGTTCGTGGGCGGCGTCACGATCCAGCCCGTGTTCGGCTCGGGGCGCTCGGCGGGGATCGATCCGGATGACCGCCTCACCCACACGGGCGTGCTCGCGCGGCTGGGGCCGCAGACCGACGACCTCGTGACGTGGCGCGACCTCACGGCGCTGCCGTGCAGCCATCCGCACTGCTGCTCGGTCGGCTACCTGCTGAAAGACGACGCGGGCGAGTGGAAGTCGCTCGTCGGGCTGATCGGCCACGATCGCCTCAAGCAGTTCCTCGACCTGGAGCCCGACCTCATCGCCAACCGGATCGCGGACTCGCAGGTGAACAAGCGCATCCGCGAGGTCGTCAAGACGTCGCTGCTCGACCTGCTGAGCGAGCAGTCGTCGCTGTCGCACCCGTCGATGACCGACATCTGGCGCGACATCTGCCAGGCGTGCGACCTGGGCATCGGCACGCTCGCGACGCTCGCCGCCTCGCGCCTGCCGGGTCAGCACGAGCGCCTGCGCCGGATGATGGGCGAGCGCGTCAAGCGGATCACGGTCAAGCCCTTCATGGACATCCACACGATGATCGAGGAGCGGCTCACGCAGTGCTGCGTGCACGTGGCGACCGTGAACGAGACCACGGATGCGCACCAGTGCGCGCCGTTCTGCGCCGTGCAGGCGTGGGCGCCGCTGGGCCGTACGCGCCTGTCGACCGCGACCGGATCGCGGGACCGGGCCGAGACGCTGACCCCGGTGCGCGAGACACGCCGCGAGCTTCCGGTGGTGGCGACGTGAGCGTGCACGGGCTGAACCAGTACGACGCGACGGTCGGCGATCCCGCGCCGTCGTTCGATCCGCTGCGGCTCTGCGTGTACACGACCGTCGCGCTGCTCGCGTGCCTGCTCGGCCCGCTCGCGGTGCTGGCCTTCGCCGGCATCGCGATCGCCGGCTACACCCGCGCCCGCCGCGCGGGCCTGCTGCGCTCGCGCTGCAAGCTCGGCGACACCCGCCTGGTGCTGCTGTACCTCTGGGTGATCGCGATCCTGTCGGCAGCCGCCATCCCGCTGTGGGTGGGGCTCTGGATGCGCCTGCTGGGGTGACGCCATGTTCCCGACGCTGCAGGACCTCGCCGGCTGGCTGCCGCGCGTCGACACCCACTCGGCGTTCGTCGCGCTCGGGATGCTCGCCGCGGGCCTGATCTTCGTGACCGAGAAGCGGCGCCGCCGGGTGTCGGACCACCGCATCTGGTACCTCGTGCTCGGCGCGCTGGTGGGGGCGTCCGTGCTCGCGCGGCTGGGCACGTGGGCGCAGAACCTGGACCCGGCGAAGAACCTGAGCCTGGTCGACCAGCTCGCGTACGGCAACGCGTCGATGCTCTCGGCGCTGGTCGGCGCGTGGCTCGGGGTGCACGTGGCCAAGCGCATCGTCCGCTACCCGCACCGCACGGGCGACCTGTTCGCGCCCGCCGTGGCGCTCGCGATGGCCGTGGGGCGGATCGGCTGCCTGCTCACGGAGGAGCCGGGCACGCCCACCGGGGCCTCGTGGGGCGTCGTCCTCGACGCCGATGCCGCCGCGTACACGGGGTCGGTCGCCGGCGTGCCGCTGCACCCGAGTTTCGTGTACGAGATCGCGTTCCACGCCGTGGCGTTCGCGCTGCTGTGGTTCTGGCTCCGGCACCGGTCGATCGCGCCGGGCGAGACGCTCACGCTGTACATCGCGGCGTACGGGGTGTTCCGCTTCGCCGTGGAGTTCGTGCGCGGCAACGAGATCGCGTGGCTCGGCCTCACGCGGCCCCAGCTGTTCCTGCTGGCGACCATGCCCCTCCTGTTCCCCCGGATCGCCTGGATGATCCGCACCGGGCGCTTCCGCACCGCCGGCGTGGCGCCGGCACCCGCCCCGTCAGAGAGGACCGCGCCGAGTGAACAGCACGCCTGACCACCCCACAGAGCCGGATCAGCCCGGCTCTCCCGTGCCGCCCGCGCCGGGTGCGCCCGTCCCGCCCGGCCCGCCGGAGCATCCCCCCGCCGCGCCCCAGCCGGGGCCGCCCCCGCCGGTCCCTCCGTCGCCGCAGCCGCCGCCGAAGCCGCCCATCCCACCCGGCGCGCACCCGCCGGAGGTGACGCCGGGGGCGCCCGGGGCACCCGGGGCCGCGCCCGCCGACGCCGCCGCACCGTATGGAGGCCAACCGGGCCATCCGGGCTCCCCGCCCCACCCGCAGTCCTACGCGCCGGGGTACGCCCCGCCGGGCGCGCCGTACGGCTACGCTCCGCCGCCCGAGCCGCGCGGGCTGTTCGGGCTCTCGTTCGGCTGGGGCGTGCTGGCCGGCTTCGGCGCCGGGGTGGTGCTGGAGGTCGTCGCCGTGCTCCTCTGGCTGAGCGGCGGGGAGCAGTGGCGATTCTTCGTGGGCAGCGGCCTGCTCGCCCTGATCGCGCTCGGCGGCATCGGACTGCTGGTCTGGCGACCTGGTCGCGCGATCGGCACCGGCATGCTGTGCAGCATCGCCATCGCGCCGATCGTGCTCTTCGGCGTGTGCGTGGCGGTGATGGGGAACTACTGACGCCTACTCCGTCACGGGCGTGACGCGGAACTCGTCGACGCCGCGGATGTGCGCGCGCACCTGCCGCTCGGCCTCGGCCGCGATCCGTTCGGCCTCGGCGAGCGGCACATCCGTCAACGCGATCAGCGCGTCCCCGCGCAGGCGATGGCCGACCCAGCGCAGGCGCACCTGCTCGACGCGGTCGATCCCGTCGACGTGGGCGAGGGCGTGCTCGGCGCGTTCCAGCAGCTCGGGTTCCACGCCGTCGAGGATGCGGCGCCCGACGCTGCGCACCGTCCCCCACAGCAGCACGACGATCGCGAGCGAGATCAGGATGCCGACGATCGGGTCGGCGAGCGGGAAGCCCGCCATCACGCCGAGCGCGCCCAGCACGACCGCGAGCGAGGTGAACCCGTCGGTGCGGGCGTGCACGCCGTCGGCGACGAGCGCGGCCGATCCGATGCGCCGGCCGACCCGGATCCGGTAGATCGCGACGGCCTCGTTGCCGAGGAAGCCGATCACCCCGGCCGCGATCACCCAGCCGAGGTTCTCGAGCGGCTGCGGGTGGACGATCCGGTCGATCGACTGCCACGCCGCCACGACGGCGGACAGCGCGACGACGAACACGATGAACAGGCCCGCGAGGTCCTCCGCGCGGCCGTAGCCGTACGGATAGCGCCGGGTCGCCGCGCGGCGGCCGAGCAGGAACGCGATCCACAGCGGCACGGCCGTGAGCGCGTCCGAGAAGTTGTGCACGGTGTCGGCGAGCAGCGCGACGGATCCGCTGATCAGCACGACGACCAGCTGCAGCACGGTCGTCAGCAGCAGCGCGACCAGGCTCACCTGGAGCGCGCGGATGCCCTGCGCGCTCGCCTCGAGCGCGTCGTCGACCGAGTCGGCCGGGTCGTGCGTGTGCGGCACGAACAGCTCGTGCAGGAAGCCCCGGATGCCGCGCGGGTGAGCGTGGCCGTGGCTGTGGTCGCCGTGGTCGTGGTCGCCGTGATCGTGCGGGTGGGCGTGCTCGTGGGCGTGCGCGGTCACGGCGTCGCCGCCTCGGCGCGGTCGTGGTGCGGCGTGCCGAGCGCGTGCTCGGCCTGGAAGATCGCCTCGGTCACGAGCTTCGCGGCGTGCTCGTCCACGAGGCGATAGAAGATGCGCGTGCCGTCCTGCCGCGTCGCGACCATGCGCGCCAGGCGCAGCTTCGCGAGGTGCTGCGAGACCGCGGCGGGGCTCTTGTCGACGATGTCGGCGAGGTGGTTCACCGACAGCTCGCCGTGCTCCTTGAGCGCCAGGATGAGCCGCACGCGCGTCGCGTCCGCGAGCATCCCGAACACCTCGACCGCGAGCTCGACGAACGAGCTGTCCGGCAGCCGCCCGCATGTCCGCTTATCTGCATCCATACGCAGATTATTGCAGAGTCCTCGTCCGGGGATCCCGGCTTCTCAGGTCCATCCGGCGCATCCGGCCCTGAGAACCCGGTATCCCCTGGCGTGGTCGGCCCGTATCCGTGACGGGCGCTCGGGAGTAGCCTTCGCGCATGGATCTGCTCGAGCGCGACGCGCAGCTCGGGGCCCTGCAGGAGTACGCGGCCGAGGCGGCCGCCGGCGCCGGGCGTCTCGTGCTCGTCGCGGGCGAGGCCGGCGTGGGCAAGTCGACGCTGGTCGAGGCGCTCGAGCGGAGAGTGCCCGGCGCCCGCTGGGCCTGGGGCGCGTGCGATCCGCTGACGACGCCGCGACCCCTCGGGGCACTGGTCGATCTCGCGCCGCAGCTCGATCTGGAGCTCGACCGGATGTGCCGCGACGGCGCCCCGCGCGAGCGCCTCTTCGACGCGGCGCGGGAGGCGCTCGCGGGCGGCGGTGCCCCGACCTGCGCGGTGTTCGAGGACGTGCACTGGGCCGACGACGCCACGCTCGACCTGCTGCGCTTCCTCGGGCGCCGGGTGCGCGACCTGCCGGTGCTGCTGATCGCGACGTTCCGCGACGACGAGCCGCGGCCACGTCTGCTCGAGGTGCTCGCCCAGCTCGGCGCGATGCGCACCACCCGGCGCATCGACCTGCCTCCGCTGTCGGCGCACGCGATCGACGCGCTCGCCGCCGGGCGGGGCGTCGACGGCGGCGAGCTGTTCCGCGCGACCGGCGGCAACCCGTTCTTCGTGAGCGAGCTGCTGCGATCCGGGCCCGGCGACGGCATGCCGTCGTCCATCCGGGAGCTGGTGCTCGCCCGCGCGGCACGCCTCTCGCCTCCCGCGCGCGAGGCGCTCGACGCGGCCGCCCTGATCGGCCTCACGGTGCCGCCCGCGCTGCTCGGCCGGGTCGGCTCGGCGGCGCCGCGCGACGTCGACGAGATGCTGACCTGCGGCGTCATCCGCGCCACGACCGACGCGTTCGCCTTCCGGCACGAGCTGGCGCGCCGGGCGGTCGACGAGGCGATCCCGCCCCACAGGCGACAGGCGCTGCACCGCGCGATCCTCACCGCGCTGGAAGAGCTCGAGGTCGCGCATCCGGCACGGCTCGCGTTCCACGCTGAGGGCGCGGGCGACGCCGCGCGCGCCGTGGCGCACGCGCGCCGCGCCGGTCGCGAGGCGGCCGCCCTGGGCGCGCACCGGGAGGCGCTCGTCCAGTTCGAGCGTGCCCTGCGTCACGCCGACGGGCTGCCGGAGCGCGAACGTGCGGAGCTCCTCGACGCGCTCGCCGCCGAGGCCGCCGTGGTCGATCAGGGGGAGCGGGCCCTGGACGCGCGGCGTCAGGCGAGCGAGCTGTGGCGCGGGCTCGGCGACACCGTGCGCGAGGGCGACAGCCTGCGCGGCCTCGCCCGCGCGCAGCTCCGCGTCGCGGACGGCGCCGGCGCGACGGCGACCGCGGAGCGCGCGCTCGAGCTGCTCCAGGCGCACGGCGACACCCGCGAGTACGCGGCGGCGCTGGCGCAGCTGGCCGGCGATCGGATGCTCAACGGTCGCGACGACGACGCCGTCGTGCTCGCGCGCCGGGCCCAGGCGCTGGGCGAGAGGCTCGGCCTTCCGGGGGTGCAGGCCGACGCGCTGGACACCCTGGCGTGCTCGCTCGCGGTGACGGGCGGGGACTGGGAGCCGCCGATGCGCGAGGCGCTGCGCATCGCGCTCGAGGGTGGCGTCGCCGACCAGGCCGGGCGCGCGTTCAACAACCTGCACTGGGCGCTCGGCTCCGAGCAGCGGATCGACGAGGCCATCGCCGTGTACGAGGAGGGCTGGGCGTTCTGCGAGGCCCACGATGCGCTCAGCTTCGGATGGTGCCTGCGGATGGAGCACGCCGAGATCGTGGAATGGCGCGGCGACTGGGACGAGGCGCTGGACATGGCGGAGGGCACCGCGGGCATGCCGCTCACGCCCCTCAACCGGTACACGTGCCTGTCGGTGGCCGGGCGCATCCGGTCCCGGCGCGGGGAGCCGCGAGGCATGGAGCTGCTGCGCGAGGCCGATGCGATCGCACGCGGCTCGGGCCAGCCGCAGTACGAGGTGCAGTCGGCGCTGAACCTCGTCGAGGCGCACTGGCTGGCCGGCGACCTCGACGCCGCGCGACGCGAGGCCGCCCGCGCGCTCGACCTCGCACCCGGGACCGTGGGATGCATCCGCGACTCGGTGCTCGAATGGGCGCACCGCCTGCTGGGCCCGGCCGCCCGCGACATCGACGCCGCCGACGTCTGGGACGCGCCGCGCCACGAGCTCGCGGGCAGGCGCCGCGAGGCCGTGGCCGCGTGGGAGCGCATCGGATACGTGAACCACGCCGCCCTCGTGCTCGCGTTCTCCGACGACGAGGCCGACCTGCGCGAGGCGATCGCGCGGTTCGACCGGCTCGGCGCGACCGCCGCGGTGCGGGCCGTGCGGCGCCGGATGCGGGAGCTCGGTCTGCGCGCGATCCCCGCCGGATCCCGATCCGCCACCCGGGCGCACCCGGCGCACCTGACGCGCCGCGAGCAGGATGTGCTGGCGCTGCTGTGCGAGCACCTCAGCAACGAGGAGATCGCCCGCCGCCTCGTGCTGTCGGTGCGCACGGTCGACCACCACGTGTCGGCGATCCTCGCGAAGCTCGGTGTCGCCTCGCGCGCCGAGGCAGCGGAGGCCGCGCGCCGCTCGGGTCTGGTCCCCGTCGCGGGCTGAACCGTCGCCGGCTGAACCCGTCGTCGAAAACCGGGCAACCGCGATCCGGAAACCGGGCACCGGTCGCCGATCCCCCGCGCGCGCGTGCGGGCTGTGCTGGAGGCATCGGATCGACCGCTCGGAAAGGAGCACGGAATGCCTCTCTACATGGACGTCCACACGCTCGGCTCGGCCGTGAGCATGGACGACGTCGCCAAGGCGCACGCCGCCGACCTGCAGACGCAGGCCGCGCACGACGTGCAGTACCTGCGGTACTGGGTGGACGAGGGCGCGGGCAGGATCTTCTGCCTGGTCGACGCCCCCGACGCCGAGGCCGCCAACCGCGTGCACCGCGAGGCGCACGGGCTCGTCGCCGACGAGATCTTCCCCGTGAAGGAAGGTGCGTGATGCGCGCGCGGATGCGCCTCGCGGGGGCGCTGCTCGCCGCGGCGCTGCTGCTCGCCGGCGCGGCTCCGGCCGCCCACGCGCATGGCTCCGGCGACCTCACGTCGCAGGCCGAGCTCGCCGAGGTGCGGGCCGCGACCGCCCGCTTCGCCGATGTCGACGCCGCCATCGCCGCCGGCTACGGCGAGCTCGTCGACGCCGCCGGCATCGCGTGCATCGACTCGCCCGCGGGCGGGATGGGCATCCACTACGTCGACGTCGACCTGGTGCTCGACCCGGCGCTGGATCCCGCGATGCCCGAGGTGCTGGTGTACGAGCCCGACAGGCACGGCCGCCTCCACCTCGTCGCGGTGGAGTACGTCGCCTTCGAGTCCATGCTCGGCGGCGTCGTTCCGGAGCTGTTCGGGCAGACGCTGCACCGGATGCCCGGTCCGGACGAGCCCGTGACGCAGAACCGCTACGGGCTGCCCGCGTTCTACGAGCTGCACGTGTGGCTCTGGAAGCACAACCCCGACGGCATGTTCGAGGACTGGAACCCGCGCGTCGACTGCCCGTGAGACGGCCGCCGCCGTTCCGGTGCGATCCGGCCCCTATCCCGCGCGATAAGGACCGGATCGCACCGCTTCGCGTGCGGGGATCGGGATCAGCCGCGCAGCAGTGCGCGGAGCGACTCGATCGTGTCGGCCTCGGCGGGGAGCTTGTCGGGGCGGTAGCCCTTCACGCGGGCGAAGCGGAGAGCGATGCCGCCGGGGTAGCGACTGGAGCGCTGGACGCCGTCGATCGCGATCTCGACCACGGCCTCGGGGCGCACGTGCACGGCATAGGCGGTGCGGTGGGTCTCGATCGTCGGGAAGTGCTCGGTCTGCCAGCGCAGCGTCGCGTCCGTCAGCCCCTTGAAGGTCTTCCCCACCATCACGAAGCCGCCCGGCTCGCCGAACCGGCCCTCGGGGTCCCGCGCGCCGAGGTGCAGGTTCGACAGCTGGCCGCGGCGACGCCCCGACCCCCACTCGACGGCGAGCACGACGAGATCGAACGTGAGCACGGGCTTGACCTTGAGCCAGCTCTTGCCGCGCCGCCCGGCGGCGTACGTCGCGTCGAGCGCCTTCACCATCACGCCCTCGTGTCCCGCGGCGAGCGCCTGCCGCGAGAGCTCCTCGGCGCGGTCCGGGTCATCCGTGACGATCCCGGGCATCCGCGATGCGCCGACCACGCTCTCCAGCACCTCGAGCCGCGTCGACAGCGGCTCGTCGATCAGGTCGCGCCCGTCCAGGTGCAGGATGTCGAAGAACCACGGCCGCAGCGCCACGGCCGCGGCGGCCTCCGACCCGAAGCGCGACATCGTCTCCTGGAACGGGCGGGGCCCGCCGTCCTCGTCGAGCGACAGCGTCTCGCCGTCGAGGATGACCCGCTCGGCCGGCAGCGCACGGACCGCCTCGACGATCTCGGGCACGCGGTGCGTGACATCCGCGAGGCTGCGCGTGTAGATCCGGACGTCGTCGCCGTCGCGATGGACCTGGATGCGCGCGCCGTCGAGCTTGTACTCGACCGACGCCTCGCGGCCGAGCGTCGCGAGCGCCTCGGCCGTGGAGCCCGCGGTCGATGCGAGCATCGGCATCACGGGCCGGCCGACCCGGAGCCCCACCGCCTCGAGCTCCTCGGCCGCGCCAGTCAGCGCGATGCGCGCGGTCTCGCCGAGGTCGCCCGACAGCATCGCGGCCCGCCGCACGCTCGACGCCTCCCGTTCCGCCGCCTTCGCGATCGCGTCCAGCAGCACGCCCTCGAGCGCGCCGGTGCGCAGCTCGCCCAGGATGACCCGCGACACGAAGTCCCATTCCGACGCCGTCGCGCGCCCGGCGAGACCCTCGAGTTCGCGCCGCCGCGCGTCAACGGAACCGCGCCCCTCCGCGGCGGCGAGCCGGTCGAGCGCCGCGTCGACGTCGAGCACGGTCAGGGTCGGCGCATCCGCGTGCTCGACAGCGAGGCCCGCGAGCCCGCGCCATCCGACGCCGATCCGGCCCTGCCGCGGGCTCGCGGTGAGGAACCCGATCGCGGGCCCGATCTCGTCGGGCTCGAGCTCGCGCAGCACGGCGGCGAGCGCGGCGATCTTCGCCAGCCGCGACGACGTCGCCGCCACCGCGTCGGTCGCCTCGACCAGTGCGCTCAGCCGCATGCGCCCATCATGCACCCGGGCGGGGACACGGCGCCCGGCCCGCAGGGTCCCGGTGCGCTTCGGCCCTTATCCGCGCCCAAAAGGGCCGGACGGCACCGGTTCACACGCGCCGCGCGGGCGTCACTCCATCCGGTGCTCGTGCACGGCGGAGGTCAGCGAGGTGCCGTTGAGGTCGAGGTAGAGCTGCCCCTCGGTCACCGACAGCGTCATGGCGTTGCGGCGCGCGAGCGCGGCGACCGCGGCGTCGACGAACCCGGGGTCGAAGCTGCGCAGCACGAGGTGCTCGGAACGGTGGATGCGCTTGCCCGCCCACTGCGCGAGCACCTTCTCCGGGTCGCGGTGCGTGTAGACCGCGACGCGCTCGGCGGCCTTGCTGCCGAAGTGCAGCCGCTCGGCATCCGGCGCGCCCACCTCGATCCACGCGACGAGCGCGCCCGTGAGGTCGCGCACGACGACCGCGGGCTCATCCGTCTGCGAGAGGCCCTCGCTGAACGCGATCCCCTCCTCGTACTCGAGGCAGTACGCAAGCAGGCGCGTCACCATGTACGCGTCGGTCTCGGACGGATGCCGCGCCACCCGGAGCGAGAGCTCGTCGTAGACGCCGCGGTCCACATCCGCGAGCTGGACGTCGAAGGTGTGCATCGTCGCGCCGAGGGCCATGAGCGTCGAGCCTACGGGAACCGTGATGCACGAGACCCCCTCGCGCGGAGGGGGTCTCGCAGGGCACGGGCCTCAGCCGAGCAGCGTCCGGTCGTCGACCACGGCGCCCTTGATCTTGGCGAACTCGCCGAGCAGGGTGTCCACGGTCGCCTCGCGCTTCTGCTGCACGTCGAGCTCCAGGATGATCCGGCCCTCGTGCATCATCACGAGCCGGTTGCCGAGCTGCAGCGCCTGCTCCATGTTGTGCGTGACCATGAGCGTCGTCAGGCCGTCGCGCTCGACGATGCTCTTCGTCAGCTGAGTCACGAGCTGGGCGCGCTGCGGGTCGAGCGCCGCGGTGTGCTCGTCGAGCAGCAGGATGTCGGGCTTGGTGAAGCTCGCCATGAGCAGCGACAGCGCCTGGCGCTGACCGCCCGAGAGCAGGCCCACGCGCGCCTTGAGGCGGTTCTCGAGGCCGAGCTCGAGCGCGCGCAGCTCGTCGCGGAACAGCTCGCGGCGCCCGCGCGTGACGCCCATCGCGAGGCCGCGGCCGCGCCCCCGCCGCAGGGCGAGGGCGAGGTTCTGCTCGATCGTGAGGTCGGGGGCGGTGCCGGCCATCGGGTCCTGGAACACCCGGCCGACGAAGCGCGCGCGGCGGTGGTCGGGCAGGCGCCCCACGCTGCGACCGTCGATCTCGATCGTTCCGGAGTCGGCGGGGATCCGGCCCGAGATCGCGTTCATGAGCGTGGACTTGCCCGCGCCGTTGCTGCCGATCACGGTGACGAAGTCGCCGGCCTCGAGCGTGAGCGACAGCCCGTCGAGCGCGACGCGCTCGTTGACCGTGCCGGGGAAGAACGTCTTCGTGACGTCGTGGATGCGCAGCATCAGGCGGCCTTTCCGTATCCGCGGGCGGCGGCGAAGCGAAGCTTCGGCAGCCGCTTGAGGAATCCCCATCGCGGCAGCAGCAGCGCCGCCACCACGAGAACGGCCGAGATGAGCTTCATGTCGTTCGGGTTGAGCCCCGCGGCGAGTGCGAAGAAGATCACGAGTCGGTAGAGCACGGCGCCCGCGATCACGCCGAGCGTCGCGAGGATGACCGTCCGCGTGCCGAAGATCGCCTGACCGATGATGACCGACGCGAGGCCGACCAGGATCAGGCCGATGCCCATGCTGACATCGGCGAAGCCCTGGTACTGGGCGATCAGCGCGCCGCTCAGCGCGACGAGCGCGTTCGACAGCGCGAGCGTCAGGATGGTCGTGCCGTGGGTGTTGACCCCGAAGCTGCGGATCATCTGCTCGTTGTTGCCGGTCGCCTGGATCGCGAGGCCGAGGTCGGTGTGCAGGAACCAGTCGATCAGGGCCTTGAGCAGGAACACCCCGACCGCGAACAGCAGGATCGCGACGGGCGAGCCGAGCAGGCCGCCCTCGCGCAGGGGCGTCATGACCGTCTCCTCGCGCAGCAGCGGCACGTTGGACTTGCCCATGATCCGCAGGTTGATCGACCACAGCGCGATCATCGTCAGGATGCCGGCGAGCAGGCCGTCGATCCGGCCCTTCGTATACAGCAGGCCGGTCACGGCGCCCGCGACCGCGCCCGACGCCGTGCCGGCGAGGGTGGCGAGCGGCGCGGGCACGCCGCCGACGATGAGCGAGGCCGCGACGGCGGCGCCGGTCGTGAAGCTGCCGTCGACCGTCAGGTCGGGGAAGTTCAGCACCCGGAAGGTGAGGTAGACCCCGAGCGCGGTGATCGCGAACAGGAGCCCGAGTTCGAGCGTGCCGGTCATGGCCGCGTCACTCCACGATCTCGTCGGCGCGCTCGACGACGGCGGCAGGGAGCTCGACGCCCTGGCGCTCGGCGGCGGCCTCGTTGATCACCAGGGTGTACTTCGCGAGCGTCTCGACGGGCATCTCGGCGGGGTCCGCGCCGTCGGTCAGCACGCGGACGGCCATCTCGCCGGTCTGGTAGCCGAGCGCCGTGTAGTCGATGCCGTAGGTCGCGATCGCGCCGCGCTCGACCTGGCTCATCTCGGAGCCGAACAGCGCGATGCCGTTCGCCTCGGCGTGCTGCACCACGGCCTCGAGGCCCTCGACCACGCGGTTGTCGGTCGGGACGTAGATCGCGTCGACATCGCCGAGCGACGCGACGGCCTGGCCGACCTCGCTCGAGTTCGTCACGGTGGCCTCGGCGATCTCGAGGCCGAGCTCCTCGGCGGCCTCCTTGGCCAGGCCGACCTGGATCTCGGAGTTGACCTCGCCCGAGCTGTACACGATGCCCACGCGCTCGGCGTCGGGCAGCACCTCGGCGATCAGGTCCATCTGCTCGGCCACGGGGTTCATGTCGCTCGTGCCGGTGAGGTTCGCGCCCGGGGCGTCGAAGCTGGCGACCAGTCCGGCCTCGACCGGGTCGGTGACCGCCGTGAACAGCACGGGGATGTCGGCGATCGACTGCGCAGCGGCCTGCGCCGTGGGGGTCGCGATCGCGAGCACGAGGTCGACGCCCTCTGTGGCGAAGGTGGTCGCGATGGTCGTCGCGGTCGCCTGCTCGCCCTGCGCGTTCTGCTCGTCGTAGACCGCCTCGATGCCGGCGTCCTCGAGCGCCTGCTTGAAGCCCTCGCGCGCCGCGTCGAGCGCGGGGTGCTGGACGATCTGCGAGATGCCGATGCGGAGCGCGCCGGGCGCGCCCTCCGGGGCGCCGCCGCCGGATCCGCATGCGGTGAGAGTGAGCAGCCCGAGGGCCGCGAGCGCGGCCGGGACGATGCGTGCGTTCATGGGTGTGTTGCCTCCTGTGGCCCTCCTGCGGCGTGCGGGAGGAGCGTCTGCGCCATTGCGGCGGCAACGATACGGATCCGCGGATCGCATGACAATCAGCATCCGGATGAACGAGCAGACTGCACAGGATCACCGACCATCTGTCGCGAGGACTAGTCAGGTTGTATGGTCGGCGCCATGAAGCTCGATCCGCTCGACCACGACATCGTCAGCCTGCTCAGCAGCGACCCCGGCATCAGCATCGTGCAGGTCTCGCGCCGCCTCTGCGTCGCCCGCGCGACCGTGCAGGCCCGGCTCGACAAGCTGCACGCCGCGGGCGTCATCCGATCCGACGCGCCGCAGCTAGAACCCGCCGCGTTCGGGTTCGGGGTGATGGCGATGTGCGAGATCCAGATCGAGCAGGGCGCCGGGCGCGAGGCGCTGCACGCGACCCTCGAGGCGATCCCCGAGATCATCGACGCGTACACGACGGCGGGCGAGGCGGACATCCTGGCCCGGATCGTGGTGCGCAGCAACGCCGACCTGCAGGACGTGATCGACCGGATCGCGGCGATCCCGGTCGTGCAGCGCACGCGCAGCGAGCTCATCCTGACGACGTGCTTCGAGGGCAAGACCCTGCCGCTGCTCGCACTGGCGGCGGGTGTCGAGCCGAGCCGGACGGACGGCCGCCGCACCCCCGCGCGCGCGGGTGCACGCTAGACAGTCTGCATAGCTGTGGTCCGCGGTCAGTCGACATCCTGTGCAGACTGAGCAGCGATCCGAAGCACAGTTGCAAAGCCCTTCGGCGGCACGGATCATCATCCGTGTTCGTGTTCGGCGCCCCGACGAGGGGGCGCGATCGATGGAGAGGTGTGCACGGGTTATGAGCGACGGCGATGGCGGCGTCACGGTCCTGGAGCGACTGAAGGCCTTCGAGGGGAAGCACCCCGAGATCGTCTTCGAGTGGAAGGACGCCGAGACCCCGGCGCGGGGCTGGCTGGTGATCAACTCGCTGCGCGGCGGCGCCGCGGGCGGCGGCACGCGGATGCGCGCCGGTCTCGACCGCGACGAGGTGGTGTCGCTGGCGAAGACCATGGAGGTCAAGTTCACGGTGTCGGGCCCGGCGACCGGCGGCGCCAAGTCGGGCATCGACTTCGACCCGCGCGACCCGCGGCGCCGCGAGGTGCTGGACCGCTGGTTCCGCGCGGTCGCGCCGCTGCTGAAGACGTACTACGGCACCGGCGGCGACCTCAACGTCGACGAGCTCTCCGACGTCGTGCCGGCCACCGAGCCGCTCGGCGTGTGGCATCCGCTCGAGGGCGTCGCGAACGGCCACTACGGCGGGGCGACCGGCGAGGACGCGCACCGCGTGCGCCGCATCGGCCGCCTCCGCGAGGGCGTCTCGCGGGTGGTCGCCGATCCCCGCTTCACGCCGTCGCCGGAGCGCCGCTACACGGTCGCCGACCTCGTCACCGGATGGGGCGTGGCCGAGTCGGTGCGCCACCACTGCGCGCTCACAGGCGAGGACCTCGCGGGCAAGCGCGTGATCGTGCAGGGCTGGGGCAACGTCGCCTCGGCCGCCGGATGGTTCCTGGCCGACGCGGGCGCGCGCATCGTGGGCGTGATCGACCGGGCGGGCGGCGTCATCCGCCCCGACGGGATGGAGCGCGAGGAGGTGCGCGAGCTGTACCTGCGCAAGCAGGGCAACGCGCTGGCCGCCGACGACCTGCTGCCGTTCGACGAGGTCGATGCCCGCATCTGGGACACGCCCGCCGACGTGTTCGTGCCGTGCGCGGCGTCGCGCCTGGTCACCCGGGAGCAGATCGACCGGCTCGTCGCGGCCGGCGTCCAGGTGATCGCGAGCGGCGCGAACGTGCCCTTCGCCGATCCGGAGATCTTCTACGGCGCGACCTACGCGTACGCGGACGAGCGCCTCGCGGTCATCCCGGACTTCATCGCGAACGCCGGCATGGCCCGCGTGTTCGCGTACCTCATGGAGGGCACCGGGCCGCTCACCGACGAGGCCATCTTCGGCGACGTGTCGGCCACGATCGGCGCCGCGCTGCGAGACGTCCACGCGACCGGCGCGACCCGCACCCGCCTGGCCGCGGCCGCCCTCGAGGTCGCGCTCGACAAGCTCGGCTGAGGCCGCTGAGAGACCCACACAGGAGCGGCGGGCCGGGCAGACCCCGCCGCTCCCGTGTGCTGGGGCTGGATCAGCGTCGGCGGGGCGCTCCCGGTCGCTTGCGCCCGGCGAGCCACTTGAGAAGCACGAGGCCGGCGAACATGGCACCGACGAGTGCCCAAGGACCGGGATTCAACTGCACCGCCGCCCAGAGCTGCCCCGGCACCTGCAGCATCGCGTCGAGCAGCAGGTCACCCAGGTTGGGCATCTCCGGAGTCATGGCTGGAGCCTGGCGGCGCGGCGCTCACAGCGATGCTTCCTGATGCGCGCCACGGCAGGACCGACCACCAGCGCCGCTCCGAAACGCAGAAACCCCCTCGCGAGGAGGGGGCTTCGACGGTGGCGGTGACGGTGGGATATGAACTCAAGATGCTGCGATCCGTCTCGGTCCAGTTCGGGCGGGATCCGCGTAATTTGGCGGCTACGCGCCTACCGCACTGTGCCGTGAACCCTCGTCGTTCGCCCTCAATCCGTCACGGATGTGGGCACGGCGTGGGCACGGGCCGCTGCTCGCAAGCTTCGTTGCGTTGTCGTTTGGAGGTCTCACGCTGGCCTGTCGCATCCGCCCCAGGGGACGTCACCGACGCGGCTCGGCGGTGAGGGCTCATCCGACCCCAGTGGCGTCCCGCATAGTGGTGTAACCGTTCGGTGGCCGGCCTCGTTGTGAACGTGGGCGCGGTCACCGTG
>NZ_BAAGXJ010000025.1:0-3471 GCF_054779895.1 Microbacterium lacusdiani | reverse complement strand
TCCGGGAGACCTCGACGCCTACCCGGCCACCGCGACGCTCAGACCGCTACACGCTCAAATGCGATGAGCCCGAAAACTCCCGTCCAAACCCAGTGCGGTCAACAACGAAGAGGACTATTACGCGTGGAAGGCCATGAGTGATGACGGTCGCTTCCGGCTCAACACCGCAGAACTCACCGGCCAGACCGACCGGATTGACGCCCAGAACAGGCAAGCCCGCTTCCAGGGGGTATTCCTGGCCGGCGACGAGAATCCCACGACTGACGCAGTGGACCTTCTCTCCGTGACGACCACCATGGAGGCAGGCGTCGACATCGGTTCGCTATCGGCGGTAGTCCTCGGCAACATGCCGCCGACGCGCTTCAACTACCAGCAGCGAGTCGGGCGCGCCGGCCGTCGAGGGTCTCCCGTCGCCATCGCGCTCACCATCTGCCGAGGCCGTAGCCACGACGAGTACTATTTCGAGCGGCCAGAGCGCATCACGAACGAGCCCACTCCGAAGCCCTACCTGACGCTGAACCGACCTGAGCTGTTCGACCGTTCACTCAGAAGCGAGATTCTCCGTCTGGCATCCAAGGACTACCTTGCGGGCGAAGAGGACGAGCCATCGGTGAACGTGCACGGCGAGTTCGGATTGACTGCGGCCTGGGACACGGCTATCCGGGCGCGACTTGAAGATTGGATTCTCGCCAACAGGGCGAGCGTCGCCTCAGTCGCCAAGGCGCTGGCATCGGGCACCTCGTTCGAGAGCTCCGCGGAAGATCGAGCGGATGCGGTGCTCACGTCGCTGGTCACTGATATCTCGGCAGCCGTAGCCGGTGATAGGCATGACGACCTCAGCCAGCTCCTCGCTGAGGCAGGTCTTCTGCCCATGTTCGGCTTCCCCACATCGGTGAGATATCTGTATCTCAAACGTCCCGGGCGTTCTAACCCGTGGCCGCCGAAGATGGTCATCGACCGTGATCTGAGTATGGCCGTCAGCGCGTTCGCTCCGCTGAGCGAGGTTGTCCGCGACGGAAAGGTGTACCCGGTCGTGGGCATCACGGATTTCAAGCCCGCCGGTGCTCGGCCACCCGAACCCGTTGCCAACCCGCTGGGTAACTGGACTGCGCTCTTCATCTGCCGCACCTGCTCATACCTCGGCGATGAGCGGCTCGATGACGGGACTGATACCTGCCCGCGATGCGGAGCCGGACCCGCCTACTTCACCGAGGTACCGCTGCGCGAACCGTTGGGGTTCCGCAGCGGCCGCGAGGAGGACTTCGACGGCAACTTCTCCTGGTCGCCACGGGCGATGGCCGCCCGGGCGATGGCTGACGGCGACAGGCTCACCCAGTCAACATCGGGGCGAGCTCTTGTCCTCTCCGGTCCAGCCGAGCGGTACACCATCAATGACAACGGAGGACGGCTGTTCGCGCTCCAGGAGGCCACCCCGGGGAACGTCAACTGGGGTGGCTACGTCTCCGTGCAGGCAATTCAGCAGGACCTGATTCACCCAAGCTTTGCCACGGGTGAGGTCATTAATGTCGCTCTCGGAGCAGTCGAGCACACCGACTTCCTCTTCATCGGAGCGACGGAACCGACCGACATTGACAAGGGCGTCCGCCTGAATCTCGTCTCCGGGATTCTTCAGCCCTCCAATGCCGCCGACGTGACAGAGGGTCGCAGGGCAGGGTGGTACTCGCTTGCGTTCCTGCTGCGCACGGTAGCGGCGACGAAGCTGGACATCCTTCCTCTCGAGCTCAGCGCGGGAATATACTCCGGCGTCACAGAGGGGGGCGTCCCGACCGTCCAAGCGTTCCTCGCCGACACTCTTGAAAACGGTGCCGGATTCAGCACGTATTTGGGTTCGGAGCAGTTCCTGCCTGAGTTCCTCGAGGCGGTCGCGACGTACCTTAGCGAGCTCGAGCTGGAAGACCATCGTCAGACGTGTGACTCGTCGTGCTATCGGTGCCTGCGCGACTACGGGAACATGGCGTACCACGCCCTTCTCGATTGGCGGCTCGCGCGCGACCTGTTCGGCCTACTTCGCGACGGACAACTGCATGTCGACCACGCCGAGGAATCGGCTGCCCTCGAGCGATGGGCCACCGCATACGGCGCGACAGTCATCGACGTCCCGGGTGTGGCTGCTGCGGTCCTCGACTCGCCCTACGGGTTGTATGGCGTGGTTCTCCGGCACTCCTTCGAGGGCTCCGACTCAGACGTGATGTCAGAGCGACTCGCAGACGCAGTCGCAGACATTGAGTCTGTGCACGACTGCGATGGCGTTGTGTTCGTCGACGCGTTCACCATCGATCGTGACCCCCGCCGTGTGCTCAAGCTCATGGCCGATGCCGCTCGGTCGCGACAGTGAACCTTGCGCAGTGGCTGTCAGCGACATCCGCCGGGCGTCTGCTGCGCTGTCCGGCGTCGGCATCATTCACCGCGGCGCCCACGGCGCCCCCACCTTCCGAGCCGAGGAACGCCGGTACGCTCGCCCACCAGGCGATGGGTGCGTGGCTAGAGAGCGGCGGGTGGCTTGAGGACGCGCCTGGTGCGGCCCTCCAATCGGCCTGGGACAGCGAGGCTGCGAGATGGGGTGTTGACCCGCGGCGCCTCGAGGATTCCGTACTGACGAGATCAAGGTTGCGTCGTCGCGGTGCCGAGCTCGCCAATCTGCTGAAATCGTCTGGTAGCCACGCTATGTCAGAGGTGCTCCTATGTGACGACGTGCGTCGGCTGTACGGGCAGCTCGACATCGTGGTGGAGGATGCGGGTGGTGCTGTAGTCGACCTCAAGACGGGCGATGACGGAACACCCGGAATCAGCAACGACGTCCGCAACCAGCTCCTCCTCTACGCCCATCTATATGGGCAGCAGTACGGACAACTACCTGTATCGCTCGTTGTCTTCAGCCTGCGATACGGCGCACTTCCGGTCGAGTTCTCGCCGCACGATGTCGACGCGCTACTCAGCCAAGTCGACGCGGCGCGGGGCGCAGTCCCGCTTCTTGCCGTGCCTGACCCCTCCGGGTGTAGGTACTGCAGGCGCCGACTCCAATGCGAGCCGCACTGGGAAGCCGCAGCGGCCTGGAACGACCCCGATTGCGTGGAAGGTCGTGTCGTAAAGGTGGAGACATCGCGAGCGGGCTTGACCGCTGTGCGCATCGAGACCGCACGCGCAGCTCAGTGGGTAGTCGGCCTCGTCGTCGCCAACGACGACGAGCTGACCTTGGGCCAGCTGCTGCGAGTCACAGAGGTCGCGGGCGGAGACGAACGAGACTGGCGAGCAACCCGCGCTACGCGGACCCTCGTAGTCCGACACGAGATGTCAACTTCGAATTGACGCGCGGGCGCGCCACCTACTGATTCCTTCTATGTGTGAGCAACTCGATTTCTCGAGGTTGTTGCCATCGGGTCTGAGCCGCCCCCTTCATTCGGTCCGGACGTTCTGTGAGTCGTCGGTTTCCATTTGATGGGTGCACTGTCG
>NZ_BAAGXJ010000024.1:0-16690 GCF_054779895.1 Microbacterium lacusdiani | reverse complement strand
CTGAGGCGATCAATGGACGTCTCGAGCACCTGCGCGGCTCCGCACTCGGCTTCCGCAGCCTCACCAACTACATCACCAGATCCCTGCTCGAGACCGGCGGGTTCAGACCAGCGCTACACGCTCAAATGCGATGAGCCACTTGTTGCGCAGCGCCGAAGTCCGCTGCGTCGTCACCTGCGTATCCGTCTGCGTGCTCGTCAGGGCGTGAAGCAGGAAACGGTGACAACTGATCGTTAGTGCCGGGAGGCGCTGGCGGGGAGGATGTCATCATGCCCGGTCCCTATCCCAGAGAGTTCCGCGAGGACGTCGTCGCTGTCGCTCGTAGCCGTGAGAGCGGCGTCACCATCAAGCAGATTGCGACCGACTTCGGTATCAGCGAGGCGACGTTGCAGAACTGGCTCCGTCAAGCTGATGTCGAGGAAGGCAACCGTCCCGGTCAGACCGCGGTGGACGCTGCCGAGGCTCGTGAACTGAAGAAGCGGGTCCGCCTCCTCGAACAGGAGAACGAGGTCCTCCGGCGAGCGGCGGCGTATCTGTCGCAGGCGAACCTGAAACTCGGTGGCTCCCCAAAATGACGTACCCGCTCGTGTCTGAGCTCGCCGACGCGGGGATCCCCGTGACGGTGTCGTGCCGGGTCCTCAAGCTCGCCCGTCAGCCCTACTACCGGTGGCGAAACGACCCCGTCAGGGATGCCGACGTGCTCCGTGCGTATCGGATCAACGCGCTGCATGACGCGCATCACGACGACCCGACGTTCGGATACCGATACCTCGCCGACGAAGCCCGCCGGGCGGGGTGGCGGATGAGCAGGCGCACGGCGTGGAAGCTGTGCTCGCAGGCCGGGATTCTCTCGTCCGCGCAGCGCCGGCGGCGCGGGAAGGGCAAGAAGCCCGGCCCTCCGGTGTTCGACGATCACGTGCAGCGGGTGTTCCGTGCGGACGCACCGAACCGGCTCTGGCTCACCGACATCACGGAGCATTGGACGAGCGAAGGCAAGCTTTACTGCTGCGCGATCAAGGACGTGTTCTCGAACCGCATCGTCGGCTACTCGATCAGCGACCGGATGACCGCGAAGCTCGCCGTCGACGCCGTCCGAAACGCCGTCGCCCGCCGCGGTGAGGTCGCCGGCTGCATCCTGCACGCCGATAGGGGCAGCCAGTTTCGCAGCCGCGCGATGGTCCGCGAGTTACGCCGTCACGACATGGTCGGATCGATGGGACGAGTCGGCGCCGCCGGCGACAACGCGGCCATGGAGAGCTTCTGGTCCCTGCTTCAAACGAACGTTCTCAACCAGCAGCGGTGGGCCACCCGGCAGGAACTGCGCCTCGCGATCGTCGTCTGGATCGAGCGGAAGTATCACCGCCAACGAGCACAGGACACCCTCGGCGGGTTGACGCCGATCGAGTTCGAAGCCAAGCTAACCGAGCCGCAATCCCTCGCGGCCTAAACCGAACCTGTCACCGTTTCCTGCTTCACGCCCTAAAATCTCCGGTCGTGTGCCAGTCCAGTGCCGCGAGCCCGCCTGAACGAACCACATCCAAAACGGGACCAACGATGACAACACCCGCGAAATCACGCGGGCACTGAGCATCAACGATGCACCCACCGACCCGCAGAATCCACCTGAAAATCGTGAGGGCACGGGATCGACGCCCGTCGAGGCCACCACCTGAACCCCCGGTTCACCGGGGGTTCAGTGTCTCCGGGCCGGCTGGCGAGGCACGGTCACGCAGGCACGCGGAGGGGGTGCGGCTCCTGCACCACAGCCGTGCACCGTCCGGACGGTGCGCGGGGACGCGCCTCGTTGATGACGATCCGGATCAGACGTAAGCGTCGAACCGCTGGATCAGCAGGTCGGCGGCGCTCCCGATCCCGGCGATCGCCCAGGCTGTGATGACGACGGCGATGATCGCGGCCCATGCGATGTCGCCTTTCGGCGCACGAGAGACGACTCGTGCGACGAAGAGGCAGACGACCGTGACGATCGCGATCGTGCACCCCGCGACCGAGGCGAACGCCATACGCACGATGCCCTCGGCGTCCGGGCCGGTCCAGCTGTTGAACGCAAGACCGAGCGCTGCCGGCACCAGGACCACTCCCGTGACGAGCAGGAGCGGTGCGATCCACCACCGCTCACGCGTGGCGGGGATCTTCTGCGGCGCCTCGAGGTTCGTCATGGCGCGACTGTATCGGGTGGCATGCCCGCCGGGCGAGGGCTACGATCTGCGCCCGCTCACAGGCTCACCCGGCCGGGCGCAGGCTCATCAGCCCCCGGGACGCGACCTGCGTCATATCCAGCCTGTGACCGGCTAGGCGCGCGCCCACGAAGCCGCGCGGAAAAGCAGACGGAGGGGCTGCGGCTCCCTGCACAGCAGCCCCTCCGCCCGTCTCAGTCGGCGATGGCGTACGCCTTCTCGCCGTGGACCGTGAGGTCGATGCCGGCCAGCTCGTCCTCGTTCTTCACGCGGAAGCCGATCGTCTTCTCGATCGCGAAGCCGATCACGAGCGTGATCAGGAACGAGTAGGCCGCGACCGAGAGGGAGCCGACGACCTGCACGATCAGCTGCTCGAAGCCGCCGCCGTAGATCATGCCGGTGCCGTTCGCGAAGAACCCGAGGAACCAGCAGCCCAGCAGGCCGCCGACGCCGTGCAGCGCGACGACGTCGAGCGAGTCGTCGAACCCGAGCAGGTACTTGAGCTCCACGGCGAGGCAGCACAGCACGCCCGCCAGAAGGCCCAGCACGATCGACCAGCCGGGCGTGAGCGAGTAGCAGGCCGGGGTGATCGCGACGAGGCCGGCGATCGCGCCCGATCCGGCGCCGATCGAGGTGGCCTTCTTCTCCTTGAGCTTCTCGACCACGATCCAGCCGAGGATGCCCGCCGAGGCCGCGACGAACGTGTTGAGGACGATCGTGCCGAGGCCGTCGAAGCCGACCGTCGCGGCGGCACCGGCGTTGAAGCCGAACCAGCCGGTCACCAGGATGGCGACGCCGATCAGTGCGAGCGGCACGTTGTGCGGCTCGTGCACGCCCTTCGCGAAGCCGACGCGCTTGCCCAGCACGATCGCCAGCGCGAGCGCCGCCGCGGCCGAGTTGATGTGCACTGCGGTGCCGCCGGCGTAGTCGATCGTCGTGGTCGAGAAGCCGAACGTGCTGCCCAGCGCGTAGATCCACCCGGTCGGCGTGCCCTCGGCGTCGAAGCCCCAGACCCATCCCTGCACCGGGAAGTAGTTGAGGGTCGCCCACAGCGCGGCGAACAGCATCCAGGGACCGAAGCGGGCGCGGTCGGCGATCGCGCCCGAGATCAGGGCCGTGGTGGCGATCGCGAAGGTCGCGCCGTAGAACGTCGCCAGCAGCGTGCCGTTGTCCCCGGACGCGGCCATCGCAGCGAGGCCGAAGTCGGAGAACGGGTTGCCGAGCACGCCGGGGATGAGGTTGCCCTCGCCCGGACTGACCGTGCCCATGTTGAAGCCGTACAGCACCCAGAGCACGCCGACGACGCCCATCGCGCCGAAGCTCATCATGAGCATGCTGACGACCGACTTGGCCTTGACCATGCCGCCGTAGAAGAAGGCGATGCCGGGGGTCATGAAGAGAACGATGGCGCCGGCGACGAGATACCAGGCGAGGTGACCGCTGTCCATGTGTGGGGATTCCTCTCGATTCGGGTGGGGAGATGGATCAGATCAGGGCGACGGCCGCCATGACCGCGAGCATGAGGGCCATGCTCGCGGCCTCGACGATCGCCGATCGTGGGGGGCCGGCGGCATGCGCACCGTCGGATGCACGCAGCATCCGGCGGATCAGCAGCGCCGTGCCGAGCGCATAGGCGGCGGCCGCCGCGATGGCGAGCGCGACGACCGCAGCGGCTGTGCCGCCGTGCGCGGCATGGCCGGCTGCGGCGCCGCCGTGGCCCAGGAGCATGGCGAGCATCGCGATCGCCATCGCGACGGCGCCCAGCAGCCGGTGCCACCACATCGCCGCCTGGCCGGGCAGCGCTCCGCCGGTCCGGACGGACCGCAGCACAGCGGACGTCAGGGCGGCCGCCGCCAGCAGCGCCGCGATGCCGAGCAGAGAGCTCGTCGTTCCGGGCGCGAGCGCGACGGCGAGCATCGCGCCGAGCATCAGAGCGGCGACCGAGACCGCCGCCGCCCGGGCGCGGCGCTCGCCGACCGTGCAGCACGCCGCGACCGTGGCGGGCACGACGGCCGCGGCGTGCAGGAGCTCCGGCATGACCTCAGTGGCAGTGCGGGTGCTCGGGAGCCGCGGACTCGTGCTGCGGCGCGGACGTCGCGCACGCGCCGGACTCCGTCGGCAGGTTCAGCGTCGGGTTCTCGTCGAAGAAGCCGTACGGCTCGATGAAGAAGCCGGTCACCTGCTTCGGCATCACGGGCCAGTCCTCGATACGGACGACGTGGTTGAGGCCGAACGAGTGCCACATCACCAGGTCCTCGTTCACGATCGACTCGTCCGCCTCGATGTACTCGGGCAGGCCGCCGAAGCCGGTGGACTGGTTCGGGTACTCGCCGGCCGGGTAGCGCTCACCCTCCTCGAACTTCGACACCCAGATCGTGTTGGTCGAGAACTGGGCGCGCTTGGTGACCCAGTTGTCCGGATTCTTCTTCATCAGCACCGGGTTGGTCGGCATCAGGCGGTACGCCGTCTTCTCGCCGACCTTGTTCGTGCGCGACTCGCTCTCGACGTACCACCAGCGGTGCGCGAGCGGGTCGGCCGGGCGGGCCGCGGCCTTCTCGGTCTCGAGCAGCGTGCGCTTGGCGTAGAACGGGCTCGTCACCGGGTCGTCCGTCTCCTCGGCGACGGTCTCGACCTCGTAGACCGAGTTGCTGTCGCCGTCGACGGCCCAGTCCAGGCGCGCCGCGAAGATGTGCTCGTGGATCGGCGCGTACAGGCCGTCCTTGTTCAGCAGCTGGCCGTAGCGGGTCATCTCGCCGGGCGCGATGCCCGCCGTGGACAGGATGCCGGTCGCCTTGATCTCGAACTGGATCGTGCCGTCGAGGTGCAGGTACCAGTAGAACGCGTACTCGTAGTTCGCGACCGTGACCACGAACGAGATCACGAGGCGGCGGCTGCGGCGCGTCTGGGCGTCGTTCGTGCGGAAGTCCCAGTGCTTCCAGAGCAGCCCGTCGTCCTCCTCGTGCAGGCAGATCGCGTTCTGGATCGTGTACGGCTTGCCGACCGAGTTCACGAGCGTCGCGTCGAAGTACTGGATGTCGCCGAGGCAGTCGCAGCCGAGCTGCAGCGAGTTGGTCATGTAGCCGAAGTTGTACTCGCCCGCATCGAACGCGTTCTTCAGCTGCTGCGAGCGCCCGGGCGCACCGTAGGGGACGACCATCTCGGTCAGGCTCGCGCGGTGCAGGATCGGACGCAGCTCGCCCTTGTCGCGGAAGCCGACCCGGTGCAGCACGAGCCCCTCGCGCGGCGTGAACCCGATGTCGAACGACCAGTCGAGCCACTCGATGTGGTTGCCGTCGACCGTGAAGTTGCGCCCCTCGGGGAACGAGATCTCGATCGGCTTGATGTCCGTGCGGGCCGGGCCCACGAAGTCGGGATGGTAGTTGTTCTTCTCCCGCGGCACGTGCAGGAAGCCGTCGTCCTCGATCCCGATGACCTCCTGCGTGTTGAGGTCGACGAGCACCGTGAAGTCCTCCATCGGGTGCGCGTACGGGTTGTCGTTGGGCTCGAGCCGCGTGTACATGAGCGCGCGCATGATGCGCTTGCCGGCCTGGTCCTCGCCCCAGTAGCCGATCGACCAGGGCTCGGCGCAGACCAGCGACAGGTCGGTGATGCCGCGCTTGGCCAGCGCCTCCGCCACCAGAGGCGACGCGACGATCGCGGCCTCGCACTCGGCGAACTCGTCCATCATGATCGGCGGCTGCGTGCCGGCGGGCAGCTCGGTCCAGGACGTGACGGCCGACGCGGCCAGGTCGACCACGGCCTCATAGGCGAGACCGGTCGCGCGGTCGATCAGGACGGCCTCGGCCTCGCGCGTGGTGTCGCCGGAGCGCAGAGCGGCCTTGCTCGGCTCCTTGAGCGAGACGCTGCTGAACCGGAACGACTCCGCCGCGGCGGGACCGTCCTTCAGGAGCGCGACCGCCGTGGTCAGCTCGTCCCGCGTCAGGGGAGCCAGCGGCGCCAGCGCGATCGACGTGTCTTCTGTGATGCTCATCGGTGTGTTCCTCTCCGAGACCGCACGGATGGGGAAGGTAGTGCGGGTGCTCGATGATCCCGAGGCGCCGTTTCACGGCGATGGCCTCCGACGCCCTCCGTCGTAACTCGTCGTGAGAAAGCCCGACGCGGGCCTTCTCAGCACGGTTTACGCGTCCGAAACACGGGCGTCGCCGGACCACGCGCGCGCGGTGTGACAATCGCGGTGCCCGGCACTGCGCTCGCCGGGCGGGAAGGAGCCGCCGTGGCGACGATGCAGGTCGCGCGCATCGCCTCGCGCTCCCCCGTGCGGGGGCTCCGGAGGCGCCGGCTGCCGTTCGCGGATGTGCTCGCGCAGGCGGTCGCGGCCGTGGCGCCTGCCGGCGTGATGTCGACGATCCCCGCTCTCGTCCTGCGCGCGACGGGCGTGAACCTGCTCCTCGCCTTCTCGCTGGCTCTCGGGGTCGTCCTGCTGGTGGCCGCGTGCGTGCGCCCGATGACGCAGCGGATGTCGTCGGTCAGCGGCCTGTACGCCTACATCGCGAAGGGGCTGGGCCCGGTCCCGGCCGTGCTGGGCGGGTGGTCGGCGGTGTTCGGCTAGCGCTGATCGGCATGACCGGGGTGTTCGCGGTCGGCGTCTACACGGGTCGCGCGCTGCGGACAGTCGGCTGGGCCGCTCCCGACCACGTGGTCGCGGCCCTGACGATGCTCGGCGCGGCCGCCGTCATGGCGGCGCTCATGATCCGCGGCGTGCGCGTGGCCGCGCGCGTGGTGCTGGTCGTCGAGTGCGTGGCGATCGGATTCCTGCTCGCTCTCATGTGGTGGTACCTGGCGACCGAGGGCGTGCCCGCGGTCTCGCCGGCGCCGGCCTCCGCCGCCGATCCTCGGCAGCTGGCCGTCGCGGTGATCCTCAGCATCGGCGCGTTCGTGGGCTTCGAGAGCGCGAGCACGCTCGGAGGCGAGGCGCGGCGCCCGCTCGCGACCGTGCCCCGCGCGATCCGATGGACGCCGCTCGCGACGGGCGCGCTGTACCTCGTGGCCGTCGCGTTCCAGGAGTACGTGCTGCGGCCGCGCCGCGGACCCGAGGACCAGGGCGCGCTGGTCGAGCTGCTGGCCACCTCGCCGTCGGTCGCGTTCGCGATCGACGTGTGCATCGCGACCTCGTTCTTCGCGTGCGCGCTCGCCTCGCTCACCGCCCTCGCGCGCGTGCTGTTCTGCATGGGCCGCGAGGGCGTGCTGCCCAGCCGGCTCGGCGCCGCCCACGTGAAGCGCCGCACGCCGCACGTCGCGATCCTGCTGGCGATGCCCCCGGTCGCGGCCGTGCCGGCCGCCCTCGCGCTCGCGGGCGTGCCCGGCGGCCAGGCGCTGACCGACCTGATCCTGCTGAGCGGGTTCGGGTACCTGGGGTCCTACCTGCTCGCGTGCGCCGCGATGCCCCTCCTGCTGCACCGGATCGGCGAGGCGCGCCGCCGGTCCTGGGCGCTCGCGGCCGTGGCCGTGACGACGCTCGCCGTCGTGGTGGTCGGCGCGACCGCGCTGCAGCTGGCGTGGGCGCCGCACCTGCCTGCGCTGTACGGCGCGGTCATGCTCGGCGCGGTCGCGCACGTGCTGTGGCTGCGCCGCCGGCGACCATGGGCGCTCGCGCGAGTCGGCGTGTACGACGAGACCGTGCCGGGCGACCTGCTGGATCCACGACCGGCCGGGGCGTGACATGAACGCGCCCGCCGCCCGCACTCCGACCGCCAACGCCATGGCGGTGGTGCGGGCGGTCGCCCTCCTGGGATTCGGCGCGACGGCCCGCGAGGTGTGCGCGTACCTGCGGATGCCGCCGGCCTCGGTCTACCGCATCCTGAACGGCCTGGTGGGTGACGAGTACCTCGTCCGCACGGGCGATCTGCACGGGTTCGGGCTGGGACGCGCCGCCGCCGAGCTCGTGCAGACCATCGCGCCTCCCGTGGTCACCACCGCCGCCCGCGACGCGATCGACGCCTTCCGCGTGCGCGTGCGCTTCGGCGTCCACGTGCTGGAGTTCCGCGACCTGTCCCTGCTGGTGGCAGACGAGGACGCGGATCATCCGATCCAGGCGCGCGTGGAGCTGACCCGCGCGCTGCACGCGTCGGCCCCGGGGAAGCTGCTGCTCGCGCAGACGCCGGACTGGCGCACCCGCCGCGCGGGGGCCCTCACGCAGCTCACACCCGGCACGATCACCGATCCCGACGCGCTCGAACGCGAGCTGGCCGGCATCCGCGCCGCGGGCATGGCGACCGACGTGGGCGAGCTCGTCGCGGGGCGGGCGTGCCTGGCGGTGCCGATCGGCGGCGACCGGGAGCGGGCCCACGGGGCGCTGTGCGTCACGGGACCCGCCGAGCGGGCGGACGTCCTGACGGGCCTCGCAGACGAGGCTCGTGCTGTCGCGCGCGCCCTCGCCCCGCTGCTGTACTGACCCGGCGCCTCAGAGCTCGCCGGGGCGCATCGCCTCTTCGTCGATCATGCGGATGATGCGCTGGCCGGCCGTCTCGGTACCGGGCTCGCGCTGCTTGCGCGGCGCGTAGACGACCAGCGAGTGGAACACGAAGCGGCCGACGAACGCGAGCGCCAGCGTGATCGCGGTGGCCAGCACGCTCGAGATGTGCCAGGTCTCGACCATGAGGGCGAGCACCGGGATCCGGATGGCCGCCTCGGCGTTGTTGAACGTGAACGACGCCAGGAAGCGGCGCGTGAGGCCGGCGGCGCGGCCGCGCATGTCCGCGAAGACGAAGCGCTCGGCGAGCAGGAAGTTGCCGATGATGGTGGCCTCGGCAGCGATGATCGCGGCCCAGATGTAGCCCATGCCGAGCGAGGTCAGCAGCCACACGATCGCGATGTTCGCGACCGCGCCCGTGGCGCCGATCAGCGCGAACAGCGACATCTTGCCGAAGCGCAGCCGCGCGAGGTGCACGAGGAACGTGATGCCCTGTCGCAGGCTCGCCTTGGACTCGCCCTCGACCCGCTGGTGGAAGCGCATCGGCACCTCGGCCGTGCGCAGGTCGCCGCGCACCAGCAGCTCGAGCAGGATCTTGAAGCCGCTGGGCCGCAGCGCCTCGAGGTCGACGCGCGAGCGGTCGACCAGGAAGAAGCCCGTCATGGGGTCGCTCGTGCCGTGCAGCCGGAGCGGGAACATCGCCTTGGTCAGCAGGGTCGCGGCCCGCGAGACGCCGAACCGCAGCGTCGTGCCGAGCCCGGTCGAGTCGCCGCCGCCGATGTAGCGCGAGGCCACCACCACGTCGGCGTCGCCGCGCGCGTGCCGGTCGACCAGGGCGGGCACGAGGGCGGGCGGATGCTGCAGGTCGCCGTCCATCACGACGCACACGTCCGCGGCGGCCGCCTTCATGCCGGCCACGACGGCACCGCCGAGCCCGCCGGCGCGCTGCCCCGCCGCGCGGTGGATGAACCGCACCGGGAGGGGCGCATCCTGCGCGACGCGCTCGATCTCGGCGGTCGTGCCGTCCTCGCTGTCGTCCACGAACAGGATCTCGGCCCGGCGTCCGGCGAGGGCGTCGCCGAGCTGCCGCACCATCTCCGCGACGTTCCCGCGCTCGTTGCGCGTGGGGACGATGACGGTGACGTCCACGCCGGCCCTCTCGTGTGTGCCTCCCCCGCGGCGCGCGGGCTGTCTCCATCGTGTCATGCCCGCGGATGCCGGCCGCCCGGAGCCTGCTGTGCATCACGGCCGTAGGCTGGATGCATGACCTCGCAGGACGCCCCCGCCCCCGGCATCACGATGTTCGGCGCCGAGTGGTGCCGCGACTGCCGCCGCACGAAGGCGCAGCTCGACGGCCTCGGCATCGACTACACCTACATCGACCTGGAAGCCGACCCGGCCGCCGCCGAGGTCGCGAAGGACATCTCGGGCCGCACGAACATCCCCGTCGTGGTCTACCCCGACGCCTCGCACCACGTCGAGCCGAGCAACGCCGACGTCGAGGCGAAGCTGCGCGAGCTGAACCTCATCTGACGCCTGCGCGACGCGCCCGTCAGAGCTGGTCGCCCGCGACCGCGAACGTGTCGCAGGCACGCACGCCGCCCTCGCGGCCCGTGTCGAACCACCGCTGGCGCTGCTCGCTCGAGCCGTGCGTCCAGCTCTCCGGGTTGACCTGGCCGCCCGACTCCCGCTGGATGTGGTCGTCGCCGACGGTCGCGGCGGCGTTCAGCGCATCCGCGATCTGCTCCGGAGTCGGCTCCTTCAGGTAGGGGTCGCCATCCGCATCCACCTGCTTGGTCATCGCCGCCACCCAGGCGCCCGCGAAGCAGTCGGCCTGCAGCTCGGTGCGCACGCCGTTGCTGTCCGGGCCGCTGCCGTTGTTCGGGTACTGCTGGAACACCCCGATCAGGTTCTGCACGTGGTGGCCGTACTCGTGGGCCAGCACGTAGAGCTGCGCGAGGGATCCGGCGGACGCGTCGAACCGCTCGCGCAGGAGCCCGAAGAACGTCGGGTCGATATAGACCGTCTCCTCGGGCGGGCAGTAGAAGGGCCCGGTGGCGTTGGACGCGGTGCCGCACTGGGACGACGTCGCCTGGTCGACGATGATGAGCTGCGGCTCGCGGTAGCCCTCGAGGTTCTCGGCCCAGAACTGGTCGATCGCCTCGGCGCCGAACACCATGCGGCAGGCGTCGTCCTCGTTCGCGTCGGCACCCGTCTGGCAGTCCTCGATGATCGCGCCGCCGCCCTGCTGCTGCGACTGACCGCCACCCGTGACGCCGAGCAGCCCCGTGAGGTCCTGCCCGGTGAAGAGGCTGAACAGCAGCACCGCGATGCCGATGACGCCCACGCCGCCGCCTCCGGCGATCGCCGCGGTGCGGCCACGGCGCCGGGCACGGGTGCTGCCGACATTCGCGTTCTCATTGAACGTCATGGCGACACGCTACTCGCCGGAGCGGCCGAGCAGGCACAATTGACATGGGCACGGGGATGGATTAGGAGGCCGGTATGGCGGACATCGCGCACGACGCACACGCGGAGGCCACCGACACGGCCCCGCTGCACCTGCCGCACGCCGCCGTGGAGTGCCCGAAGTGCTTCACCGAGCTGCAGCGCGACCGCGACTGGTGGCTCGCCCGGCCGGCCGGCTCGCGTCTCGTGGGGCTGGTCGTCGCCCGCGACGACATGCCGTCCGTGGTGCAGCAGCGGGAGGACCTGACCCGCTTCGGCGTGCCGATCGAGGGGTTCCGCCATCCCGCCCCCGACATCCTCGAGTCGTGGGAGCACCGTCTGAACCGCCTGTTCGACACGTTCAAGCCGGGCGACGTGCTCGTCGTGACGAACGTGCAGGCGCTGGGCCGCGACGTCGACGAGGGCACCCGCACGGTCTCGGCGCTGTCGCGCCGCGGCATCGTGGTCAAGGTGCTGTCGCACGGCGCGCGTCACCTGGACGCCGCGCCGACCGTCTGACGGGCCGGGCTCAGCCGCCGCCCGCGCGGATCACTCCGGCGCGCAGATCGTGACGGGCGCGTTCGAGAACGTGCCGTCCTCACGGACGAGCGTGACGTCGATGCAGACCTGACTCTGTCCCTCGGTCGGCATCGTCACGGTGGGGACGTCCGTCTGCTCGGGAGCGCCGGTGCCGTCGAGCGTCCGGCGCACCCACTGGTAGTAATCGCCCTCCTCGGGCTCGGGGTTCCGCCACGTGAAGACCGCGTTCTCTCCCTCGATGACCCCCTGCGCGTCCACGACCAGCGGCACGGCCTCGCCGCCTGTCGGATCCTGCGGGTCCGTGATGGACGACGACTCGGTCGGCGCCGGCTCCGGCGACAGGAAGGACTGGACCGTCGCCGCCGCGATGCCGACGAGCGCCAGCGCGACGATGGACGCCGCGACGATCCAGGGCCAGCGCCGCGGGCGCGCCTCCGGCTCGATCACGGTCTCGGGAGTGTGCGGCGCCGGCGCCGGCCACGGGGCGGCGGGCGTCGAGCCGGGCGCGGGC
Organism: Microbacterium lacusdiani; assembly: GCF_054779895.1. Classification (NCBI taxonomy): domain Bacteria; kingdom Bacillati; phylum Actinomycetota; class Actinomycetes; order Micrococcales; family Microbacteriaceae; genus Microbacterium; species Microbacterium lacusdiani. Next base: position 4,566 of record NZ_BAAGXJ010000024.1, on the reverse strand, counting down.
GGGCGCAGGATCGTGTGATCGTCGATGGGCGCGACCACGCGCGGTCCGCGCACGATGGTCGCGTCGTCTTCGAGCGCGGGCCCCGGCGCCGGCCGCGGTGCGACCGGGGCGGTCACGGCGGAGGGACGGGTGGCGGTCTCGATCGGCGCGATGTCCGTGATGCCGCGCACGCGGGTCATGCCGTCGTCGTCGTCCTCGGGGACGTCGTCGAGGGGGCTCTCCTCGAGGATGTCGATCGGCGTGACCGCGTGGGCGAGCTCGATCTGCACCTTCTGCAGCGCCCTCGCGAACGCGACGGCGCTCGGGTAGCGGTCCGCCGGATCCTTCGCCATCGCGCGCGCGAGCACGGCGTACAGCGACGAGGGCACATCCGGCCGGTCGATCGCCGGAAGCGGCAGGCGCTCGATGCGGCCGATCAGCTCGGCGCTGCCGTTGCGCTGGCCCGGCATCTCGTACGGCGAGCGCCCCGCGAGCAGGGTGTAGATCGTGGCGCCGAGCTGGTAGATGTCCGTGCGCGGGCCGCTCTGCGGCGGCGACGCGAACGCCTCGGGGGGCGACCACGGGATCGACATGCCCGTCGCCTCGACGTCGGCGTTCGAGGTCGACGCGATGCCGAAGTCGGTCAGCGCGGGGCGGTTGTACTCGGTGACCAGGATGTTCGCGGGCTTGATGTCGCGATGCAGCACGCCCGCCCGGTGGGCCGTCTCGACGGCCGCCGCGACCTGGATCCCGACGCGCAGCGCCTCCGCGGGCGAGAACGGCTCGCGCCGATAGCGCACCTGCAGGTTGGGCCGCGGGCAGTACTCCATGACGAGGTACGGCCGACCGTCGGTGGACACCCCCGCCTGGTAGATCGTGACGATCGCCGGATGCGTCGACAGCATCGCCATGACGTTCGCCTCGGCGGTGAACTGCGCGGCCGACGCGACGATGCGCTCGGGCAGCAGCACCTTGACGGCGACGCGGCGGCGCGGGAGCTCCTGCTCGTACAGGTACACGTCGGCGAAGCCGCCCGATCCGAGCAGCTCGAGGTGCGTGAAGCCCGGCAGCCGCGGCGGCGGCGCGGGCGGGCGTCGCTGCGTCACGGCAGGTCCTCGAACGCGATCGTCACGCCGTCGCCCAGATCCACGACGTCGCCCGTGACGACCAGGGTCTGCTCGCCGGGGTGCAGCCGCACGGGATCGTTGCCGCCGCGGAGCAGCGTGGTCCCGTTGGTCGTGTGGAGGTCGGTCACCACCACGGTCTCTCCGTCGGACACGATCTCGACGTGGTTGCGCGAGATGTCGTTCTGGGGGCTCTCGACCGCCACCAGGCGCGGCATGTCGGCCCCCGACGTGCGCGACGAGCGGGGGCGCCGGCCGACGATGACCGGACGGTCGAGCTCGAGCACCTCTCCGGTGGACAGGCGCGCCCGCCCGAACGACGGCGCCGGAGCGAACGGCGACGGCAGCGACGGGACGTCGAAGCGCGGCACGGGCGCCGGATCCAGGTGCGGCGGCACCGCGTCGATGGGGCCGTCGGCGATCGGCACCTCGGCCGTGGCCCCGGGGCCGCGCGGCACCTCGGGCAGCTCGCCGCGCTGCCGCAGCCTCGCGGCCTGCGCGGCCGAGATCGTCTCGCCGTCGTGGTCGCCGAGCGGCTGCGGCTCGGCCGGCTCCTCCGCGAGCTCGCCGTGCGCGTCCTGCGCCTCGTGCGCCTCGTGCGCCTCCTGCGCCCGCGCGCGGAGCCGCGCGAGCTGCGCGGCCGTGATGGTCTCGCCGTCGTGGTCGCCCAGCGTCTCGGCGTCGCGCAGGGTCTCCTGGGCGCCGAGCGTCTCGTCGCCGGGCTCCTCGCCCGACACGTCGTCCGCGGGTTCGGCCGGGCCCTCCTCGGGCCGCACGGCGAACGCGTCGAACGGCCGCGCCGGCGCCTCGCGCCTCGGCGGCTCCGCCGGAACGAGCCCGATCTCCTGAGGCAGCAGCGTCTCGGCGGACACCGCGCTCCCGTCGTCCGCCGCCACGACGTCGTCGGGCACGGGCGCATCCCGCGCATCGTCGCCGTGCGCGCGCGGCGCGACGCGCTCGGCACCGTCCTCCGGATCGGTCTCGAAGAACACGGCGCGGACGCCGCCCGCGAGCACGGCGCCCGACGCGATCGGCAGCTCCGACGCGATCGCAGGACGCTCGCCCGCCGGGCGGACGTGCACCGACAGGGCGTCCTCGATGAGGTTCAGGCTCCACGCGTCGGTGTCGCCGCCGGTCAGCTCGAGCGGGCCGTCCAGCGTCTCCGCCGTGATCCGCAGGTCGCCGCGCACGGCGGTGCGGACCGCGTCGTCCTCGAGCAGCGCGACCGCGAACGGAGGGAGTCCCGCGAGCCCCGTCCCGGACGCCTGGGACAGCGCATCGAGCACGGCGTTCACGCCGTCGCCGGCGTCCAGCCCCACCCACACGTCGTCGATGAGTTCCTGCGGCAGACCGCCGGGAAGCACGGCGATGCCGTCGTCCGCGACGATGGCGAGCATGCCGCCGGGCTCGTAGGTCACCCGCATCAGGCCATCCCTCCCACGGGCTCGCGCGGCAGCGTGTCCGAGTCGACGTCGACGTCGTCGTCGGCGTCCGCGCCGCCCTCCGGCGACGCGCCCCCGCGCCGGGCGACCGCCACGGCGTCCACGACCACGGCGGTGATGTTGTCGCGACCGCCGTGCAGCACGGCCTCCTGCACGAGGCGGGTGGCGGCGGCCTGCGGGTGCGACTCGACCGCCAGGATGGTCCGGATCCGCTCGGCGGGGAGCTCGCCGGGCAGCCCGTCGGAGCACACCAGGATGCGGTCGCCGCCCGCGGCGGGGATCATCCAGAAGTCCGCCTCGGCGTCGCTTCCCGCGCCGAGCGCCCGCGTGATCACGTTGCGGCGGCGGTCGCGCGCGGCGTCCTCGGCCGTGAGCTCGCCGCTGTCGATGAGCTCCTGCACGACGGAGTGGTCGACGCTGATCTGCTCGAGCCGCCCGCCGGCCAGGCGATAGGTGCGGGAGTCGCCCAGGTTCAGCGCGAGCCAGTAGCCCTCCCCGGCGACGTCGGCGATCACGACGCCCGTGAGGGTGGTTCCCGCCCCGGCGTCCGAGCCGACCGAGAGCCCGTCCACGCGCGCTCGGGCGCGCCCGAGCGCGCCGCGCACGTCGTCGATCGTGAGGCTCGCGCGCCCGGCGAAGGCCCGGAACTCGTCGATCGCGGTCGCCGAGGCGACCTCGCCGCGGTCGTGCCCGCCCATCCCGTCGGCGACGAGGAATACCGGCGACACGGCGAGGAACGAGTCCTCGTTGAGCGAGCGCCGCAGCCCCGGATCGGTGGCCGCGCCGCTCAGGGCGACGATGGGCTCGCTCATCCGGCGGCCTTGAGCGTAGCGATGCGGTCCCCGATCTCGAGCGCATCCTCGGCCTCGAGCGCGACGCGCTCGCCGGGCGTCGCGGGGATGCGCTCGCCGCCGCGCACGACCGTCACGCCGTTGGTCGAGTGACGGTCGACGACGAACACGCCCTCGCCGGTCACGTCGAGCTCGAAGTGGGTCTTCGACAGCGACAGCGTCTCGTCCCGGACCGCGACCGTCTCGACGCCCTCGTCGCCGGCGGGGTTGCGGCCGAACACCGCGCGGCCGGTGACGGTGTGGCGGGTGCCGTCGTCCCACTCCAGCACCGCGGACGGGGCGCGCGCGACGAGCCGGGTGTCCTCGACGTCGGGCTCGTCGCGGCGGACGAGGATGGTGTCGTCCTCGAGCTCGTCCACGGGAGCCGGTGCGGCGGCCGCCGCGGGCGCGGGAGGCGGGTCCTGCGTCACGCCCGGCACGAACGCGATGAGCCCCTCGGAGGGCGCCGCGGCCGACGGGCCGGCCGGCGCGGGAGGCGGCGTGGTCGTGAACAGCGACGACAGGTTGCCCGGGCTCGGGACGCCGCCGCGCGGCGGCAGCGGCGGGCGGGGCGGCAGGTCCGCGGGAGCGGCGGGCGCCGCCGGAGCGGGCGGGACGGGTGCGGCGGAGGCCGCCGGAACGCCCGGGAGCGGCGGGCGCGGGGCCGCGGCGGGGGCGGCCGGCGCGGCGGCGGGCGAGGTCGTGCGCGCGTCCTCGGCGTCGCGCATGAAGGCGTGCGCGACCTTGTCGTGCCATCCCTGCCGGCGTCCGCTGGAGTCGAAGAACACCGAGAAGAAGCCGACCACGATCGCGGTGGCCAGGCCCCAGATGACGTTGCGCAGCAGCGCGCCGCCGAAGCCGAGCGGCTGCCCGGTCTCGATGCGCACGAGCCGCAGCTTCATGAGCCTCATGCCGATCGAGCCGTGCCCGCCCTGCATGTACGTGTAGACGAGGAACCACCCGAGCAGCAGGACGATCGCGGCGGCGCCGACGATGAGGAGCGCGACGTACCCGAGCGCCTGCGCGAGCAGGTTCGCGACCACGCTCAGCACGAGCCACGCTGCCCCGACGATGGCGGCGTCGATCGCGTACGCGGCGGCGCGGCGCCCGATCGAGGCGGGAGCGCCCGGGGCCGCGATGGGCCCGCCCGCCGGCGCGGCCGGCCGGCCGGCGGGGTGCTGCGGCGCGGCG
>NZ_BAAGXJ010000023.1:0-4162 GCF_054779895.1 Microbacterium lacusdiani | reverse complement strand
ACGATGGCTCACCAGCGTCTACGACACCGCGAGCCCTGCCGGAAACCCCACCACTCCAGGGGACGCCACCTCGCCGATGCCCGCCACCCGCACGGTGACGGCGTCGCCCGAGGCGAGCGGGCGGTGGGCCGCTCCGGCCTCGGGCAGCTTCTGGGGCGTGCCGGTCGAGATGATGTCGCCGGGCTCCAGGGTGATCGCCTGGGTCACGTAGTGGATCAGCCGCGCGAAGGGGAAGATCAGCGTCGAGGTGCTCTGTGACACGGTGACCTGGCCCTCGCGCACGACCTCGACGACGAGATCCGCCGGGTCGGCGATCTCGTCCGGGGTCACGACGGCCGGGCCGAGCGGACCGAAGCCGTCGAAGTTCTTGCCGAGCGTCCACTGGCTCGTGCGGTCCTGCCAGTCGCGCGCAGTGATGTCGTCGAACAGCGTGTAGCCGGCGACGTACGAGAGGGCGTCCTCCTCGGGCACGTTGCGGGCCGTCCGGCCGATCACGAGCGCGATCTCGCCCTCGTAGTCGACGCGCTCGCTCTGCGCGGGGATCTCGACCACGTCGTCCGGGCCGCGCAGCACGTTCGGGGTCTTGACGAACACGTCCGGGAACTCGGGGTCCGGCGCGTCCAGGCTCGACTTGGCCGAGACATGGCCGCGGTAGTTGTACCCGATGCAGATGATCTTGCCGGGCACGACCGGAGCCGCGAGGCGGACCTCGTCGCGCGCGGGAAGCGTCGCGGCGTCGGCGGACGAGACCGCCTCGCGCGCGGCATCGAGCAGGGCGTCGTCGGTGAGCACGGCGAGCGTCGAGGAGGCGATGCCCGACAGGTCGAGCACGCGGTCGACGTCGCCGTCGGTCACGAGGGCGGCGGGGCGGGATCCGTCGGCGAGGGTCACAAGGCGCATGGCGCCAATCTCGCAGGGTCGCGCACGCGACGCCCCGGCGGTGATCGTTCGCTCAGGCCCGGGCGGGCTCGGATGCGGTGCGCGCATCCTGCTCGTGGAGCTGCACCTCGAGCCGGCGCAGCAGCGGCACGAGCTGCTCGCGCGCGGTGTCGGGGTGCTCGGGATGCCACTGCACGCCCGTGACCGGCGCGGCGACGTGCACGACCGCCTCGACCACGCCGTCGGGCGCGCGGGCGACGACCTCGAGGCCGGGCGCGAGCTCGCCCACCGCCTGGTGGTGCGTGCACCGGCCCGGCGCGGCGGGATCCACGTCGCCCGCGAGGGCGTCCGCGATCGTCAGGCGCGTGCGCACGTACGGATCCGGCGCGTCCGGCAGGCGGTGGCCCGTCATGTCCTGGATGAGGGTGCCGCCGAGCGCGACGTTCATGACCTGAAGGCCCCGGCAGATACCCAGCAGGGGCTTGCGGATCCGGATGGCCTCGCGGACGACCGCGATGTGCGCCTCGTCGGCCGCGGGCTCGTGGTGGCCGCTGCCGGGATACTCGGCGGCGCCGCCGTAGCGCGACGGCTCGACGTCCTCGCCGCCCATCAGCAGCAGGACGTCGGCGCGCTCGACGGCGTCCAGGCTCGCCTCGACCGGATGCTCGGCCGAGTACACGACGTCGGCCTCCCAGCCGAGCTCGTCGATCGCGGCGCGCAGCCCGCTGTCGAGGTGGTCGAGCAGGGCCTGATAGCCCGGGGCCTGCGGCCGCTTGCGCCGCAGATGGAACACGCCGATCCGCATGCGTCCAGAATCCCACGGGCGCGGGGGCGGATGCGCTCAGCGCGTGAGGGTGAGCGCCTCGGCGAGCTGTTCGAGCGCGCCGAGCGGGTCGTCGCCGAGGGCCTGCGCGGCGACGTGATCCGCGCCGGCGTCCAGATGGGCCCGCAGGCCGGCGACGGCCGCACCGGCCGTGGGGTTCGCGGCGACCAGGTCGATCAGCTCGTCCGAGCCGCCGTCGGCGAACGCGGCCTCGCCGACGCCGAAGCGCCGCAGCGCGCCGACGTAGTTCTCGAGCGAGAAGTAGCGGCGCAGGTAGCGGCGCGCGACCGCGCGCGCGTGCTCCTGGTCGTCGGAGATCACGACCTTGAGCTCCGGGGCGAGCAGCGCCCCGGGACGAGCCGCGTCGAGGACGCCGCGCGCGTGCCGCGTGTGCGCCGGGACCGTGAGATACGGATGTGCGCCCAGGGAGCGCTCGGCGGCGAGCGCGAGCGTGCGGTCGCCCAGCGCGGCCAGGAGACGCCGGTCGCGCCCGACGCCCTCGGCGTCGAGCACGTCGAGGTACGCCGTGAGCGCGGCGAGCGGACGGACGCGATGCGGTGTCGCCTCGCGATGGCCCGAGCCGATGCCGAGCACGAAGCGACCCGGATGGCGCTCCTCGATCCGGCGGGCCGACCGGGCGATGCTCCGCGCGTCGTCCTTCCAGATGTTCACGATGCCGGTCGCGACCACGATCCGCTCCGTCGCGTCGAGGAGCTCCTCCACGATCCCGAGGTCGCCGCCCGGCGAGCCGCCGACCCAGAGCGTGCCGAAGCCGAGCCGCTCCACCCCGCGCGCGAAGTCCGCGTCCAGCGCCGCCGCGCCGCGCCAGACTCCGTACGTCCCGAATCCCGCCGTGCTCACCATGCCGCCAGTGTGCCAGCGCGAACCCACCCTGTGGTCGTTGAGCGGTGCGAGCGCCAGCGAGCGGAGTCGAAACGTGTCCAAACATCCCCCGCCGACCAACCCACCGCTCGTCCACAGGATGCACCCAAGACGAGTTCTCCACAGATTCGTTTTGCGGACCTGATCTGCCCTTTCCAGCCCGGTGAATGTCGGTGGCCCGGAGGAGAATCGGGCCATGACGGCACAGGCGACTTCGACCCGGTGGGCTCCCACCCCGGCCGAACGCGCCCGCATGTCGGAGCTCGTCGACGGCTACCTGGAGCAGCAGGTGATCATCGCCCAGGCGAAGGCCCGGCAGGCGTGGATCCTCGCCGAGGGTCGCGCGATCGCCGAGGCCCAGACCCGCCGGGGTGGGACGGGTTCGGAGTTCGAGCACCCGCTGAGGTCCATGGCCGCGGAGTTCGCGGTCGCCGGGCGGACGTCAGACCGCACGATCCGGGCCCGGATGGAGTGGGCAGTCGACCTGGTGGACGGGTTCCCGGCCACGTTCGCCCTGTTCGAGGAGGGCCGGATCAGCGAGGCCCATGTCCGAGCGATCGTCGACGCCGGGTCACGGCTGGAGGATGAGGACGCGCGGGCGGAGTTCGAGCGGATCATCCTGCCGCGGGCGGTGAAGCTCACCGGCGGACAGCTGGGCTCCGTCGCGCGGAAGCTCGCCGATGACATCGAGCCGCTGCCGTTGGAGGAGCGTCACGAGGAGGCCATGGCCGACCGCTCCGTGCGGGTGGCACCGGTTCCGGACGGCATGGGCGAGCTCACGTACATCGGCCCGGCGGTGACGGTGTACGCGATGCATGACCGGGTCACTCAGATGGCGCGCACGATCTACCGCACCAAGGATGAGACCGACGAGCGGACGTTGGATCAGATCCGGGCGGACGTGTTCGCCGAGATCGCCCTCGCCGGCCTCCCCACCGCCGAGCTGATCGACCAGCACGGCGGCGACGCCCTGATGAAGATCAAGGCCACGGTTCAGGCCACCGTCCCGTGGCAGTCACTGACCGGGGTCGGCGACGAGTCGGCGTTCCTCGCGGGGTACGGGCCCATTCCCGCGGAGGCCGCCCGCCGTCTCGCAGGGGAGGCGGCGACCTGGACGCGCCTGTTCCGGGATCCCGACACCGGGTGCTTGAAGACCGTCGACACGTACACGCCGACCAAGGCGCAGCGAAGGTTCCTGACCGCCCGGGACGAGCACTGCCGGTTCCCCGGATGCCGCCAGCCCGCGATCCGGTGCGAGGACGACCACACCATCCCGTACTCCCACGGCGGCCCCACCACCGTCCGCAACCTCGCCAACCTCTGCCGCGCCCACCACGTCCTCAAACACAACTCGAACTGGAACTTCCGCCACGGCCCAGGCGGCGTCATCGAGGTCATCAGCCCCACCGGCAGGGCCGTCAAGCACAAACCCACACCGGTCGTCAGGTTCGAAGCATCCGCCGAGATCGCCCGCGCCGATCTCGGCACCGACCCGCCGCCGTTCTAGGTGTACCCGGTCGGCACGTTGGTGACACTCGGGTAGGGAGAAGGCCTCCACGATTGGTGGTGTCTAACGTC
>NZ_BAAGXJ010000022.1:0-27342 GCF_054779895.1 Microbacterium lacusdiani | reverse complement strand
TCCGGGAGACCTCGACGCCTACCCGGCCACCGCGACGCTCAGACCGCTACACGCTCAAATGCGATGAGCCACGAATGCGGCGCCGTCGTCGTCGAAGTCGATGTGCGCGTGGAGACCGCCGTCGGCGTCCCGCCACATCCGCAGGCTCCGCTTCTCATGCCGTGCCAGGTACCGGGCCTGCGCCCCCTCTGCGTCGAGCTGATCCCGCACCGCCCGGGCCGCCGAGCCCAGGTCCTCCACGGTGTACTCGCCCGCCACGCCGGCGAGCTGCTCGCACGCGACTCGCCACGCCTCCTCCGCACCCTCCGGTGGCCGCCCGAGCCCGCGGCTGATCGCATCCATCTGCGCCGACGTCAGAGCCCCGTCCAGCAGCGCCCGATCCAACGGCGCATGCCACGGCGCCTCCATCGGCGGAACGTCCGCATCCAGCTCCGCGGGAACCTCTTCGGACTGCGCGGTCTCCACGAGCGACTGTCCCAGCCGCACCTGCCTGGCGGCCTCCCCGCGCGAGGTCCCCGCCACCTCCTGGACGAACGCGACGGCGTTGCGGTGCCCGCGCGCCTGCGCCAACCCGCCGTGCCCTGCGTCGCGCGCGGACCGCTCCGCGATCACCCCGGACGCGAGGGCCATGGCCCGCTCGGCCGCCTTCGCCAGCCGGTTCGCCTGGTGCAGCATCGCCACGACCTCTTCGTCATCCAGTGCGCGCACGACCGCGACGTCCGTGGGCACGATCGACGCCGCCGCGTCGCACCGCTCCCGGAAGTCGCTGAGGAAGGTCATGCCCCGATCATCCTCGGGGTCACCGACATTCCGGCCTCGGAAACCCAGGTCACCGCGGGAAACGACCAAATCTGTGGATAACCCCGCGGACCGACGTCCTGTGGACGAGGGGTGCGTCCGTGAGGCGAGGCTCGGGGCGTTTCGACTCGCTGCGCTCGCTCAACGAGCACGGAGGTGCCCGGCGCCAGCAGCGTCCGCGTCCGTGAGGCGAGGCTCGCGGCGTTTCGACTCGCTGCGCTCGCTCAAAGCGCACGGAGGGGCCCGCACCGACTGTTCACCCGGCGTTCGGTTAGGGGTACGCCGTTCTCGTAATTCCCGGTCACCTCGGCGCGCAATCGTTGGGGTACCCCGGACGCGGCGAACGGCCGCCTCCACATCCCCCGCTTCACGCTTCCCGAAAGGCGTGAACATGCGTCTGCGCACCCCGCTGGCCCTCGGCGCCCTGGCCGTCGGCTCCGCTCTGGTCCTCACCGGCTGCTCGTCCTTCGGGCGAGGCCGCGGCCGGCGATGACGACGTCATCCGCTTCGCCACCCTGCCCACCGGGGCGTGCTGCGCGACGACCTGGATGTCGAGGCGTGCGTCGACCTGCTCGGTGGCGTCTTCTACTACCAGCTCGTGGTCCGCGGCGTTCCGATGACCGACGCGGATGCGCTCGCGCGCTGCCGCGCCGCCTTCGATGTCGTGTGGCGCGGGATGGCGGCGGGGTCGGCCTGACGCCGGCTCGGCGGTGAGACACCCGTGGGGGCGCGCTCAGGGACGCGCCCCCACGGGTCCGGCTCACGCGACCGGCGGAGCGGGCGGCTCCGGGGGCCGGGTCGCGGCGCCGGTCGTGCCCGTCGGCGTGGTGCCGGGCGGCGTGGTGGCCGTGGCGGTCGGCGCGGTGGCGGTGGTGCCCGCCTCGGCCGCGCGGCGGGTGACGGGCGGCGTGGTCGCGCTCGTCGTCGAGATCTCGCTCTCGAGCGCCCCCAGCCACTTCTCCCAGCGCTCGCGCATCGGGCCGATGAGCCCGCCGCCGACGCCGACGATCACGACGCCGGCGATCGTCGCGAGCACGGCGACCAGCACGGGCGTGGTCACGGTCAGGGCGACGCCGATCTGGTTGAGCGCCGCGATGACGCCGAGGGCGATGATCGCGAACACCACGATTCTGGTGAGGATGCGACCGAACCGGAATCGCGAGAGGGCCGGGCCCATCAGATCGCCCACGAAGTTCGCGATCGCCGACACGACGATCACGATCACGATCGCGACGAACACGCGCGGCAGCCACTCGATGATCGAGGTGACGACCTGCGACACCGGGTTGTCCTGCCCGAACGCGCCGAGCGCGAGCAGCAGGGCGATCAGCAGCACGAAGTAGTAGACGAGCTTGACGACGAGTCCCAGCGGGTCGATGCCCGTGGGCGCGAGCAGTCTCGAGATGCCCGCCTTGTCGAGCACCTTCTGGAACCCGATCTTGCGCAGCAGGAACTCGAGGCCCTTCGCGATGCTCTTGGCGATGAGCCAGCCGATCAGCAGGATGACCGCGAAGACGATCAGCTGCAGGACGAACCTCCCGACGCCGGCGAGCATGCCGCCGATGCCGGCAGCGATTCCGGACCAGTCCATGGTTCTCTCCCCTCCATGTCGCGACCCGTCGGGGCGGTCCACGACTGGCGTCGCGTGCCCTTGACTACTCCGGGTGCGGAGGCGGTGTCAATGGGGTGGCAGAGGGTCCGGGCAGGTGCGTCGCGGGGTGCCCGGTCAGGCGCGACGCGCTTCGGCGGCGGCGCTCTGGGCGTCCGCCACGGCGTCTCCGACGGGCTCCGGGAGCCCCAGTCCGGCCGCCACGGCGGCATCGGCGTCGTCGGCCAGGATGGCGTCCCGCAGCCGTTCGAGGCAGGCCACGAGCGACTCGGGGTGGTCGATCCTCAGGCCCGCGCCGCTCAGGTTGCGGATGATCGCGACGTCGGTGTCGCGTGCGATGACGTCGAGGAAGGGGTCTCCCCGGCGATCCGCTCGAACGCGAGATCGGCGAGACGGGGTTGTGGGGTGCGGACGAGTGGGCGCATGACATTCCAGGTTCTGCCACGGGGGAATGGCATCGGCCACTGGGGGGAATGGCAGACGAAGGGGAGACTCATCCTCCCAGCACGTCGCCCTCTCGGCAAGAAGGGCAGTGCCCGGGTCCCTGCCGGAACCTGGGGGCCCGCGTCGCCCGGCGCGCGCCGATCCGATAGACTGACGAGGTTGTGCGGATCCGCGCGCGCTCGCGCTCGCCCGCACGACGTGCAACACACCCTCCTGCTGTCGGGAAATGCCCGGCAGCCGATCAAGTCCGAAGGAGGTGGGTAAGTGACGCACCAGTACGAGCTCATGGCCATCCTGCAGCCGGAGATCGACGAGCGCCAGGTTCCCACGATCGTCGACAAGTTCCTGACGGTGATCACCGAGTCCGGTGGCACCATCGACAACATCGACATCTGGGGCAAGCGCCGTCTGGCCTACGAGATCCAGAAGAAGAACGAGGGCATCTACGCCGTCGTGAACTTCACCGCGACGAGCGAGGCCACCCAGGAGCTGGACCGCCAGCTCGGCCTCAACGAGCAGATCATGCGCACCAAGGTGCTGCGTGCCGAGGACGCGATCGCGATGATCGCCTCCGAGGCCAAGCGCGCCGAGGAGCGGGCCGCTCGCAAGACGGCGGCGAAGGCCTAAGTCCCATGGCCGGCGAAACCGTCATCACCGTCGTGGGGAACCTCACGGCCGACCCGGAGCTGCGTTACACGCAGAACGGCCTGCCTGTGGCGAACTTCACGATCGCCTCGACGCCGCGCAACTTCGATCGCGCGTCGGGCGAGTGGAAGGACGGCGAGGCTCTCTTCCTGCGTGCCAGCGTGTGGCGCGAGTTCGCCGAGCACGTCGCGGGCTCGCTGACGAAGGGCATGCGCGTGATCGCGCAGGGCCGTCTGCGTCAGCGCTCCTACGAGACGCGCGAGGGCGAGAAGCGCACCACGATCGAGCTCGAGATCGATGAGATCGGGCCGTCGCTGCGCTACGCCACCGCTCAGGTCACCCGCGCCGCGGGCGGCTCGGGCGGCGCCGGTGGAGGCCAGTTCGGCGGCGGACAGCCGCGCGCGCAGGTCTCGGAGGAGCCCTGGGCCACGCCCGGCTCGCAGACGGGCGCCGACGCATGGAGCACCCCGGGGTCGTTCGGAGACGACACCCCGTTCTGAATTCTCGCGGGTCGGATCGCCCCTTGCTCGTTGAGCGAGCGAAGCGAGTCGAAACGCAGCACACCTAAGGAAAACCAATGGCTGGAAAGTCGAGCGGCGACCGCCGCAAGCCGCGGAAGGGCGCGAAGAACGCCGCCCCCGCGAAGTCGATCCGGGTCGGCCTCATCGATTACAAGGATGTCGCCACCCTTCGCAAGTTCATCTCGGAGCGCGGCAAGATCCGTGCCCGTCGTATCACCGGTGTCTCGGTGCAGGAGCAGCGTCTGATCGCCAAGGCGATCAAGAACGCGCGCGAGATGGCGCTCCTGCCCTACGCCGGCGCGGGCCGCTAAGGAGCACTCATGGCAAAGCTGATTCTCACTTCTGAGGTCGACGGCCTGGGCTCTGCCGGCGACGTCGTCGAGGTCAAGGACGGGTACGCCCGCAACTACCTCATCCCCCAGGGCTTCGCCACCGCGTGGACGCGCGGCGGCGAGAAGCAGGTCGCGTCGATCCGCGCCGCTCGCGAGGCTCGCGCCATCGCGACGCACGACGAGGCCGTAGCCCTGAAGAGCACGATCGAGGGCACCAAGGTCAAGCTCGCCGTCAAGGCGGGCGCCGAGGGTCGCCTCTTCGGCTCGGTCAAGACCGCCGACATCGCGGACGCGGTGGCGGAGGCCGGTCTGGGCCAGCTGGACAAGCGCAAGATCACCATCCCGTCGGCGATCAAGTCGGTGGGCGACCACGAGGCCGTCGTGCGCCTGCACGACGACGTCACCGCGGTCATCACCCTTCAGGTGGTCGCGCTCAAGAAGTAAGTCCGTCACGGACGCCGGAGCGGCGCGGGATCTGCGGATCCCGCGCCGCTTTCGTGTGCGGGCGGCGCGACCTACACTGGGCCGCACAACCCCGGCTCCCTCGACGTGGAACGGAGCGGCATGTCGTCCACCTGGGTCACGGGCTTCGAGCCGCTGCTCGACGCCTCGCGCACGCTCATCGAGCGCGCCCACGACGAGCTGCTCGCCGGGAACGACGCCGATCCGCGCCTGCGTCACGTGCGCCCGCTCGTGCGGGAGTCGTGGCGCCGTTCACTCGCCGGGGCGGTGGGCCCCGAGGCGCTGCCGCCGCTCGAGCTGAGCGGCCATGAGCTGGAGCTGCATCGGGAGCGCCACCCGCTCGCCATGACCCTGCCGATGATCCGGGAGCTGCTGCTGCCCGGTAGCCCCGACGAGTCCGGCGTCGTGGTCGCGGTCGGCGACGCCTACGGGCGGCTGCTGTGGGTGGAGGGCGACACCGGCGTGCGCGCCCTCGTGGACGGGATGGGCTTCGCCCCCGGCGCCAACTGGTCGGAGGACCGCGCCGGCACCGCCGCGCCGGGTACGGCGCTGGCGCTGGGCCGCACCGTGCAGATCCACGGGGCCGAGCACTTCAACCGGCTGGTCCATCCGTGGTCGTGCACGGCCGCGCCGGTGCGCGACCCCGAGACCCGGCGCGTGATCGGCATCATCGACGTGACCGGCGGGGACGTGGCGGCCTCGCCGCAGGCCCAGCTCGCGGTGGATGCGACGGTGCGCGCTGTGGAGGGCGAGCTGCTGATCGCCCGCCTGCGAGTCCGCGGCACCGAATCTCCGCGGCGCTTGCGGCGCTCCCCGCGCCCCGTCGCCGCCACGGCCCTCAGCGTGCTCGGCCGGGACCGGGCCGTGCTCGAGCCCGGCGGGTCGGGAGCGGACGGCGTCGTCGAACTCGCGGGCCGGCACTCCGAGATCCTTCTCATGCTCGCGACCCACCGGCAGGGGCTCACCTCCGAGCGGCTGGCGGAGCTCGTGTACGGCGCGCCCAGCGTGGGTACGGTGCGGCCCGAGGTCGTGCGCCTCCGCCGCCGACTCGAGCGCGCCGTGCCGGAGCTGCGGATCGAGTCGGCGCCGTACAGGCTCGTGGGCGAGCTCGAGACCGACGCGCAGCACGTCCTCGGGCTCGTGGACCGCGGCGCCCACCGACTCGCGCTGGCCGCCTGCCGCGGCGACGTGCTGCCGTCCTCGGAGTCCCCGGGGGTGGCCGAACTGCGCGAGACCCTGCGGGCGACGCTGCGCGACGCACTCCTGACCGAGGCGAGCGCCGATGTGCTGCTCGCCTACGTCGACTCCGACCTCGGCGCCGACGACGCGGAGGCGCTGCGGCAGTGCCTTGCGCTGCTGCCGCCGCGTTCGCCGAAGCGGGCGGGCATCGTCGCCCGCCTCGAGCGCCTCGAGGCATAGCGCGCCCGACTGCAACCGGGTGCAACGTCGCCCGGGCTACCGTGCCGGTGAATCGCGAGGCGACGGCGCCGGCATCCGCGACGCCCGGCTCCCCGCGGACACGCAGTCGAAGGAGACAGCACATGACGATCGTGGAAGAGGGCGTCTCGAGCGTCTACGCCGCCCCCGGCCAGCGCGGAGCGGTCGCTGAGTACCGCGCGCGATACGGCCACTACATCGGAGGCGAGTTCGTCGACCCGATCAAGGGCCAGTACTTCGAGGACATCACGCCCGTGACCGGAAAGCCCTTCACCGAGATCGCGCGCGGGACGGCCGAGGACGTCGACCGCGCCGTCGAGGTGGCCTGGCAGGCGTTCGCGTCCTGGCGCCGCACGTCGCCGACCGAGCGGGCGAACATCCTGAACAGGATCGCCGACCGCATCGAGCAGAACCTCGAGCGGATCGCCGTGGCCGAGACATGGGAGAACGGCAAGCCGGTGCGCGAGACGCTCGCCGCGGACATCCCCCTCACGGCCGACCACTTCCGGTACTTCGCGGGCGTGCTGCGCTCGCAGGAGGGATCGATCAGCCAGCTCGACGAGGACACCGTGGCGTACCACTTCCAGGAGCCGCTCGGCGTCGTGGGCCAGATCATCCCGTGGAACTTCCCGATCCTGATGGCGGCATGGAAGCTCGCGCCGGCGCTGGCGGCGGGCAACTGCGTCGTGCTCAAACCGGCCGAGCAGACCCCGGCGTCCATCCTGTTCCTGTTCGAGATCATCGGCGACCTGCTGCCCGCGGGGGTCGTGAACATCGTCAACGGGTTCGGGATCGAGGCGGGCGCTCCCCTCGCGCAGCACCGCCGCATCCGCAAGGTCGCCTTCACGGGCGAGACGACGACCGGGCGCCTGATCATGCAGTACGCGGCGCAGAACCTGATCCCGGTCACGCTCGAGCTGGGAGGCAAGAGCCCGAACATCTTCTTCGAGGACGTGGCCCGCGAGCGCGACGCCTACTACGACAAGGCGCTCGAGGGCTTCGCGTTCTTCGCCCTCAACCAGGGCGAGGTGTGCACGTGCCCGTCGCGCGCGCTGATCCAGCGCTCGATCTACGACGGCTTCCTCGCGGACGGCCTGGATCGCGTCGGCAGGATCGTGCAGGGCAACCCGCTGGATCCGGCGACCATGATCGGCGCGCAGGCGTCGAACGACCAGCTCGAGAAGATCCTGTCGTACATCGACATCGGCAAGCAGGAGGGTGCGCGGCTGCTCACGGGCGGCGAGCGGGTCGACCTGGGCGGCGAGCTGAGCGGCGGCTACTACGTCGCCCCCACGGTGTTCGAGGGCAGCAACGACATGCGCGTCTTCCAGGAGGAGATCTTCGGGCCAGTCGTCTCGGTCACGGGCTTCGACTCGTACGACGACGCCATCGCGACCGCGAACGACACCCTGTACGGCCTCGGGGCGGGCGTCTGGAGCCGCAGCGCCGAGACCTGCTACCGCGCCGGCCGCGCGATCGAGGCGGGCCGCGTGTGGACGAACACTTACCACCAGTACCCGGCGCACGCCGCCTTCGGCGGGTACAAGCAGTCGGGCATCGGGCGCGAAAACCACCTGAAGATGCTCGACCACTACCAGCAGACGAAGAACATGCTCGTGTCCTACGCCGAGGGGCCGATGGGGTTCTTCTGATCCGCGGGGCGGATGGAACGGCCCAGGGGAGGAGCGGATGACCGTGGCCGAGCGGGTGGCGCTGACGGATGCGGCGGCCGCGCTCGTGCGCGACCTGACGACGCAGCACGGGCCGCTGATGTTCCATCAGTCGGGCGGATGCTGCGACGGGAGTGCGCCGATGTGCTTCCCGGTCGGCATGTACCTGACGGGTCCAGGTGACGTGCTGCTCGGGCAGGTCGACGCCGGGCTCGACGACCCGGTGCCCGTGTACATGTCGGAGTCGCAGTTCGAATACTGGAAGTACACCCACCTCACGATCGACGTGGTGCCCGGGCGCGGCGCCGGGTTCTCGGTGGAGGCGCCGACAGGGAACCGGTTCCTGATCCGCTCGCGGATGCTGACGGAGGCCGAGCTGGCGGAGCTGGGGCTGGCGCGCGGCTGATGACCGGGCCGGGGGCGGCGCGGGATCTTCGGACCCGTGCCGCCCTCCCGCGTTGCGTGCACGGCGTGCGCGGGGTGCGCGGGGTGCCCGGGCTGTCGGGGACCACAGCCGAGCGGGTGATTCTCTGTGGTCATGAGTCGTTCACCTCCCCTTGACATATCGCCCGTCCGCACCCCGTGGATGAGCCGGGGTTGTACACACCCACGGCGTGTCGTCCCAACCTTCAAGCCGACGTTTAATCACACCGTCATCCACAGGGTGTGGGTTCTCGAAACCCCAGATCGTCGTGGAGAAAAAAGTCATCTCCCGCCGGGCGCGTCGGAGTTCTCCACAGAGTGTTTCCACATACGTGTCGGCGGTTTCCGCAAGTCCTCCACAGAGTTATCCACAGGGTCGTTTGCACGGGGGAAACGGCGCACCTACGGTGAACGGGCGGATGTCGGGGGTCTCTGCTTTGCTGTCCTCCCGTACGGACGCAGCCACCACCCGACACTCGAGAGGACACCCCCATGTCGATCGCCGATATCGCCGACGACCGCCTCGGGGGCCGACGCGAGTCGGAGCGCACCCCTCCGCACGACCTGCTGGCCGAGCAGAGCGCGCTGGGCGGCATGCTCCTGTCGAAGGACGCGGTCGCCGACGTCATCGAGTCGCTGCGGGGGGCCGACTTCTACGTCCCCAAGCACGAGGTGATCTTCGAGGCGATCCTGTCCCTGTACTCGCACGGCGAGCCCACCGACGTGGTCGCGGTCACCGACGAGCTCATCAAGTCGGGCGACCTGCAGCGCGCGGGCGGCGCGGACTACCTGCACTCGCTCACGTCCATCGTGCCCACCGCGGCGAACGCGGGGTACTACGCCGGCATCGTCGCCGAGCGCGCCCTGCTGCGCCGCCTGGTGGACGCCGGCACGCGCATCGTCCAGATGGGCTACGCGGGCGAGGGCGAGGCCGTCGAGCTCGTCAACAGCGCGCAGGCGGAGATCTACAACGTCACGGGCGCGGAGAAGACCGAGGACTACGTGCCGCTGTCGATCGCGGTCGACGCGGCGATGGAGGAGATCGACGCCGCGAGCGGGCGCGACGGCAGCATGACCGGCGTGCCGACCGGCTTCAGCGAGCTGGACGAGCTGACCAACGGCCTCCACGGCGGTCAGATGATCGTGGTCGCCGCGCGTCCCGCGATGGGAAAGTCGACGCTCGCGCTCGACTTCGCCCGCGCGGCGGCGATCAAGCACAACCAGCCCGCCGTGTTCTTCTCGCTCGAGATGGGCAAGGCCGAGATCGCCATGCGCCTGCTCAGCGCCGAGGGGGCCATCCCCCTCCAGAACCTCCGCAAGGGCACGCTCGACTCGCGCGACTGGACCACGGTCGCGCAGACGCGCGGGCGCATCCACGAGGCGCCGCTGTACATCGACGACAGCCCCAACATGACGCTCGTCGAGATCCGCGCCAAGTGCCGCCGGCTCAAGCAGCGCGTGGGCCTGAAGATGGTCATCATCGACTATCTGCAGCTGATGACGAGCGGCAAGCGCGTCGAGTCGCGTCAGCAGGAGGTCTCGGAGTTCTCGCGCGCGCTCAAGCTGCTCGCGAAGGAGCTGCAGGTGCCGGTCATCGCGCTCTCGCAGCTGAACCGTGGACCCGAGCAGCGCACCGACAAGCGCCCCCAGGTCAGCGACCTGCGTGAGTCGGGCTCGATCGAGCAGGACGCCGACATGGTGATCCTGCTGCACCGCGACTCGGTCTACGACAAGGACACCCGCCCGGGCGAGGCCGACCTGATCGTCGCCAAGCACCGCAACGGCCCGACCGCCACCATCGAGGTCGCGTTCCAGGGCCACTTCAGCCGCTTCGCCGACATGGCGCCCGCGAACGACTTCGCGTAGGGTGACCACCCGCCCACCCCGCATCGCGGGGACCACCTGCGCTCGCCGCGAAGCTCGACGTTGGACGGGACATCCGCCCACGCGCCAAGGCCGTCCTCGCCGTAGGTGCGGTCGACCGTCACCGTGTCGCCGGTGACATCCAGGCGCACGGTCGGGCCCAAGCGTGCGTCGCGCACGAAGTCGTCGGACGTGCCGATCGTGTCGATGAACGATTGCACGAGTCCGTCCGGCATCACATAGTGCGAGTGCGCCCGGAACTGCCGCTGCCGGCGCAGGCCTTCACGGCGACGGTGGAAGCGTTCAACGCCTCGATCGACAGATCGATGCCGCTCGATCCGACGGTGCGGGACGGCCGGAGGGCCGAGGTGCAGCCGCCCAAATCGAACTGGGCCTCTCCGCTGGAGAAGCCGCCGTTCTACGCCTACCCGGTGACATGTGGGATCACCTTCACCTTCGGTGGCCTGCGCGGCGACATCGACGGGCGCGTACTCCGCGCGGACGGGTCGCCGATCCCGGGCCTGTTCGCCTGTGGCGAGATGTTCGGCGGGCTGTTCAGCGGCAACTACCCCGGCGGCTCCGGACTGGCGGCCGGAGCCGTCTTCGGCCGCCGCGCCGGCCGCGCCGCGTGAACCCTCCGGCGTCGCCGGCGGGCGGCAGCGCCGCGTGAACGGCGTGTGCCGAGGGGGACGTGTCCCGCCTCGGCACACGCCGGGGGGCAGCGGGTCAGCGGGGGGTGCGCTCGCGTGCTGCCGGAAGGGGCGCGAAGGCCCGGTTGACCGTGCTCTGGTACCAGTACGCCGTCGTGGAGATGTCATCGGACCGCTCGAACAGCCCGTGGTCCCAGGTGCCGATCTGCTGAACCGTGACGCGGAGCCGCTCCTGGAAGTAGATCGGGTCGGGAAGGTGCCAGCGGTACAGGCCGTGCATGGGCATCATCGCGGTCGTGAACTCCGACGCTCGCGTCGTGTCCGTCGCACTGCTGAAGGGGTATCCGAAATACGGTGCCGAGAAGGTGAGCGCACGCGGCTCCGGGTCGGCGCGCAGGGCGTCCTGGAACGCCCATGCGCCGCCGGCGTAGTCCTCCAGCCCCGTGCTGCACAGCGTGGGCAGATCGGTGTCGCCGTCCACGAAGAACTTCACCTCGCCCTCGCCCCACCAGTAGCGCTGCAGCGATGCGAGGGCGACGTAGGTGCCGACGTAGGTGCCGCTGCCTTCGACGCCGTCCAGGATGACGTGATCCTCGCCCGGCGCGGTGGATCCGTTGCTGCGACGCCACTGCGCGTGGAAGTACCCCGGCCACTCGTCGAAGTCGTCGCCGGTCGTGTAGTCGATCTGGAAGAACACGTGGCCGAGGTCCTCGCCGTGCTCGCTGCTCAGCTCGATGCGCGCGCCGGTGCGGAACGGCATCGGGAAGTAGGAATTCATGCCTCCCGTGGGGGCGACCACGATCGGCTCCGACGTGACGAGGGCGCGCTCGCCGAATCCGTTGCAGAAGAAGTCGCCCAGGGGCACCTCGACGGAGGGGTGCTCTGAGCCGTCCCAGTACGCCCGCAGGACGAGGTCGCGCAGCACGAACGGCCCCGACGGCGTCTTGTCGGTCACCGTGATCCAGATGTGCCGGATCACCCCGGGCCCGTCGATCTGGGCGAGCGTCACGGTGTCGCCGGCAGGCAGGGCGTACCACGCGCTGCCCTTCCGGCCAGGGCCGAGGTGCGAGCTGGCGGTGCCGGCGGAGCCGGGCGCTCCCGTCGGGTTCTCTGCGTTGATGGCGCGACTGCGGCGCGTCCCGTCGTTGCGGAGGGAGTTCCACTGGATCGGCATGAAGCCTCTTTCGTTCTCGGTGGGATGAGGGTCATTTGACAGCGCCCGCGGTCACGCCGCGGCTGATCGTGCGCTGGAAGATGAGGAAGAACACGAGGGTCGGGATGAGAGACAGCAGCGAGCCGGCGTTGACGACCGTGATGTCGATGGAGTGCTGGCCGCGGAGGGTGGACAGCGCGATGGGCACCGTCTGCGACGCCGGATCGCCGAGCAGGATCAGCGGGATGTAGAACTCGTTCCACGACCAGATGAAGGTGAACACCACGAGCACGGTGAGGGTGGGACGGACGATCGGGAACACCACGGTCCACAGGATGCGCCAGCGTCCCGCTCCGTCGATCGCAGCAGCCTCGAGCACCTCCCGCGGGAAGGTCGACATCACGCTCGAGAGGATGTACGTGCCGTAGGCGGCCCAGAGCACGATGAACACGACGACGATCGACCAGATGGAGTTCAGCAGCCCGGTCGCCTGCGCTCCGTAGAAGAGCGGATAGATCAGGGCCTCGTGCGGCACCATCGTCGCGACGAGCAGCAGCGCTGTGATGGCGGTGTTGGCGCGGATCCGGCCGATCCCGATCGCGTAGGACGCGAGCAGCGCCAGCGCGGTGCCGGCGAAGGCGATCACGGTCGAGCTCAGCACGGAGTTCCACAGGGCGCGAGGGAAGTCGACCCGGCTCAGATAGCTCGTGAACGCCTCGAACGTGAAGGTGGTCGGCCACGCCAGGGGGCCGTTCGTGCTGTAGTCGGCGCCGGTCTTGAACGCGTTCAGCACGAGCAGCAGGAAGGGTGCGGCCATCAGGACGGCCACCGTCACGGCGAGCGCCAGCATGAGCCAGTTCAGCGGCGTCCGCCTTCTGCGGCTCGATCGCGGAGCGGGGGCGAGCGTTGCCGACATCAGCGGGGCTCCTTCCGGGTTTCGCGATGCTGCCAGGTGAGCATCACCGCGGCGACGATGAAAATGACGAGCGACATCACGGTGGCGATGGTCGAGCCGTAGCCGACGCGAGAGAGTTCGAAGAAGCTGCGGTAGGCGTAGTAGGACGGAACGACCGTGGAGTTCTCCGGGCCGCCGCCGGTCAGGATGAGAATCGGCGCGAAGACCTTCAGCGCGGCGATCGTGGCGGTGAGCACCACGACGAAGATCTCGGGTCGGATCTGAGGGATCGTGATCGCCTGGAACCGCCGCCACCAGCCGGCGCCGTCGAGCTCCGCCGCCTCATAGAGCTCCGGATCGACGCGCTGCAGCGCCGACATGAAGATGACGACGGGGTAGCCGATCTGCAGCCACACCAGCATGAGCATGACGCTGTAGACGGCGATGCCGGGATCGCCGAGCCAGTCCGGCGGATCCTGGATGCCGAGGCTGCGCAGCATGAGGCTGAGCGAGCCCTGCTGCGTGTTCAGGATCGTCGACCAGATGAAGCCGGCGACGGCGATCGGCAGGATCTGCGGCAGGTAGTACGTCGCGCGGAGCACGGCGATGGCTCGGTCGCCGAACCGGCGCCCGAGGTAGTCGAACAGCAGCGCTGCGAGGAGGATGCCGATGATCGTCGGGATGACCGTGATCGCGACGATCATCGCCACGCTGTTCTGGAACGACCGCCAGAAGGTCTCGTCGGTGAACAGTGTGAGGTAGTTGTCCAGCCCGGCCCACCGCATGGGCGCCTGGCCGCCCTTCCAGTGGAACAGGCTGGTGTAGACGTTCATCGCGAACGGGGCCGCGACGACGATGACGAACCCTGCGGCGAGGGGGAGCAGATAGAGCCAGTAGGCGCCGCGGTGCTCGAGCGAGCGGCGAGGGCTTCTGAGGCGTGCAGCCATGGTGTGTCCTCCGGGGAGGTGGGGGCCCGCGGGGCGGGCCCCCACGGATTCAGCCGGCGAGAGCGACGTCGCGGCCCTCGTCGTAGAACTTCTGGAGCTCGGCGGTCCACTCGTCGGCGGTCATGTTGCCGTTCGACATCGCCTGCATCCCCGACTGGATGAAGTCGAGGAATCCGGGCACCGGGTAGTCCGGGTAGAAGCTCAGAGTGTCGGCGTCGAGCAGCTCGTTGAAGCGCTCGGTGTACTCACGCGTGAGCTCGTCCTCGATCGTCGAGGCGTCACCCGCCAACGGCAGGCCGCCCAGCTGGCCGATCTTGTTCTGCACCTCTTCGCTCAGCGTGATGTCGATCCAGTCGTACGCCAGCTCCTTGTTCGTGGCGTTGGCGGGCACGCCCCAGAGGTGCCCACTCGAGCCCATCTGCATGTTGGCGCCCGGCAGGGTGAAGTAACCCCAGTCGAAGTCGGCCTGCTCGCGGATGCGCGCGAACTCGCCCTGGTTCCAGATCAGCATCGCCTTGTCGCCGCTGAGGAAGTTCACGGTGGCCTGCTCGAAGTTCAGCCCGCCCAGCTCGGTGCCGACGTAGCCCTTGTCGATCCACTCCTGGAACCGCTCCGCGGCGTCACTCCACGGGCTGGCCGAGAAGTCGACGGGCTCGCGGAGGAACATGAAGTCGTCGATCGAGGTCCGATCGGCGCCCGCCGAGACGAGCGAGTACCAGACCCACATCTGGTTGAAGCCCTGGCTGGTCGCGGCGGAGGAGGAGATCGGCGTGATGCCCGCGGCGAGGAGCTTGTCCATCGCGGCCTCGAACTCGTCGAGGTCGGTGGGCTCCTCGGTGATGCCCGCCTCGGCGAACAGCTCCTTGTTGTAGTAGAACATCACGTACTCGCCGATGTTCGGGACGCCGTACCAGTCGCCCGACCCAGCCAGCCCCTGCTCGTCGTACTGGGCGAAGGCCTGCATGGCGCCGGTGATCTTCTCGTCCCAGCCGCGCGCCTTCGCGACATCCGTCAGCGGAGCCAGCAGGCCCTGGGCGGCGAGCTGGCCGCCGTCTGCGTTGCCCTTGTTGAACTCGATGACGTCGGGCACGTCGCCGCCCGTGAGGGTGATCTTCGCGTTCTGGCGGGCGGCGTCGAAGCTCGTCGTCTGGAAGTCGACCTCGACATCCGGGTGCTTCTTCTTGAACAGCTCCAGGGCGAGCTGCCATCCCTGGCCCTGGGCGGTCTCGGGGTTCTCGTACTGAAGGATCGTGAAGGTCTTGTCGCCTCCCTCGCCTGCATCGCTGCCAGCGCATCCGGCAAGGGAGACCGCCACGGCGGTCGCGGCGACGGTGCCGACGACCCCACGCAGGGCGTTGCGGGTTGTCACTCTCATTTCTCTCCTCTTCTCAGAAGGTCCGGCGCATGGGCACGACGGACACCGGGCGCACACGGTGTGCGGCCGGACGATGGGCGGACGGATCTAGGCGGACGGCAGGCCGACGGACGCCCGGACGACGAGGGGACAGGGAAGGGTCTCGATGCCCGGTGGGGCGGTGACCTCGCCGTGGAGGCGGTCGATGATGCGCTTCGCGGCCCACGCGCCCATGTCGTGATGGGGCAGCCGGACGGTGGTGAGGCCCGGACGCAGGGCGTCGGCGATGAATCGCTGGTCGTCGAAGCCCACGACGGAAACGTCGTCGGGGATCCGCATGCCCAGGTCTCCCGCGGCCTGGTAGACGGCGAACGCGATCTGATCCGAGAAGCAGAAGACCGCGGTCGGCCGATCGCTGCGCTCGAGCAGTGCCCGCACCGGTCCGTATGCCGACGCGGTCGCGGTGTCGCCCAGGGTGAGGACGAGGCTGGGGTCGGACGCGATGCCGTGCGCGCTGAGCGCCTCGAGGTACCCCGTGCGTCGAAGCGTCGATGCCACGTACGCGTCGTCGCCGACATTGCAGAACGCGATCCGCCGGTGCCCGGCCTCGGCCAGGTGAGCCGTGGCGGCGTAGGCGCCGCCACGCTCGTCGGGGACCACCCCGTCGGCGATCCTCTCGTCGGAGGGGAAGCCATCCAGCACCACGACCGGGATGGTCGGCGGCACGACGGGCAGGTCGACAGCGCGGTGGAACTCGGCCGCGACGATGAGCCCGTCGATGTCGCGCTGCAGCAGTGAGCGCGACGACTGCTCCAGCAGCTCGGTGCGGTTCGTCGTGTCGATGATCATCGCCAGGTAGCCCGATTCCCACGCGACACCCTGCACGCCCTCGAGCATCCGCCCGGCGAACGGCACGCTGGCGACCCGATCGCTCAGTACGCCGATCGTGTGCGTGCGCTTGGTCTTCAGCCCGCGAGCGAGCTGGTTCGGGATGTAGCCCATGTCGTCCGCCGCGTGGCGGATGCGCGCGGCGGTCTGCGCGTTCACCCGTCCCTCATGGCGATCGTTGAGGACGAGCGACACGGCGGACGCCGAGACGCCCACCGCGGCAGCGAGGTCCTTCAACGTGATCACGACGACTCCTTCGGCATCAATCGTTTGACCGGCTTCGTCAAACGATTGATGTGACCGTACGAGCGTCAAACGCGTTGACGCAAAACGCCGTTGCCGAACCGTTACCGTCGCGTGCTCGAGCTCAGCGGGAACCCCTCCGCTCGCTCAGCGCGGAGGTCACCTCGGCGGCGTCGGGGAGGTCGGCTCCGGCGCGCTGCACGGTGATGGCGGCGGCGGTCGTGGCGAAGACCAGCGCCTGCTCCAGCACTCCCTCGCTCGGGTGCCCGACGAGCGACGGATCCGCCGCGAGGCGGTGGATGAGAGCCGCCATGACCGTGTCGCCGGCACCCACCGTGTCGACGACCTGGACCGCCGGGCCGGCGACGGCCGCGCGCACGGGGGCGGCCGCGATCGCGCCATCCCCGCCGAGAGTGATCGCCACCAGGGATGACCCGTTCTCCAGCAGCAGGTCGGCGACCTGCTCAGGCGCCCTGTCGGGCCGGAGCCACGCGGCATCCTCGTCGCTCAGGTTCACCACGTGCGCGTGCCGCGCCAGGCGCAGCACCTGCTCCACGGCGGCACCATGTTCTCCAACGAGAGCCGGCCGGATGTTGGGGCCGAAGGTCACGATCGCGTGCGTGGCGACCTGTTCCCCATGGCCGTCGAGGGGGATCCCGAGCGCACCACCTGGGTGCTGGGGGTCAGCGCCAATGGCGAGCAACACGGCCGCACCACCGGCTACGCCTACTGGACCGGGGGCCTGGGACGGGCAGGACTTCACGCCCGACGCCGACGAGCCGCGCTGGCTCGACGGCGGCGCCGCCTTCTATGCCGCGGCACGTGGCCCGACGTCGAGCACCCGCTGGAGCGGCGGTACGTGATCGGCTGGATGAACAACTGGGCGTACGCCGGAGAGCTGCCGACGAGCGACTGGCCGGGAGGCGTCATGTCCCTGCCGCGCGAGCTGACGCTGCGGGACCGCGACGGCGCGCTCGTCCTCGCGTCTCGTCCGGTCGGCCTAGCTCGGCAGGCTCGAGGGCGCGGCGATCGGCACGGCGGACGCGACGGTCACGGCGGGATCCGCCAAGGAGGTGGCGCTGCCCGACGGCGATGCGTTCCGGTTGTGGATGTCGCTTCGCCAGGATCCGGATGGGCCCGTGCGCGAGGCGCGCATCCGCATCGCCGGATCCGACGGATCCTTCGCGACCGTCGGATACGACTTCGCGCGCGAGGCGGTGTTCCTGGCGCGGGATGCGGATGCGGCGGCATCGGGGATGCCCGACGAGTACCGGCGGATCCGCACGGAGCGCGTCGCGACCGAGGACGGTGCGATCCGGCTGGACGTGATCGTGGACCGGTCCTCGATCGAGGTGTTCACTCAGGATGACGTCGCCGCCGTGAGCAGCCTGGCCTTCCTCGGGGCGGGCGATCGGGCCGTGTCCGTCTCGTCCGTCGGAGGCGGCACGGTCGCGGAGCGGATCAGCGCCGCGCCGCTCCGAGTCGCCGCTCCCGAGCGGTGGTGAGGCTCAGGCCGGGGGAGCGACCGAACCCCGCGCGATGAGCGTACCCCCGCAGGGCGGTCTGCGCCGGCTCCGGGGCGGTGCCGTCGATCAGATCGGGCAGCCGCTCCACGGCCCACCGGCCCATGTCGTAGTGGGGGAGGGCCACCGTGGTGAGGGGCGGCAGCAGCGCGCGGCGGCGACCTGGTAGACGCCCATCGCCACCTCGTCGTTGAAGCAGAAGACGGCGGTGGGCCGATCAGGGCGATCCAGCAGCTCGGCCGCGGCCCCGCGGCCACCCTCGGTGTCGGCGCTGGTGCGGGAGATGAGCGACTCGTCCACGGCGATGCCGGCCCGCTCGAGCGCCGCTGAGAGCGTTCGAGACGGTCGTGGGCGAGACGCCGGCCGCGGCGGCGACATCCTTGATCCCGACGCGTCGGGTAGCCGGCTCATCGCTCGCTCCGCCAGCGTAGGCGGTGACGGCCGTCGCCCGGCAGCACCCGGCAGCGGCGGCCGGATGCTCGTCTTGACGAGACGCGGTGGCGTGGTCCACAATCAGTTCCGACGCGTTAAATCGATTTAGCAAACTTCAGCACAGAGATCTTCAGCACAGAGAGGTGCCCGCGATGGCGAGGGTCCGGATCTCCGACGTGGCGGCTGCCGCCGGCGTCTCGGTGACCACGGTCTCGCTTGTGATGAATGACGTCGAGGCGCGCATCCCCGAGGAGACGCGCCACCGTGTGCGCGAGGCGGCGCGCGCGGTCGGCTACGAGCCCAGCTCGGTCGCCCGGGGCCTGCGCACCCAGCGCACACGCACCGTGGGTCTCATCTCCGACCAGATCGCCACGACCCCCTTCGCGGGGCGCATGCTCGCCGGTGCGCAGGATGTCGCGCGCGAGCACGGACATCTCGTCTTCCTGGTGGACACGGGCGGCGACGCATCGATCGAGTCCGAGGCTGTGCGCGCACTCGCGGCTCAGCAAGTGGACGCCATGATCTACGCGTGCATGTGGCACCGCGTGGTCGATGCCCCGCAGGGACTGCCGGCGAAGACTGTGTTCCTCGACTGCCGCCCGAGCGCGGGCGGGCACCGCAGCGTGGTTCCCGACGATCGCGCGGGAGGCGCGGCCGCCGTCCGCGAGCTGGTCGAGGCGGGGCACCGCCGCATCGCTTACATCGACACCGACGACGCCACGACGCCCATCGCCTCGTCCCTGCGCTACGAGGGTTACGTCGAGGTGCTCGAGCAGGCCGGGATCCCTGTCGACCCCGCCCTGCGTGTCCGGGCCCAGACCTCCGCGCACGGTGGACGTGCCGCCGCGGAGGCCCTGCTCGACCTGCCGCCGGACCAGCGTCCGACCGGAATCTTCTGCTTCAACGACCGCATCGCGGCCGGCGTCTACATCGCCGCGCACCGCCGCGGTCTCGACATTCCCCGCGACCTGTCCGTCGTCGGCTACGACGACCAGCAGCTCATCGCGGCGGAGCAGGATCCTCCCCTCACCACCGTCGCCCTGCCCCACTACGCCATGGGTCGCTGGGCGATGGAGGTCGCGCTCGGCGTCCGTGCGGAGGGGGATGTGGACGCCACGCACCTGATGGAGTGTCCCGTCATCCGACGAGACTCTGTCGGCCCGCCGCCGGCGCAAGTCGCCAAACCGAACCGGCGACGGGCTTCACACACCGATCAGCCGCCGGAGGCGGCTCTCGATCGGTGACTCACGCAGGCGTGAGTCACCAAGAAAAGGAAACCACACCCATGCGCAGCAGAATCCCGCTCGTCCTCTCGGCCGGGCTCGTCACCGCCGTTGCCCTCACCGGCTGCGGGCAGGCCGGTCAGGGCGACGCCACGACGGCGGACGGCAAGACCCCGCTCACCATGTGGACCCACTCGGCCGGCAACCCCGCCGAGCTTGAGGTCTACGAGCAGATCATCGACGACTTCAACGCCTCGCAGGACGAGTACGAGGTCGTGCACGAGTCGTTCCCGCAGGGCGCCTACAACGACGCCATCGTCGCTGCCGCGACCTCGGGCGACCTCCCGTGCCTGCTCGATCTCGACGGGCCGATCATGCCGAACTGGGCGTGGGCAGGCTACCTGCAGCCTCTCGGCATCTCGAGCGACATCACCGACTCGCTGCTGCCCACGGCGGTCGGCAAGTGGGACGGCGAGATCTACTCGGCCGGGTACTGGGACGCAGCGCTCGGCATCTTTGCGCGCAAGTCGGTGCTCGACGAGAACGGCATCCGCATCCCGACCGCCGAGGACCCCTGGACAAAGGACGAGTTCACCGAGATCCTCGCCACGCTGAAGGCGGCCGGATACGAGACCCCCATCGACATCGGCGCCGAGGACACAGGCGAGTGGTGGCCGTACGCGTACTCGCCGCTCCTTCAGAGCTTCGGCGGCGACCTCGTCGACCGCGACTCCATGCTCTCCGCCGATGGCGTGCTCAATGGCGAGGAGGCGGTGGCCTGGGGCGAGTGGTTCCAGGGCCTGTTCGAGGAAGGCTACGCGGATGCCGGCGGCACCGTGGGGAACCAGGAGTTCGTCGACGGCGACGTCGCGCTCAGCTACACGGGCGTGTGGAACGCCCTCGCGTCGGTGGATGCGATCGGCGACGACCTGCTCATCCTGCCCCCGGTCGACCTCGGTGAGGGGCCGAAGATCGGCGGCGGCTCGTGGCAGTGGGCCATCTCGTCGTCGTGCGACGACCCGGAGGGTGCGCGGGCGTACCTCGAGTTCTCGTTCCAGGACGAGTACGTGACGCAGTTCGCCGACAAGCAGATCGTGATCCCGGCCACCGAGAGTGCCGCCGAGGCGTCGAAGTACTTCGGCGAAGACGGCGTGCTGCGTCCGTTCGTCGAGTTCTCGCAGGAGTATGCGGTGCTGCGTCCCGAGACCCCGGCGTACGCGGTGATCTCGTCGACGTTCGAGACCGCGGCGAAGGACATCATGAGCGGCGCGGATGTGAAGCAGACGCTCGACAACGCGGTCGCCCAGATCGACGCCAACATCGAGTCGAACGACGGCTACGGCTTCGAGTGACTCACCGACGCCGGGGGCCGGAAGGCCCCCGGCGTCCCACGAAAGCAGACCCGATGACAGTCACCCCTCCGACGACTGCCGCCGAGACCCCTCGGCGCGCGTTCCGTCGCTTCCGCTCCTCGAAGGGACGCGAGACGTGGGCGGGCCTCGGCATGATGGCCCCCGCCGCGATCCTCCTCGTCCTGTTCCTCGTCGTCCCGGTGATCCTCGCGTTCACTCTGTCGTTCACGAACGCGCGCCTGATCTCGCCGAACCCGCCGCGGTTCGTCGGGCTCGACAACTTCGTGCGCGCGTTCACCGCCGATCCGGTGTTCCTGCAGTCGGCGTGGAACACCTTCCTCTTCGCGCTCGTCGTCGTTCCCGTCCAAGCGGGACTCGGTCTGGTGCTCGCAGTGCTGGTGAACCGCCGGATGCGCGGCACCACGCTCTTCCGCGTGATCTTCTTCATCCCGGTGGTGACGTCGATCGTCGTCGTGTCGATCCTCTGGAAGTTCATGTACCAGAAGGACGGGCTCGTCAACTCGATGATCGACACGCTCACGTTCGGTGCGTGGAGCGGCGTCGACTGGCTGAACAACCCCAGCACGGCGCTCGGCGCCATCATCGTGCTGTCCATCTGGCAGGCCGTCGGCTTCCACATGATCATCTGGCTCTCGGGCCTGCAGACGATCCCGGAGGAGCTCTACGAGGCGGCCCGGATGGACGGGGCGAGCCCCTGGCGGCAGTTCACGAACGTCACGTGGCCCGGCCTGCGTCCCACCATGGTCTTCGTGCTCGTGACGATCACGATCGCGGCCCTCGGCCTGTTCGTCCAGGTGGACGTGATGACGCAGGGCGGCCCCACGGGCTCGACCTCGACCATCGTCTTCCACGCCGTGCGCAAGGGATACGAGCAGCAGGAGATCGGGTACGCCGCGGCGATCTCGCTGATCTTCTTCGTGGCCGTGCTCGCCGTCGCGCTCGTGCAGCGCTGGATCACGCGAGAGAAGGATTGAGCATGTCCGCCACACGCACCCTCACGACGGCGCCCGGCGGCCGCCGCGCGGTCGCCTCCGCGGCGAGCGAGTCGTCGCGCCGCACCCGGGGCAAGGTCTTCACCTATGCCGCGATGACCGTGCTCGCCCTGTTCTTCCTGTTCCCGCTCGTGTTCATGTTCGTGTCGAGCCTCAAGCCCGACGCGCAGATCCTGCAGGACATCGATTCGCCCGCGGCGTTCCTGCCGGTCGGCGACATCAGCCTCGACAACTACTTCGGCGTCTTCGATCGCGTGCCGGTCGCCCAGTTCCTGTTCAACTCGGTGCTGGTGACGGTGCTGACCGTGGGCCTCGGCCTCCTGATCAATTCCATGGCGGGTTTCGCGCTGTCCCGGCTGGAGTGGAAGGGACGCGCCGTCGTCCTCGCCTTCGTGATCGCGACGCTCATCGTGCCGTTCGAGACGATCGCCGTTCCGATGGTCTATTGGGTCGCGCAGCTTCCCACCCTCGTCTTCGAGGGCGGGGTGCTGAAGTACGACTTCGGCTGGCTCAACACGTACGAGGTGCAGATCGTGCCGTTCATCGCGAACGCCTTCTCGATCTTCCTGTTCACGCAGTATTTCTCGACGATCCCGAAGTCGCTGGACGAGGCGGCGCGGATCGACGGCGCGAGCTGGTTCACGATCTATGCGCGCATCCTCGTCCCGCTGTCGGGCCCCGCGTTCGCCACCGTGGCGATCCTCACCTTCCTGCCCGCGTGGAATCAGTACCTCTGGCCGCTGATGGTGGTGCAGAAGGAGGAGCTGCGGCCGGTCATGGTCGGCATGCAGTACTTCTTCCAGCTCAACACCGCCTGGGGCGAGGTGATGGCGTACACGTCGCTCATCACGATTCCGGTGCTGATCGTGTTCCTGGTGTTCCAGCGGGCGTTCGTCAGCAGCATCGCCGCGAGCGGGGTGAAGGGATGAGCGGCGCAGAGCGCATCGTCGTCGTCGGCGAGGCCCTCGTCGACGTGGTCCACCGCGCGGACGGCGCCGTGCACGAGGCGCCCGGCGGCAGTGCCGCGAACACGGCGCTCACCCTCGGACGGCTCGGGCGCGCGCCCCTGCTGGTCACCCGGCTCGGGGACGACGACCGCGGCGGGGTGCTGCGGCGCTGGCTCGGGGAGTCGGGCGCCGATGTCGCCGCCGCGGACGCCCCGCGCACGGCGAGCGCGACCGCTCGTCTCGACGCGACGGGGTCGGCGACGTACGCGTTCGACATCGCATGGGATCTCGGGCCCGACCTTCCGCGACTGCGGGCGCTCGTCGAGCGGTCGGCGGGCCTCGTCCACGTGGGGTCCATCGGCGCGCTGCTGGCGCCCGGGGGCGACCAGGTGCGCGAGATCGTGCGCGGCGCGCGCGCCGGGGCGACGGTGACGTACGA
Source organism: Microbacterium lacusdiani (assembly GCF_054779895.1). Taxonomy (NCBI): domain Bacteria; kingdom Bacillati; phylum Actinomycetota; class Actinomycetes; order Micrococcales; family Microbacteriaceae; genus Microbacterium; species Microbacterium lacusdiani. Next base: position 4,079 of record NZ_BAAGXJ010000022.1, on the reverse strand, counting down.
CCCGAACATCCGGCCATCCCTCGTCGACGACCCCGATGGCGTGCGGGCGCGGGTCACCGAGCTCGTGGGCCTGGCGGATGTCGTGAAGGCGAGCGACGAGGATCTGCAGTGGCTTCACCCCGGGCGCGACGTCGTCGACATCGCCCGGGAGTGGGCGTCGCTCGGTCCGGCGTTCGTGGTGGTGACCCTCGGTGCGGACGGCGCGGTCGCCGTGACCCGGCGGGGTGACGTGGTGCGGGTGCCGGCCGTGGCGACCGCGGTCGTCGACACCGTGGGCGCCGGCGACACGTTCATGGGCGTGCTGATCGACGGCGTCGCCGAACGCGGCGGGCTGGCCGGGGCGCTGCGCGCGCCGGACGGCGGCCTCGACACGCGCGCTCTCGAGGCGCTGCTGCGCCGCTGCGCGACGGCGGCGGCCGTCACCGTTTCGCGTCCGGGGGCGGATCCGCCGCGGCGTGACGAGCTCGACGCCCTCCTGCCCTGACCCGCCGACTGACCGCGGCCATCCGGCCGCCCCGCTATCTCCGCGCGCCCTCAGGCGCACGATTCGAAGGAGTCCACCGTGTTCGACCTTCCCGGTTCCTGGGTCTGGGACTACTGGTTCGCCGATGACGGCGACCGCTATCACCTGTTCTTCCTGTACGCCTCGCGGGCCCTGCACGACCCGGACGCCCGGCACTACCGCGCCTCCGTCGGGCACGCGGTGTCCACCGACCTCGTCGAATGGACGCAGGTGGCGGACGCCCTCGTGCGCAGCGACGCTCCCGCGTTCGACGATCTGGCGACCTGGACGGGGTCGGTGGTGCGTCATCCGGACGGCACGTGGTTCATGTTCTACACGGGCTCGTCGCTCGCGGCCGACGGCAAGAACGTGCAGCGCATCGGCTATGCCACCTCGCCCGACCTCGACGTGTGGACCAAGGCGGAGGGGCCGGTGCTCGAGGCCCGCGGCCCCTGGTACGAGAAGCTCTCGAGCGGAGCCTGGCACGACGAGGCGTTCCGCGATCCGTGGGTCTTCGCCGATCCGGAGGGCGAGGGCTGGCACATGCTGATCACGGCGCGCGCGGCGGAGGGCCCCGTCCTCGGCCGCGGCGTGGTGGGTCACGCGTGGTCGGCCGACCTGCGCACGTGGCAGCTGCGCGAGCCGCTCAGCGCGCCGAGCGAGAACGGCTTCGGGCAGCTCGAGGTGTTCCAGGCAGAGGTGGTCGACGGGCGCCCGGTGCTGATCTTCTCGTGCCTCGGCGAGCACACCACACCCTCCCGGCGCGACAGCCGGGGCGGCACGTGGGCGGTGCCGGCGGGCGGGCTGCTGGGCCCGTACGACGTGGACGCCGCCTATCCGCTCACGGACCAGAGCCTCTACGTCGGGCGCCTGCTGCGTCGCCGCTCGGATGGGCAATGGCTGCTGTTCGCGTTCCGCAACGAGGGCGCCGACGGCGAGTTCGTCGGCGGCATCACCGACCCGATGCCCGTCGGCTGGGAGCGCGATCGGCTGGTCGTGCTCGACACCGCTCGGGTGCCGGCCGCCTGACACGAACGGCCGGGGTCTCGCGGACGGGCCCCGGCCGCCTGACACGAACGGCGGGGTCTCGCGGACGGGCCCCGGCCGCCCGCCTCGGGCGGGACGGACGTCCGCTCGATCAAAGGATGACGATGATGTCAGCTTCAGCACGCAGGCTCGCGGTCCTGCTCGTCGGCGCATTCGCCGCAGGGGCCGCGGGCGTGGCCGTCGGTGTCGGCGGCGGCGCGGCGTGCCTGCCACCGCGGACACCGCCGACGAGTACCGGGCGCAGTATCACTTCACGGTGCCGGACCACTGGAAGAACGACCCGCAGCGTCCGGTCTTCATCGATGGGAAGTTCCACTACTACTACCTGTACAACGCCGACTACGACGCCGACCCCAGTGCCAACCACGGCACCGCGTGGCGTCTCGCGACCTCGTACGACGGCGTCGTGTTCGCCGACCAGGGGGCCGCCGCCGAGAAGAAGACCAACGCGAACTACGACCTCTGGTCGGGGTCGGCGGTGGTCGACGCGCAGAATACCGCCGGCTTCGGCGCCGGAGCCGTGGTGATGCTCGTGACGCAGATGGATCATCCGACGCCGGAGCAGCAGGCGACGGCGAAGGGGCCGCAGGCGCAGTTCCTCTGGTACTCGACGGACGGCGGGCGCAACTTCCGGCCGTACGGCGAGGACCCTGTGATCCCGAATGGAGGGCGAGCCGACTTCCGTGATCCCAAGGTCATCTGGGACGAGGAGCGCGAACGCTGGGTGGCGCTCATCGCAGAGCGGGACCGCGTGAGCTTCTACACCTCGCCGGATCTCAAGACGTGGTCGCGCGCGTGGGAGTACGTCAACACGGGGATCGGCACGATCGAGTGTCCTGACCTGTTCCGGATCCGCGCGGACGACGGCACCCTGAAGTGGGTCTTCGGCGTCAGCGCGAACGGCTACGCCACCGGCGAGCCGGCGACGTTCGCCTATTGGACGGGCGAGTTCGATGGCACGTCGTTCGCGTTCGATCAGACCGCGCCCCAGTGGCTCGACCACGGCTTCGACTGGTACGGGGCCGTCACATGGGAGGACCCTGCGGCTCCGCTGGATCGTCGCCTCGCGGTGGGGTGGATGAACAACTGGGACTACGCGCACTCGACGCCGACGTGGGCAGCGGGCGGCTTCAACGGCACCGACTCGATCACCCGAGAGCTGCGGCTGAAGCGGTTCGGGTCGGAGTTCAGTCTCGTCTCGCAGCCGGTGGCCGCGCTCGATCGGATCGCCACGAGCCGCACCGAGCTGGGCGACGTGACCGTCGACGGCTTCCTGCCGCTCGCCTACGAGGGCGACGCCTACCGCCTCGAGGCCGAGGTCACGTGGGAGCAGGCCGCGAACATCGGGATGCAGCTGCGCCGCTCGGCCGACGGCTCGCGGCACGCGGATGCCGGCGTGACCCGCGACTACGCCTACCTGAACCGCGGTCAGACGGGGTACCCGGCGGGCACGTGGAAGACCGAGAGCCGCACCCCGTTCGACGGCCGCCGCGGCACGGTGCGCCTGCGCGTGCTCGTCGACCGCACCACGATCGAGCTGTTCATCGACGACGGCCGGTACGTGCACTCCAGCCAGGTCTTCGCCCCGCCGGGAGATGACGGCCTCGCGCTCTATACGTCCGGCGGGCCCGCCGTCTTCCGCGATCTGACCATCACCGAGTTCGGCAGCGTCGCCCAACGCCCGGCGAAGCTGATCGCGGACTTCGAGGGCTCGGCGTGGGGCGAAGGCTGGACAGCGACGGGAGACCTCGCCGCAGCGGGCACCAGCGCGGCCGACTTGAGCGGGCAGGTGGGTGCACGAGTTGCCGACACCTTCGCGGGCGGCGGCGACAGCGCGACGGGCACGATCACCTCGCCGCCGTTCACGATCGACCGCAACTTCGTCCACTTCCAGGTCGGCGGCGGCAGCCACCCGCTGGGCGTGGAGCCGACGACATCCGTCCAACTGCTCGTCGACGGGCAGCCGGTGCGCACCGCTACCGGCGAGGACACCGCCCATCTCCGCCATGTCGAGTGGGACGTGCGAGATCTGGCCGGCAGGGCGGCGCAGTTCCAGATCCTCGACGACGCCACCGGGGCTTGGGGCCACCTGATGGTGGATCAGGTCACCTTGAGCGACTGAGCCGTACGCGGTGCGGATGGCGACCTCGCTGGTGGGTTGCCGTCCGCACCGCGTGGGGTGGGCGTTGCCCCGAAGGTCTGCCGCCGCGGAACATGCGCGCCCTGTTACGGATCACTTCTGCGACGGCTGCGTACGGTGCGACCGGGCGATCTCCCTTCGTCCCAGACGCGCCGCCAGGGCGATGCGATCGAGTGCGCTTTCGGCGGCTTGCCTATCCCCGCGTTCGTGCGCACCCGCGAGGGCCTTCGACCAGACGTCGATCGCCTCGGCGACACCGATCTGGAACCGGGATGCTGTCAACTGGTCTTCCGGGCGGTACGGCATGAGTCTCCTCCAAAACGGGCTCATCGCAGCTGAGCGTGTAGCGGTCGGCAACGTCGGGGTCCCCGGGTAGGCGTCGAGGTCTCC
>NZ_BAAGXJ010000021.1:0-101091 GCF_054779895.1 Microbacterium lacusdiani | reverse complement strand
ACACACCGCCTGCGGCGGCCGACCCCCGATCAGCCGGGTGTCACCAACCTCATGACCGAGTACACCTAGCGGCGCCGGCCGGTGCCGAAGATGCCGCGGATCACGCTGTTGATCAGCGACTGCGTGGTCCGCGAGCCGAGCACCTTCTCGATCGTCGACTTCTCGGCGCGCGACGACGTGCGCCGCGAGCCGCCCGAGGTCTTCTTGAGCAGGCGCTCGTACTCCTGCTGCGCCTTCCGCTCGGCGGCGGCGTTCGCCTTCGCGAGCTCGGCCTGCTGCTTCGCCAGCTCGGCGTCGACCTCGGCCTGCCGAGCCGCGGCGTCGGCCGCGCTCATCTTGGCCGTCAGGATCTCGTACGCCGACTCGCGGTCGACCCGCTCCCCGTACTTGGGCGTGAGCGGCGACGCGGCCACGGCCGCGTCGATCTGCGCCTCGGGCGCCGGCTCCATGAGGCCCTGCGGCGCGCGCACGCGCGTCCACGCGACCGGTGTCGGCGCGCCCTTCTCGCTCATCACGGTCACGATCGCCTCGCCGGTGCCGAGTTCCTGGAGCACGCGCTCGAGGTCGTATCCCGACTTCGGGTACGTCCCCACGGTCGCCCGCAACGCCTTGGCATCGTCCGGTGTGAACGCCCGCAGCTGGTGCTGCACGCGCGACCCCAGCTGCGCGAGCACATCCGGATGCACGTCCTTGGGCGTCTGCGTCACGAAGAACACCCCGACGCCCTTCGAGCGGATCAGGCGCACGGTCTGGGTGATGGCCGCGAGGAAGTCCTTGGACGCGTCCTTGAAGAGCAGGTGCGCCTCGTCGAAGAAGAACACGAGCTTCGGCTTCTCGGGGTCGCCGACCTCGGGGAGGATCTCGAACAGTTCGGCCAGCAGATACATCAGGAAGGTCGAGAACAGTTCGGGCCGGTCCGCGACGCCCGGCACCTCGAGCAGCGACACGAATCCCCGCCCGTCGGGCGCCATCCGCAGGAAGTCGGCGACGTCGAACTCCGGCTCGCCGAAGAACACGTCGGCGCCGCCCTCGGCAAACGTGATGAGCTCGCGCAGGATGACGCCCGCGGTCGCGCTCGAGAGCCCGCCGAGCTCCTTCAGCTCGGTCTTGCCCTCGTCGCTGGTCAGGTACGTCAGCACCGACCGAAGGTCCTCGAGGTCGACGAGCGGCAGCCCGTTCTTGTCGGCGTAGTGGAAGACGAGCCCCAGGCTCGACTCCTGCGTGTCGTTGAGCCCGAGGACCTTCGACAGCAGCAGCGGGCCGAAGCCGGTCACGGTCGCGCGCACCGGCACGCCCTTGCCGATGCCGCCCAGCGCGAAGTACTCGACCGCGGCCGCCTCGGGCTTCCAGTCCTGCCCGATGCCCTTCGTGCGGGCCAGGAGCTTCTCGCTCGGCTGGCCCGGCGTGGCCATGCCCGACAGATCGCCCTTGATGTCGGCGGCGAACACCGGCACGCCCTTGGCCGCCAGCTGCTCGGCGAGCCCCTGGAGGGTCCGGGTCTTGCCCGTGCCGGTGGCGCCCGCCACGAGTCCGTGGCGGTTCAGCATGCCGAGCGGGATCCGGATCTGGGCCTCGGGCAGCGGCTCCCCGTTGACGAGCGCGCCGATGTCGAGCGTCATGGTCTCGAACGTGTACCCGTCGACGATCGCCCGCACGGCGTCCGCATCGAGCGGGCCCTCGGTCTTCGCAGCGCGTTCCGCCGGCTCGGACGAGGCCGGGTCCGCCGGCTCGGACGAGGCCGTGTCCGCCGGAGCCTGCTCCACGGCTTCGGGAGCGTCCCCCGCGGCGGTCTCCGCCCCGGGCACGGGATCGGCCGGAGCGGTCTCCGGATCCGCGGCCTCCCCTGCCTCCCCCTGCGCAGCGGCGGCCTGGGCGGCGGCGAGCCTCGCTTTCGCCTCGGCGGCGCGCAGGGCGGCTTCAGCGGCCTCGGCTTCGGCCTGCAGGCGGGCGAGCTCGGCCTCGGCGGCGAGGACGGCGGGATCCTTCTCGGCGGTCATGCCGCCAGCCTAGCGACGGCCGGCCGCGTGGTGAGAGGGCGCGTCAGCCCCGTCCGCGGCGAGCGCGCCGCTCCACGACAAGGCCCCGCGAGAACGCGACGGCGACCAGCAGCGCGGCTCCGGCGCCGATCAGCGCGCCGCCGACCGTGTCGGTGAGCCAGTGCGCCGACAGGTACGTGCGCGAGAACGCCATGACGGCTATCCAGACGCCCGCGATCGCCGCCATCCACGGCCGGGGCAGGATGACCCACAGCGCGATACCCAGCGTGGCGGCGTTGGCGACGTGGCCAGACGGGAACGACCCGACATCCACGGTCACCAGGATGTCCTCGGGCCGGGCGCGCCCCAGCACGTGCTTGAGCACCTGCACGAGCCCGGCGCTCACGAGGAGCGCGACGGCGAAGTACCCCGCGGCCCAGGGCCGCTTCAGCGCGAGCAGCAGTGCGAGGATCGCGAGCGGCACCCACAGGATCGCGTAGCGCCCGCCTCCCACGGTGTCCATGAGGAGCGAGAGCCGGAGCGCGGGTCCGTCCGGGGTGGCCGACAGGACGGCGTCCCACCAGATGTCGACCGGCGTCGGGTCCATGCCGGGGATCTGCAGGACGGCGCCGACCGCCAGACCGCCCGCGAGCAGACCCAGGCCCCACCACATCCACGTGCGTCGGGGGCGCGCTTCGCCGCGGCTCATCCGGCCCTCCTCCTCGGTCGCGTCAGGGGTTCAGCATCTCGACCGTACGCGGCCGCACGACCGCCCAGAGCGTGATCACGGCGACGAGCGCGCATCCGATCATGACGACGGCCATGGACGTGCCCGTGATGCCCTCGGGCCCGGCGACCGCGCCGACGATCGGCGAGATGAGCCCCGCGACGCCCGCGTTGCTCGCGCCGAGCAGCGAGGCCGCCGTGCCCGCGGCCTTGCCGTGGCGGTCCAGCGCCAGCACCTGCACGCACGGGAACGTGAACCCGCACGCGGTCATGAAGAACCACAGCGGGATCGCGGTGCCCCACAGCCCCAGTCCCAGCTGGTCGAAGACCACGATCAGCGTCGCCGAGACGACGAGCACGACGGTCGAGAACGCAAGCACCCACTGCGGCCCGAAGCGCGCCGCGAGGCGGGCGGCGACCTGGTTGCCGACCACGAGGCCCAGGGAGTTGCTCGCGAACAGCAGCCCGTACTGCACCTCGTCGAAGCCGTAGCTCTCCTGGAACAGGAACGGCGAGGCCGACAGGTACGAGAACAGCCCCGCGAAGGTCAGGCCTCCGATGATCAGCAGGCCGACGTACACGCGGTCCGTCAGCACCGAGCGATAGCGCTGCCACACGGTGCTCGCGCCGCGCTCGTGCCGTCGCTCGCGCGGCAGGGTCTCCGGGATCACGAACAGGGCCGCGAGGAGCATGAGCGCGCCGTAGGCGGCGAGCACCCAGAAGATGCCCTCCCAGGGCATCACCCCGAGCAGCATCGAGCCGATGAGCGGGGCGACCACGGGCGCGACGCCGGTCACGAGCGCGAGCCGCGACAGCATGACGACCAGGCGCTTGCCGCCGAACAGGTCGCGCACGATCGCCATGGCCGCGACCGCGCCCGCGGCCGCGCCGAAGCCCATCGCGACTCGCGACGCCCCGAGCAGCGCCAGGTTCGGCGCGACCGCCGCGGTCATGCTCGCCACGACATGGAGCGCGGTGGCGAGCAGCAGCGGCAGCCGCCGCCCGACCGTGTCGCTGAGCGGCCCGACCAGCAGCTGCCCGAAGGCGAAGCCGATCATCGTGCCGGTCAGGGTGAGCTGGATGGCCGCCTCGTCCGTCGCGAACGCGTCCTGCAGCAGGGGGAACGCCGGCAGGTACAGGTCCACCGTGAAGGGCCCGAGGGCGGTCAGCGCGCCGAGCAGCAGCACGTACAGGAGACGGCGCGACGCCGGGATCGCATCGCCCGGGTGCAGGACGATCGGCGCGGTCGCCGGATCGGGTCCGAGCGTGCGGATCGCGCCGGTGGCGGGCGGGATCGGGATGGGGCCGGTGAAGGGGAGGGAGATCGAATCGGTGCGCGGGTTCGAGGCGTCAGGCACGGCAGGCTTTCGTCGGCGGCGGAAACATACATGCTACGCCCGCGGTGGCGCCCCGGGGACCGGTCCCACTGAGCGGATCCCAAGCGGCACCGCATACGATTCTGTTATGCCCTCCACCCCGCGTTCCGGCAATCCGGCCAAGCAGGCTCAGCTCCAGCAGACCGCCAAGCAGCAGCGTGAGGCGAAGCGTCAGGAGAAGCTGGCCGAGTACCAGCGTCAGCTGAAGAAGCGCCAGCGCGGCAAGCTCGTGTGGTGGATCGTCGGCGGCACGGCGGTCCTCGCCGTGGCCGCGATCGTCGTGGCCTCGCTCGTCACCGCCCCGCGCAGCTACACGGCCGGCAGCGAAGGCGTGGAGATCGAGGGCGTCGAGACGTTCGAGCTCGAGTCCGACCACGTCGACGGCGTCGTCGACTACGAGCAGAACCCGCCCGCGGGCGGCCCGCACAACAGCGCGTGGCTGAGCTGCGGCGTGTACACGGAGCCGCAGCCGAACGAGAACGCGGTGCACTCGCTCGAGCACGGCGCGGTGTGGATCACCTACGACCCCGCGGTCGTGCAGGGCGCCGACCTCGACGCGCTGCGGGCCCTGGCGCCGCGCACCTACGCGATCGTCTCGCCCTACGAGGGGCTCGACACCCCCATCGCCGTCAGCGCCTGGGAGCACCAGCTCAAGGTCGACTCGGTCGACGACCCGCGCATCGCCCAGTTCATCGAGGAGTACTGGCAGGGCGGCACGGCCCCCGAGCTGGGCGCCTCGTGCACGGGCATCGAGGGCCCCGGCAAGATCTGACCCATGTCGGATGAGGAGACCGCGCCGTACCGGCCGCGTCCCTGGGCGCTGATCGCGCTCGGCATCCTGCTCGTCGGCGGCACCGCCTTCGCGATCGGCCGGTTCTCGACCTTCGGCGGCGCCGAGCCGGGCCCGAACGCGGCCGACGTCGGCTTCGCGCGCGACATGCAGGTGCACCACGCCCAGGCGGTCGAGATGGCGATGATCGAGTACCGCGCCACCTCGGACGAGGAGCTGCGCCTCATCTCGTACGACATCGCGACCGCGCAGGCGCAGCAGTCCGGCCAGATGTTCGGCTGGATCGTCAACTGGGGTCTCCCCCAGCGCGGCTCGGATCCGCTCATGGCGTGGATGGCCGAGGACGGTGGCCACGACCACGGCGGATCGACGGGCGAGCCAGCGAGCGAGGACGAGCTGCGAGCCGAGATGGGCATGGCGAGCGACGCCGAGCTCGACGAGCTGCGGGCCGCGACCGGCGCCGAGCAGGACTGCCTCTTCACGGAGCTGATGATCCGGCACCACACCGGCGCGATCGAGATGGTGGACGCCATCCAGCGCCTCGGCGGCGACCCGATCGTGCTGCGCACCGCCGAGGGCATGGCCGAGTCGCAGGAGCGCGAGATCCAGGCACTGGAGTCGGTACGCGCCCGCCTCGCCTGCGACTGACGCGCTCCGGCGCATCCGGCGCATGAAGAAGGCCCCCGGGACCCGTGCGCTCCGCGCGGATCCCGGGGGCCTTCCGTCTCGTCAGCCCTTCGCGCTCACCCCTTGGCGGAGCCGGCCAGCAGGCCGCGCACGAAGTAGCGCTGCAGGAACAGGAACACCAGCAGCGGCACGATGATCGCGATGAACGCGCCGGCCGTGAGCAGGTGCCAGTCCTCGCCGCGCTGACCCACCATCTGCGCCAGCAGCTTCGTGATCGGCGCCACGTTGCCGTCGGCGAAGATCAAGGCCACCAGCAGGTCGTTCCAGACCCACAGGAACTGGAAGATCGCGAACGAGGCGATGGCCGGCATGCTCAGCGGGAGCACGATGCGGAAGAAGATCTGCCCGTGCCCGGCGCCGTCCACGCGGGCCGCCTCGATCACCTCCCCGGGGATCTGGGCGATGAAGTTGTGCAGCAGGAAGATCGCCAGCGGCAGTCCGAAGATCGTGTGCGCGATCCAGACCTGCGCGTAGCCGGCCTGCTCCGAGAACGCCTGGATGATCGGGAAGCCGAACAGCTCGCCCTGCGAGAACAGCTGCAGCAGCGGGATGAACGCCATCTGGATCGGGACGATCTGGAGGGCGAACACCAGCACGAACAGCAGGTTCTTGCCGCGGAACTCCATCCACGCGAAGCCGTACGCGGCCAGCGTCGCGAGGATCAGCGGGATGATCGCCGACGGCAGCGTGATCGCGAACGAGTTCACGAACGCGCCCAGTAGGCTGAGCCCGCCCGTCGAGGTGTTGAGCGCCTCGACGTAGTTCTCCGTCGTCCAGCCCCAGTTCTGCAGGGCCGTCCACCATCCGGTGGTCTGGATCTCCACCCGTGGGCGGAACGAGGAGACCAGGATGCCGAAGGTCGGGATCGTCCAGATCGCCGCGATGATGATCGCCGCGAGCGTCGCCCACGGCGACGTCAGCCGCCGCTTGGCTTCCCCGAAGGCGGGCGCCTTCGCCTTGCGGCCGGTCGTGATCAGCTCGGTCGCGGTCATCAGCGCACCTCCCTCTGGGCCTTGAGCTGCCTGGCGTTGTAGATGACCAGCGGCAGCACGAGGATGAACAGGATCACGGCGTACGCCGCCGACCTGCCCGGCTCGAAGCTGCGGAACTGCTGGTACATCTCGTTCGCCAGCACGGACGTGTTGTTCGCGCCTGCGGTCATCGTTCGGACGATGTCGAAGATCTTCATCGACGCGATCGCGATGGTCGTCAGCACGACGATCAGCGACGGCCGGATCCCCGGCACCACGACGTTCATGAACCGCTCGTAGCCGTTGGCGCCATCGAGCTCGGCGGCCTCCAGCTGCTCCGTGGGCACGCCCTTGATCGCCGCCGAGAGCACCACCATGGCGAACCCGGTGTAGATCCAGACGAACACGACGATGAGCGCGAGCGTGTTCCAGGGCTGCACCTGCAGGAACGGCACCGGACTGCCTCCGAGCCAGACGATGATCTGATTCACGAAGCCGATCTGCTCCGCATCCACCGGACGCGCCGTGTACATGAAGCGCCAGATGATCGACGCGCCCACGAACGAGATCGCCATCGGCAGGAACACGAGGATCTTGTAGACCTTCTCACCCCGTGTCTTGTCGATGAAGTACGCGTACACGAGCCCGATCACGGTCGAGACCACGGGCGCGATCAGCACCCACACGATCGTGTTCACGATCGTCCGGATGCCCTGCGGCTGCGTGAGGATCCACACGAAGTTGTCGAGCCCCACGAACGCGGTTCCCCGGGAGTTCATGGTAGAGGCGACGAGGGTCTGGATCACCGGCAGGACGAGGCCTACCAGCAGCAGGGCGAGCGCAGGGGCGAGGAAGCCGAACAGCTGGAACAGCGAGCCGACGCCCCCGCGGGAGCGCTGGTCGAGCCAGAAGAACAGCAGACCCAGCACTCCCGCGGCGGCGATCGCCCACCACCACGACTGCAGCGCCCACATGATCCCGAGCGGGATCAGGACGCAGGCGGCGAGCCGGGCGATGGTGTACGCCCGGCCCGCGCGCGGCGCGATCTCGATGAAGAAGAGCAGCACACCCACCGCGAGCACGAACACCCCGATGATGATCGGGATCTCGAGCCACGGCGAGAGCGTGCTCAGCCATCCGAAGAAGTCGGCCATGTCGGGCTATTCAGCCGGCCAGCCCGACTCGATCTGCTCGAGCACCTGATCCGTGGGCGTGCCGTTCACCCAGTCGCGCATGCCCTGCCAGAACGAGCCCGCACCCACGGCCGAAGGCATCAGGTCGGAGCCGTCGAAGCGGAACGTGGTCTCCTCGTTCTGCAGGATCTCGATCGCCGCCTGCAGGATGGCGCTCTGCGCGTTGGCGGGGTCGAGGCCCTTGTTGGCGCTGATCACGCCGCCGAGCGAGACGCGCGAGTTGGCCCACTCGGGGCTCGACAGGTACTCCTGCACCTTGACGGTCGCCTCGTCGTCGCTGAACGCGCCGACGATCTCGCCGCCACCGGTGACGACCTCGCCCTCGGCACCCGACTCGAACGGCGGCAGCATGAAGGCCCAGACGTCGCCGTCCTCGCCCACCTCGCCGCCGGCGTCCACGATGAAGCCGTCGAGGAACGACGCCTGGTGCGTCAGCTTGCAGTCACCCGACACGAGCGCGTTCGCCACGTCGCCGAACGGCGTGGAGCCGATCGAGGAGACGTCGCCGAAGCCCGCGTTGACGTACTCCGGGTTGAGCAGGATCTTCGCCGTCTCGTCGAACGCGGCCTGGATCTGCGGGTCGGTGAAGGGCACCTCGTGCGCGACCCACTGGTCGTACACGTCCGGTCCGGCCTGGCGCAGGACGAGGTCCTCGATCCAGTCGGTGCCGGGCCATCCGGTCGCGGCGTCCGAGCCGAAGCCGGCGCACCACGGCGGCTGACCGTGGTCGTCGACCATCTGCTGGGTCAGGTCGAGAAGACCCTGCCAGTCGGTCGGGACCTCGTAGCCGTTCTCCTCGAAGAACGCCGGCTGGTACCAGATCCAGCCCTTCACGTTGGCCATCAGCGGCGCGCCGTAGACCGTGCCGTCGAAGGACGCGTAGCCCTCCCAGTCCTCGGCCCAGTGCTCGCGGAGGTTGGAGACCACGCCCTCGGGCGCCTCGAGCAGGTAGCCGCGGCTGGCCATGTCGGCCAGGAGGCCCGGCTGCGGGAAGATCGCCAGGTCCGGCGGGTTGCCGCCCTGCGCGCGCACGGCGATCTGCGCCTCGAACTCCTGCGAGCCCTCGTAGACGATGTCGATGCCGTTCTCCTCCTCCCAGTCCGCCCAGGACTGCTCGAGGAGCTCCGCCTCGGCATCCACGATCGTGCCGTAGACGGTGACCTCGGCGCTCTCGCCGTCGCCGCCCCCACCGCCGCCGCCGTTGGAGACACCCGGGCCGCTGGTGCACGCGGCCAGCGTGAGCGCGGTGAATCCGATCCCCGCGGTGGAGAGGATCGCCCTCTTTCGAACTGCAGTAAACATCGTCTGCTCCCGTCGTGTTGTCACGATCAAACGGACCGTAGACCCCCAAAACTAGGAGCACCGTCCGGGGAGCACAACGTCCCACGCGACAACCGATACATAACCGTGGCGGATATACCGAAAGCGCTGTCGCACCGGCGCCGGGACACGACGAAGGCCCCGGGACATCCCGGGGCCTTCGAAGAAGTGGATCCGAAGCGGATTACTTGAGGGTGACCGTCGCGCCGGCCTCCTCGAGGGCGGCCTTCGCCTTCTCGGCGGTCTCCTTGTTCGCGCCCTCGATGACAGCCTTGGGGGCGCCGTCGACGACGGCCTTCGCCTCGCCGAGGCCGAGCGAGGTGAGCTCGCGGACGACCTTGATGACCTGGATCTTCTTGTCACCGGCGGCCTCGAGGACCACGTCGAACGAGTCCTTCTCCTCGGCCTCCTCGGCGGGGGCGCCACCGGCGGGGCCCGCGGCGGCAACCGCGACGGGCGCGGCGGCGGTGACGTCGAAGGTCTCCTCGAAGGCCTTCACGAACTCGCTGAGCTCGATGAGCGTGAGCTCCTTGAACGCGTCGAGCAGCTCCTCGGTGCTGAGCTTCGCCATGATGTATCTCCTAGTTATTCGGGGTTTCGGGGGTGCTTATCGCACGGCCTGTCAGGCCGCGGTCTCCTGCTTCTCACGCAGCGCCTCGACCGTGCGCACGGTCTTCGAGAGCGGTGCCTGGAAGAGGGCGGCAGCCTTCGCCATCGAGGCCTTGAGGAGGCCCGCCGTCTTGGCGAGCAGAACCTCACGGCTCTCGAGGTCGGCGAGCTTGCCGACCTCCTCGGCGGTCAGGGGCTTGCCATCGAAGTAGCCGCCCTTGATCACCAGAAGAGGGTGTGCCTTGGCGAAGGCGCGCAGACCCTTGGCGACGGCGACAGGGTCACCGTGCACGAAGGCGATGGCGGACGGGCCCTTGAGCTCGTCGTCCAGCGCCGAGATCCCCACGTTGTTCGCGGCGATCTTGGTCAGCGTGTTCTTCACCACGGCGAACTCCGCGTCCTGACGGATGCTGTTGCGCAGCTCCTTGAGCTGGGCAACCGTCAGACCGCGGTACTCGGTCAGCAGGACGGCGCTCGAGTTCTCGAAAGACTTCGTGAGCTCGGCGACCGATGCTTCCTTCTGCGCCATGGCCACTCCTTGATGTGAACGAGGTGCCCCACGGTGGTGGGGAACCGACCGAGCCCGCCCCGAAACGCAGAAACGCTCCGGCGCAAGCGCACGGAGCGGGGATCCGGAATCCGGATGTATCGTTCGTGACACCTGCGCGGGCCCCTGCATAGCAGTGCTTCGATCGCTCCGCGCTTGCGCGCATCACGATGACCGGCGGTCTTCGGCTTCCCCAAGGCTACCACACCGCACGCACCGCTCCCGACGCCGCCCGGCGCCTGCCGCACTCGGGTCAGTCGGAGAGGGCGAGGGCGCGGAACATGTCGCGCTCGCGGAGCGCCTCGCGGTTCGACGGCGGCGCGGCCGGGCCGTCGAGCGGCGCCGGCGTGACCCGGCGTCCCGTGGTGCGCTGGTAGAGCTCGTCGATCAGGCGCGTGGCGAGGCGCACGAGCTGCGCGATCTCGCGGTCGTCACGGTCGATCCAGGTGCAGCGCGGCTCGTCGTGCAGCGGCTGGAAGTCGCGGTGCTCCTCCCAGACGAACAGGGTCCGCTCCGCGCCCAGCACGTGCTGCTGCCACCAGACCTGGCGCAGATAGCTGCGCGGGATGGAGCGCCACGACTTGTTCGTGGTCTTGATCTCGGCGAGCGAGACGCGACCCTGCCCGTCGACGCCGATGCCGTCCGGAGTCGCCAGGTGCCGCTTCTCGACCACCGCATGGAACAGCGCGCTCGAGGGCTGGATGCCATGGGTGGCCGCGATCCACGCGGCGATCTCGGGCTCGCGGCGCCGCCCGTGGTCGGTGTACGCATTGCCCGAGAAGCGCGAACCCATCAGCTTCTGGTCCGCCGCGCGCTTGATGGAGACCTCGCTCGCCGTGAGCATCGCGACATCCGTCGCCGTGATGCCACGCGAACGCGCGCGCAGCCACCCCACCCGGTCGCGGGAGTCCGCGAGGATCCGGGCCTGCAGTTCGGGTGTCACCCGACGACCCTAACCCCGCCCAGCGACACCCCTCGACCGCAACGCCGAGCGACCTGGAGCCCGCAGACCGAATGGTTGCGAAAAGTCAACGAACACGCCTATAGTTGACCTCTCGCAACTTTCTGTGCGCCGATGTCGCCGCGCCTCTCCGTTGGAATCGCAGGAAAGGGTCGCATGACCGACGCATCCCCCCGCATGTCCCATCGCCAGGTCCTCGAGGCCATCTCCGGCCTCCTGCTGGCGATGTTCGCGTCGATGATGGCCAACACCATCGTCGGCACCTCGCTGCCGATCATCGTCCCCGACCTGGGCGGGACGCAGACCGACTACACGTGGGTGGTCACCGCATCGCTGCTCACGACCGCGATCTCGACGCCCATCTGGGGCAAGCTCGCGGATCTCACGAACCGCAAGGTCCTCGTCCTCGTCGCGCTCACACTGTTCCTCGCGGCGAGCGCCGTGGCGGGCTTCGCCCAGAGCCCCGGGATGCTCATCGCAGCGCGCGCCTTCCAGGGCGTCGGCGCCGGCGGCGTCGCCGCGCTGAGCCAGGTCATCATGGCCGACATCATCAGCCCGCGCGAGCGCGGCAAGTACATGGGACTGTTCGGCGTCGTGATGGGCGTCTCCACGGTCGGCGGCCCGATCATCGGCGGCGTGCTCACCGACACGGTCGGCTGGCACTGGAACTTCTTCGTCGGCATCCCGCTGGGCCTCATCGCCTTCGCGGTGATCGTGAAGACGCTCACGCTGGCGCCGCGCGCCAACCGCCGCGTCCGCATCGACTACCTCGGCATCGTGCTGCTCTCGGTCGCCTCCAGCCTGCTGCTCATCTGGGTGACGAACGTCAAGGACTACGGCTGGCTGAGCACCGAGACGTACGTCATGGTGGGCGGCGCGATCGTCGCGACGGCGCTGTTCATCTGGGTGGAGACCCGTGCCGCGGAGCCTCTCGTGCCCCTGAGCCTCTTCCGCAACCGCACGTTCACGCTGGCGGTGCTGGCATCCATCTCGATCGGCGTCGCGATGTTCGGCACGGCGGTGTACCTGGGCCAGTACTTCCAGATGGCGCGCGGCTTCGACCCGACCGGCGCGGGGCTGATGACCATCCCGATGGCCGCCGGCATGCTGATCTGCTCGACGGTCGTGGGCCAGCTCGTGACCCGCTTCGGCGCGTGGAAGCGCTACCTCGTGATCGGCGCCGTCGTCATGACGATCGGCAACGGCCTGCTGGCCACCCTGACGGCCGACACCCATCTGGCACTGGTCGGCCTCTACATGTTCCTGCTCGGCGCCGGGATGGGCATGACCATGCAGAACCTCGTGCTGGTCGTCCAGAACACCGCCCGCCCCCAGGAGATGGGCGTCGCGAGCTCGGGGGTCAACTTCTTCCGCACGATCGGCGGCACCGCCGGCGTCGCGGTGATCGGGTCGGTCCTGGCATCCACCATGACCGACCTGCTGGCCCAGCGCCGGGATGAGCTGATGACCGCGATCGCGGGGCTCGGCGCACGGGGCGCCGAGGTCGCCGAGCAGTTCCGCTCGGGCACCATGCCGGTCGCGCGCGACCTCCCCGAGCCGGTGCGCGTCATCGTCGAGCAGGTCGCGGCCACGTCGATCGCCCATGCGTTCCTTGTCGGCGTCCCCCTCGGCGTGCTCAGCATCCTCTGCATCGTGTTCCTGCCCAACATCCCGCTCGGTCGCAAGAACAACGCGGAGCGGATGCGCGAGCAGGCCGCAGCGGGGATCGGCGAGGAGATCGTCGACGATGCGCTCGCCCAGGCGGGAGTCCCGCTGGCGACCGGCGCCATCCCGGTGACGGATGATCAGAGCCGGGCCACTCAGGACGCGGACGCTCCCCGCGGCGGGCGGCGGTCATGAACGCCGGGAGGCACGACCGCGCGACGGAGGACCCGTCGGAGCGCGCGAGCGCGGTGCGCTCCGTCGAGCTCGAGTTCTCGGAGCTCATGGCCCACGTCCGGCGGCTGATCTCACGCCGCGCCGAGCGCGTGAGCCCGGGAATGCTCCCGGGTGCCTACAAGGTGTTCACGGCCATCGCCGACACCGGCCCCGTCACGGCGTCGGCCATCGCCGAGCGCCTGATGATCGACAAGGGTCAGCTCAGCCGAACGGTGCGCGAGCTGGAGGACCTCGGGCTCGTGGCGCGCACGCCGGATCCGGCTGACCGCCGCGCGCACCTGCTCGAGGCGACCGATCTCGGTCGCGGCCGTCTCGAGCAGGCGCGCGCGCCCGAGGAGCCCGGGCTGTCCCGTGCGCTCGAGCACTGGGACCTCGCCGACGTGCGGCGGCTCGCCGCCCTGCTGCACGCGCTGAGCCACGACGAGGTGCCGGACCGAGACGGAGCCGCAGACGCCTGACGGACCCCGTCGCATCCCGTAGCACCCAGGAAACACCGGCGTGACGAAGGCCGGATTGACTGTGGGCACGGGATCCGCGACGGCGCGCGATCCCCCCGACGCTCGGAAGAGGGGAAACGATGAGATTCCGGCCGCCGCGCTCCGCCGCACGCACCACCACCGCCCGCGCGCCGCGCGGCGCACTCGCCGAGACGGTGGAGGCGCCGCCCGAGCACATGCGCGCGGTCCTGTTCGACGGGCCCGGCGATCCCTCCGCGCTGCGGGTCGACACGATCCCCGTCCCCTCCCCCGTCATGGACGAGGTGCTCGTCCGCGTCGTCGCCGCCGGCGTGAACCCGATCGACGCGAAGACGCGCGCGGGCGGCGGGGTCACCGCCGGGATCGCCTCATACCCCGTCGTTCCCGGCTTCGACCTATCCGGCGTCGTCGTGGCGTCCCCGTTCGAGGCGCACCCGCTCCCGCCCGGCACACCCGTGTTCGGGATGGCCGCCGTGCCGCGCACCGCGGGAGCCTACGCGGAGTACGCGGTGGTGCCCTCGACCTCCCTCGCCCGCAAGCCGTCGTCCCTCTCGCACGTCGAGGCCGCCGGCGTGCCGCTGGCGGCGCTCACCGCCTGGCAGCTCATCGTCGAGACGGCGCACGCGCACGAGGGCCAGCGCATCCTGATCCACGCGGGCGCCGGCGGGGTCGGCCACTTCGCGGTGCAGTTCGCGTCGTACTTCGGCGCTCATGTGACCGCGACGGCGTCCGCGGCCAACGCCTCGTGGCTCCGCGAGCTCGGCGCTCACGTCGTGATCGACCACACCACGACCCGGTTCGAGGAGGTCGCCACCGACGTCGACGTGGTGATCGCGCTGCTGGGCGACGAGAGCACCGTGACGCGCTCGCTCCAGGTGCTCCGCCCGGGCGGCCTGCTCGTGGTCGTGCCGTCGAGCGGATGGCCCGGCTACGCGGAGGCGGCCGCGGACGCGGGCGTGCGCGCGACGCGGTTCAAGGTCGTGCCGGACGGGGTCGCGCTCAGCACGATCGGCCGGCTCCTCGACTCCGGCGCCATCCAGGTGTACATCGAGGACGTGTTCGACCTCGAGGACGCCGCCGACGCGCACCGCCACCTCGAGACGGGGCGCACGCGAGGCAAGCTCGTGCTGCAGGTCTCGGACGGCTGATCGCCGAGCTCAGGCGGGCGCGAGCGCGGCCCGCGCGCCGACGACCACCGCGTCCCGGATGTCCGACAGCAGCGGCGAGCGCAGGTTCCACTGCTGCCAGTACAGGGGCACGGTGATCGTCGGACCGTCGAGGCGCACGAGCCGGCCGTCCTCCAGCGCGGTCTGCGCCTGCAGCGGCGGCAGCAGCCCCCATCCGAACCCGAGCTTGATCGCCGTGGCGTAGTCGTCCGACGCGGGCACGTAGTGCCGCGGCGGACGCGACGGGTCGACCCCGCGCTCCTGCAGCCACCGTCGCTGCAGGTCGTCGCCGCGATCGAACTCGACCACGGGCGCGGACGCCAGGGCGTCGAGCGTCGAGCCCGCGGGCAGCCACCGCTCCACGTACGCGGGCGAGGCGACCGGGTCGTAGGTCATGACCCCGAGCGGCGTCACGACGCATCCGCCGATAGGCGTCCGCTGGGAGGTGACGGCGGCGGTCACGGTGCCGGCCTCGAGCAGCGCGGCCGTTCGGTCCTGATCGTCGCGATGCAGCTCGAAGCCGACCTCGTGCGTCCGCAGGACGGGCTGCAGCGCCGGCAGGAACCAGGTGGCGAGGGAGTCCGCGTTGACCGCGATCGGCACGCGCATCCGCCGCGGGCCCTCCAGGCCGAGCTCGACCCCCGCGTCGTGCCCCAGCAGGGCGTACTGCCGCGCCAGACGGACCACGACCGCGCCCGCCTCCGTGACCCGCGCGGGCTTCGACCGCACCACGAGGACGCGACCGAGCTGTCCTTCGAGCGTCCGCAGCCGCTGGCTCACGGCCGACGGCGTGATGCGCAGGGCGCGGGCGGCGCCCTCGAGGCTGCCCTCGTCGACGACGGCCGCGACCGTCTCGGCGAGATCCGGGGCGATCCACATGAAGCATTCCTTAGGTTGGTGCAGAATCGTGAACGTCGCTTTTGATTATGCCCGCGCGCTCCCTAGCGTGGAGGCGTGCTCGCCGCTTCGTCCTCCTCCGTGCTCGCCGCGCTCGCGGCCGGCCTGGGCCTCTGTCTGTCGCTCATCATCGCCCCGGGCGCGCAGAACGTGTTCCTGCTGCGCATGGGCGTCCAGCGGCGGCACGCCGTGGCGCTGGCGATCACGTGCCTCGTCAGCGACGCCGTCCTCTTCACGGCCGGCGTGGCCGGGTTCGGCGTCGTCGTCGAGCACCTGCCCTGGCTGTTCGAGCTGGTCCGCTGGGCGGGCGTGGTGTTCCTCGCCGTCTACGGGCTGTCGGCCGCGTGGCGCGCGCTGCGCCCCAAGCGCGAGTCCATCCGCCTCGACGAGATCGAACCCGAGGCGGCCATCGCGCCCGCCCCCTCCGGCAGGGGCGGCACCGCCACGCTGACGCGCCCGGCCCGCACCGCGACCGGCACGCTGCTGCCCGCCGTCCTCGCCTGCCTGGCGATCACGTGGCTGAACCCGCACGCCTACCTGGACACGGTGTTCCTCGTCGGGTCGGTGTCCGCCAGCTACGGCGACCTGCGCTGGGCGTTCGGGCTCGGCGCGATCCTCGGCAGCGCCATCTGGTTCTCGTTCCTCACGGTCGCCGCCCGCTTCGCCGCCCGCCGGCTCCGCTCCCCGCGCGCGTGGCGCATCCTGGACGGCCTCATCGCGGTGGCGATGCTCGCTCTCGCTGCTGGCCTGGCGTTCTCCTGACCCGCGCGCACGGCGCGAAGCAAGGGCCCTTCCGCGCGCGATCCGGTCGCGCCACCATGGATCCATGAGGCATGTGCACGTGATCGTCCATGGCCGGGTGCAGGGCATCGGCTACCGCTACGGATTGCGCGAGCAGGCCCAGCGGCTCGGACTCGCGGGGTGGGTGCGCAACCGCCACGGCGACGCCGTCGAGGCGGTGCTGGCGGGCGACGCCGGCGCCGTCGAGGCGGCGCTGGCGTGGGTGGAGCACGGTCCCGAGGGCGCCGAGGTGCAGTCGCTCGAGACCTCCGGCGGGGCGGCCTTCGCGGTGCCGGAGGACGGCGGCTTCGAGATCCGCCGCAGCGCCTGACGCGGCCCCGGAAAGCGGAACGACCCCGCCCTTCCGGACGGGGTCGCTCAGCTAACTGACGCTGTGCGTCACGCGATGGCGTTGACGTCCAGCGGGATGCCGGGGCCGAACGTGGTCGACACGGCGCCCTTCTGGATGTAGCGGCCCTTCGAGCTCGACGGCTTCAGGCGCACGATCTCGTCGAGTGCGGCCTGCAGGTTCGCGTCCAGCTGCTCGGCCGAGAACGAGGCCTTGCCGACGATGAAGTGCACGTTGGCGTGCTTGTCGACGCGGAACTCGATCTTGCCGCCCTTGATCTCCTCGACCGCCTTGGCCGGGTTCGGGGTGACGGTGCCGGTCTTGGGGTTCGGCATCAGGCCGCGGGGGCCGAGGACCTTACCCAGACGACCGACCTGGCCCATGAGCTCCGGCACGGCGACGGCCGCGTCGAAGTCGGTCCAGCCGCCGGCGACCTTCTCGATGAGCTCGGCGCCGCCGACCTCATCCGCACCGGCCGCGATGGCGGCCTCGGCCGCGGGGCCGTTGGCGAAGACGATGACGCGGGCGGTCTTGCCCGTGCCGTGCGGGAGCATGACGGTGCCGCGCACCATCTGGTCCGCCTTGCGCGGGTCGACCGAGAGCTTCAGCGCGACCTCGACGGTCGAGTCGAAATTCTTCGAGCCCGTCTCCTTCGCGAGCGCGACGGCCTCGGTGGGCGTGTAGTACTTGCCGGCCTCGATCTTCTCGGCGGCGGCGGCGTAAGCCTTGGACTTGGTAGCCATTATCGTGATCCCCCTCAGTCCTCGACCGTGATGCCCATGGAGCGGGCGGTGCCGGCGATGATCTTCGAGGCGGCCTCGAGGTCGTTCGCGTTCAGGTCGGGCTGCTTCGTCTTGGCGATCTCGGTGACCTGCTCCTTGGTGAGCTTGCCGACCTTGACCGTGTGCGGCGTCGCCGAGCCCTTCTGCAGGCCGGCGGCCTTCTTGATGAGCTCCGCGGCCGGCGGGGTCTTCAGGACGAACGTGAAGCTGCGGTCCTCGTAGACGGTGATCTCCACGGGGATGACGTTGCCGCGCTGCGACTCGGTCGCGGCGTTGTACGCCTTGCAGAACTCCATGATGTTGACGCCGTGCTGACCCAGGGCCGGGCCGATCGGCGGCGCCGGGTTGGCTGCACCGGCGTTGATCTGAAGCTTGATCAGGCCGGTCACCTTCTTCTTCGGTGCCATTTCCTCTTCCTTTCATCGAGCGGATGCCGGTTGCGATCCGCTCTCCCGCACACAGCGCGATCCCGGAGGATCCTGCGAGCGGTGGGATGCCTGCGCAGACAGGGCGCAAACCAGTAGATCCTACCAGAAACAGAAGAGCCGGCCCCGCGAGGGACCGGCTCTTCAGAAACTCATCTCACACCATCTTGGTGACCTGGTCGAACGACAGCTCGACCGGGGTCTCGCGCTCGAAGAGCGACACCAGCACGGTGAGCTTGCCGCTCTCCGGCTTGATCTCGCTGATCGTGCCGGGAAGACCCGCGAACGAGCCCTCCTTGATCGTGATCGTCTCGCCGGCCTCGAAGTCGACCTCGGCGGGAAGCACGCGGGCCTGCGCGGCCTGACCCTTGGGCGCGCCGCTCTTGGCCTGAGCCTGCGCCTCCTTGATCTCGACGAGGGGCTTCAGCATGTTGAAGGCCTCCTCGAAGCGCAGCGGGGTCGGGTTGTGGGCGTTGCCCACGAAGCCGGTGACGCCCGGGGTGTGGCGCACAACCGACCAGGTGTCCTCGTTGAGCTCCATGCGCACCAGCACGTAGCCGGGGATGCGCACGCGCGTGACCATCTTGCGCTGGCCGTTCTTGATCTCGACGACGTCCTCCATCGGGACCTCGACCTGGTAGATGTCGTCCTCGACCTCGAGCGTCGACTTGCGCTGCTCGATGTTGGCCTTGACCTTGCGCTCGAAGCCCGCGTACGAGTGGATGACGTACCACTTGCCCTCCTGGGCACGCAGCTCCTGACGGAATGCCTCATACGGGTCGTCCGACTCGGAGGTCTCGCCGTCCTCGTCCTCGTCGCCGTTCACGTCGGGGCCGTCGTAGGGGGTCACCTCGTCGGCGGCCAGCGCAGCGGCCTCCTGGGCCTCCTCCGCGGCGGAGTCGGAGAGAACCTCGGCCGCGGCCTCGACCTCGCTGGTCTCGTCGATGTTCAGTGCGTCGTTCACGATCGCGTCGGCCTCCGGGTCGTCGATGTCGATGTCTTCGTCGCTCGCGTCGTCCTCGTCCGCGGCTCCGTCGTCGATGTGCATGGCGAGATGCTCGGCGGCCTCGCTGGCGTGCGCCTCGGCGTAGAGCACGTTGCCCTCCTGGGCCTCGTCCTCTTCGCTCGACTGCTCGGCTGCCGGGGCCCAGTCGGCGTCATCGACATGCTTTTCAGACACTGACAGTCCTATCCATAACCAGAGTCTCTTCCATTACGCGGCGGATGTGCAGAGGGCACGTCCACCCGGCCCGACGGGCCGTGCGTCAGTCGATCAGGCCGGGACTCCGAAGACGACCGTCGCGACCCACGAGAAGAGGTAGTCGAGCCCGTAGACGAACCCCATCATGACGACCACGAAGCCGAGCACGACGGCCGTGAACTTCAGCAGCTCCGAGCGGGTCGGCGTGACGACCTTGCGGAGCTCGGCGATGACCTGGCGGAAGAAGATCACGATCCGCGAGAAGAAGCCGGGCTTCTTCTCGCCGTTCGCGCCTGCCGCGACGATCTCGCCGTTCGCTGCGTCCTGGACCATTCGCTGCCTTTCGTGAGTCAGCTGACGCTGACGCGCAGGGCGGACAGGAATCGAACCTGCAACCTGCGGTTTTGGAGACCGCTGCTCTGCCAATTGAGCTACCGCCCTAGAGGTCCGAAGACCCCGGGATCATCCGATCCTCCAGCCGCTTCCGGAACCCGGGCACAGCGAAAGAATGCAGACGACAACTGCGCACCAAGCATACGGCATACCCGAATGGGCCGCGAACCGGGGCGGGATCCCGCGCGTGGCGCGGGGTGCCCGATGCCCGGCCACGAGCGGACCTCCGGGGCCGGATCAGCGGGCCGGCCCGGGAAGGGCGACGCCGTGCAGCGCCTCGACGAGCGGGGCCAGCTCGGGACGCCCCTCCGCCTCGCCCAGGGCGCGCTCGAGCGTCTCGTCGTGCACCGGCCGGGCGCTGAGGTACAGCTCGCGGCCGCGGGGCGTCAGCTCGGTGTAGATGCCTCGCCGGTCGTCCGCACACAGCACACGAGAGAGCAGCCCCCGATCCTCGAGACGGGTGACCAGCCGGGTCGTGGCGCTGGGGCTCAGCGCGGCCGCTCGCGCGAGCTGCTGCATGCGCATGTGCCAGCCGTCCTGCCTGTCGAGGGCGTCCAGCACCGTGTACTCCACCACCGACAGACCGGCGGCGGCCTGCAGCGACCGCTCCAGCTCCGCCTCGATCAGGGAGTGCAGTGCGGCCAGCGTGCGCCACCCCTGCGCGCGCACCTGGACGGCGTCGTCGCCGATCCCCATGAGGGCTCCTCTCGATACTTGCTTGCGCGGGATAGTTGCGTGTGCAATGATCTTCCTTCGTCGCTCGCAATAACCCGCGTGTGCAACTACTCAAGACTACAGGAGCCCTCCATGCCCATCGGATTGATCGCCCTGGCCGTCGGCGCCTTCGGCATCGGCCTCACCGAGTTCGTGATCATGGGCCTGCTGCCCGAGGTCGCGCGCGACTTCGCCGTCGCGGAGGCGACCGCCGGCTGGCTCATCTCCGGATACGCGCTCGCGGTGGTCGTCGGGGCGCTCGTCCTGACGGCGGCCACCACCCACCTTCCCCGTAAGCGCGTGCTGCTCGGCCTGCTGATCCTGTTCGTCGCCGGGAACGTCCTGACGGCGCTCGCCGACGCGTACGCCCTCGCCATGATCGGAAGGATCCTGGCGGCGCTCAGCCACGGCGCGTTCTTCGGGATCGGATCCGTGGTCGCCGCCGGACTGGTGGCACCGGAGCGGAAGGGCGGCGCGATCGCCCTCATGTTCACCGGCCTGACCGCCGCGAACGTCCTCGGCGTGCCGTTCGGCACGTTCCTCGGCCAGCAGCTGGGCTGGCGCGCCACGTTCTGGGCCATCTCCGCGATCGGCGTCATCGCCTTCGCGGGCATCGCCGCCCTGGTGCCGGCCGACCGCTCCGTGACCGAGCGCGTGAGCCTCCGCGGCGAGCTCTCGGCGTTCCGCTCCACGCAGGTGTGGCTGTCCCTCCTGGTCACCGTGCTCGCCTACGGCGGGATGTTCGGCGCCTTCACGTACATCGCCTACACGCTCACCGAGGTGAGCGGCTTCGCGACGGGCGACGTCCCGTGGCTGCTCGTGCTCTTCGGTGCCGGCCTCGTCGTCGGCAACTGGCTCGGCGGACGTCTCGCCGACCGGTCGATCGACGCCACGCTCATCGGATTCATCGCCGCGCTCGCCGTCATCCTGGCGCTGTTCGCCCTGTTCGCCCTGCTCGCCGGATCGGGAGCCGCCACGATCGTCGCGCTGTTCCTGATGGGCGGCTTCGGGTTCGGCACGGTGCCCGGGCTGCAGAGCCGGATCATGGGCTACGCCGGGCAGGCGCCGACCCTGGCGTCGGGCGCCAACATCGGGGCGTTCAACGTGGGCAACGCCCTGGGCGCCTGGGCCGGCGGCGTCGGGATCTCGGCCGGGCTCGGCTACACCTCCCCCATCTGGATCGGCGCCGCGATCACGGCGATCGCGCTGGTCGTGATGATCGCGGCCGCCGCGAGTGCGGCGCGCCGGATCCCCGCTACGTCCGAGACCCCTGTGAGCGGAGCGACCGGCACGATCGCGGTCGCGCGCTGATCCCGGATCGGCGAGAGGGGGATCCGCGCACGCGGATCCCCCTCTCGCGTCTCCCGCGCGGGGCCTCAGGCGTTCGGCAGCAGCGTGTACTTCGTCGAGAGGTACTCGTGGATGCCCTCGAAGCCGCCCTCGCGGCCCACGCCGGACTGCTTGACGCCGCCGAACGGAGCGGCGGCGTTGGACACGACGCCCGCGTTGAGGCCCATCATGCCGGTCTCGAGGCGCTCGATCATCCGGTGCCCGCGCTGCAGGTCCTCCGTGTAGACGTACGAGACGAGGCCGTACTCGGTGTCGTTCGCCATGGCGACGGCCTCGTCCTCGGTCGAGAACGTGGCGATCGCGAGCACCGGACCGAAGATCTCCTCGCGCAGGATCGCGCTGCCCGCCTGCACGCCGGTGACAACGGTCGGCTGGTAGAACGTGCCGGGCCCGTCGAGCTTCTCGCCGCCGGTCAGGATGGTCGCACCGCGCCCGGTCGCGTCGGCGACCAGCTCGGCGGCCTTGTCGACCGCGTCCTCGTCGATCAGCGGGCCGATCTCGACGCCCTCCTCGGTGCCGCGGCCGATCTTCATCTCCGACACCCGCTCGGTGATCCGCCGGCCGAACTCCTCGGCGACCGACTCGTGCACGATGAAGCGGTTCGCGGCCGTGCATGCCTGCCCGATGTTGCGGAACTTGGCCTGCAGCGCACCGGTGACGGCCTTGTCGAGGTCGGCGTCCTCGAACACGACGAACGGGGCGTTGCCGCCGAGCTCCATCGAGACACGGAGCACGCCCTCCGCGGCCTGCGCGATGAGCTTGCGGCCCACCTCGGTCGACCCCGTGAAGGAGAGCTTGCGCAGGCGGGGGTCGGCGATGATCGGGGCCGACACGCGGCCGGACGACGCCGACGTGACGACGTTCACGACGCCCTTCGGCAGGCCGGCCTCGACGAGCAGGCTCACGAAGAACAGCGTGGTGAGCGGCGTCAGCTGCGGGGGCTTGATCACGACCGTGCAGCCCGCGGCGAGCGCCGGAGCGATCTTGCGGGTCGCCATCGCGAACGGGAAGTTCCACGGCGTGATGAAGAACGACGGGCCCACCGGGCGCTGCGACACGATCATCCGGCCCGTGCCCTCGGGGTTCGAGCCGTAGCGGCCCGTGATGCGCACGGCCTCCTCGCTGAACCAGCGGTTGAACTCGTTGCCGTACGCCACCTCGCCCTTGGCCTCGGCGAGCGGCTTGCCCATCTCGATCGTCATGAGCAGCGCCAGGTCGTCGGCCCGCTCGCGCACCAGCTCGAACGCGCGACGCAGGATGTCGCTGCGGGTACGCGGCGGGGTGGCCGCCCACTCGTCCTGCACGGCGGCCGCGGCGTCGAGCGCCTTGACGCCGTCCTCGGCGGTGGCGTCGGCGACCGAGGCGACGACCTCGTTCGTGGCCGGGTCGCGCACGTCGAAGGTCTTCGCCGACGACGAGTCGACCCACTCGCCGCCGATGAACAGCTGGGTGGGGACGGACGCGAGCAGCGCCCTCTCACGGTCGTTCATGGGTTCTCCTGGGATCTCGGGGGACGTGGGATGGGGTGGTCTGTGCCGCCGGGCTCACGCCTCGGCGAGCGCCTGCGCGATGACGTCGAGCCCCTCGTGGAGCAGCTCGTCGCCGATGGCCAGCGGGGGCAGGAAGCGGATGACGTTGCCGTACGTGCCGCAGGTGAGCGTCACGACGCCCGCCGCGATCGCGGCGCGCGCGACCGCGCCGGCCAGCGCCGCGTCCGGCTCGCTCGTGGCGGGGTCGACGAACTCGACCGCCATCATCGCGCCCAGGCCGCGCACGTCGCCGACGCGGGCGTCGGAGACCTGCAGCGCGGTCAGTCGCTCGCGCAGGATCGCGCCGATCTCGTTCGCGCGCTCGATCAGGCCGTCGTTCTCGTACGCGTGGATCGCGGCCAGGGCCGCCGCGCAGGCCACGGGGTTGCCGCCGTAGGTGCCGCCGAGGCCGCCGGCGTGCGCGGCGTCCATGATCTCGGCGCGGCCCGTGACGGCCGCGAGCGGCATGCCGCCGGCGATCCCCTTCGCGGTGGTGATCAGGTCGGGGACGATGCCGAAGTGCTCGCTGGCGAACATCGCGCCGGTGCGGGCGAAGCCGGTCTGCACCTCGTCCGCGATGAACACCACGCCGTTGGTGCGGGCCCACTCGACGAGGGCCGGCAGGAAGCCGTCGGCCGGGACGATGAACCCGCCCTCGCCCTGGATCGGCTCGATGATGATCGCCGCCAGGTTGTCCGCGCCGATCTGCTTCTCGATCAGGGTGATGGCGCGCTTGCCGGCCTCGGGGCCCGAGAGCCCGTCGCGGAACGGGTAGGACAGCGGCGCGCGGTACACCTCGGGGGCGAACGGGCCGAACCCGCTCTTGTAGGGCATGCTCTTGGCGGTCAGCGCCATGGTCAGGTTGGTGCGGCCGTGGTAACCGTGCTCGAACGCGACGACGGCCTGGCGGCCCGTGTGCTTGCGCGCGATCTTGACGGCGTTCTCGACGGCCTCGGCGCCGGTGTTGAACAGGGCGCTGCGCTTCTCGTGGTCGCCCGGGGTGAGGCGGTTGAGCGCCTCGGCGACCGCGACGTACTCCTCGTACGGCGAGACCATGAAGCAGGTGTGGGTGAAGCGCGCGGTCTGCTCGGCGACCGCGGCGACGACCGCCGGGTGGGCGTTGCCCACGGTGGTCACGGCGATGCCCGAGCCGAGGTCGATGAGGGAGTTGCCGTCGATGTCGACGATGACTCCCCCGCCGGCCGCGACCGTGGCGATCGGCACGCTGTGCGCGACGCCGGGCGCCACCGCGGCGGCCTTGCGGGCGAGGATCTCGGCCGAGCGGGGCCCGGGGATGGACGTGACGAGGCGTCGTTCCTGCGGCAGCGAGGGGCCGCCGGTGATCGCGGGGGTGGTGAGCGTGGCGTCGGTCATGCCGCGAGCGTACGACCGCGCCATCCGCCGGTCACTGTCCCGCTCGTACAATGCGAAAGGCGGGATTCGCCCGCGCGTACACCGGAGGCGCCCATGGCCGCGATCACCCCGCCTACGCTCGGCGCGCTCCTCGACCGCCCCGACCTCGCCCTGAGGCTCGTCACGCCGCTCGCGGACGGGGGTCGCCCCGTGCGCTGGGTGCACAGCTCCGACCTCGAGGATCCGACCCCGTTCCTCGCCGAGGACGTCGTCCTGCTGACGACGGGCACCCAGTTCCGCGGCGAGGACCCCGCACAGTACGGCGCGTACGTGGAGCGCCTCGCGCGCCGGGGAGTGACGGCCGTCGGGTTCGGCACCGAGGTCGTCCGCGCGGGCGTTCCGGCCGGACTGATCGCGGCGTGCGAGTCGGCGGGTCTGCCGCTGTTCGAGGTGCCCTTCCGGATCCCGTTCATCGCGCTCGCTCGCGCGAACGCGGAGGCGATCGCCGCGGAGTCGTATGCGCGGCGCAGCTGGGCGCTCGCGGCCCAGCGGGCGATCTCGCTCGCCGCGCTGCGTCCGGACGCCCTGGATGCGGCGCTCGCGGAGCTCGCCCGCCAGCTGGGCAGCTGGGCCGGCCTGTACGACGCCGCGGGCACCCTGCTGCATGCCCGCCCCGCTCGGCTTCCGAACGAGGTCGGCGACGCTCTCCGCGCCGAGGCCGAGGCCCTGCTCGCCAAGGGCGTCCGCGCGGCCGACACTGCGCGGATCTCGGAGCGCACGTTCGCGCTCCAGACGCTCGGCCGGGGCGGAGAGCTGCGCGGCGTGCTCGCGGTCGAGGCGGAGGGACTCGACCAGGACGCCCGGGGCGTCGTGACCAGCGTCGTCGCGATGGCGGGGTTTGCGCTCGAGCAGAACCAGGCGCTCATCCGCGCCCGCGGCGCCCTGCGCGCCGGAGTGGTGCGCGCGCTGCTGGCGGGAGACGCCGCGCTCGCGCACGACGTCGCGGCCTCATCCTGGGGCGGCCTGCCGGACGAGCCCGCCGTCGCGGCCGTGACGTCGGCCGCCCCCGAGCAGCTCGCCGCCTTCCTGGAGCTGCGCGCCGCGCAGCTCCGCGGCCGGTTCTTCTTCGGGGCGCTCCCGGATGGCGACGGCCTCCTGCTGCTCGCGGCGCGCGACGCGGACGCGCCGTTCGCCGAGGCCGCCGCACGCGGCGGCGGCGCGGTGGGGGTCTCGCGCCCCACGACGTACGCGCGCCTCGCGGCGGCGATCGAGGAGGCCCAGGTCGCGCGGGCGCGTTCGGCGGAGGGCGTCACCGGCATCGACGACGTGCCGGACGCGCTGCTGAGCTCGCTGGGCGAGGGCGCGCGCACGGCGGCGCGTGCCCTGCTCGCCCCGCTGGTC
Organism: Microbacterium lacusdiani; assembly: GCF_054779895.1. Lineage (NCBI taxonomy): Bacteria > Bacillati > Actinomycetota > Actinomycetes > Micrococcales > Microbacteriaceae > Microbacterium > Microbacterium lacusdiani. The sequence continues at coordinate 75,220 of NZ_BAAGXJ010000021.1, read as the reverse complement.
CGCTACGACGAGACGCACGGGACCGCGCTGCTCGGCTCGCTGCGGACGTGGCTGGAGCACGACGCCCGGTTCGAGGACACCGCGCGCGCCCTCGGCGTGCACCGCCACACGGTGCGCTCGCGCATCGGGCTCGCCGAGCAGCTCCTGGGCCGCGACCTGTCGTCCTTCGCGTCGCGCGCGGAGGTCTGGCTCGCGCTGGTCTCGGCGTCCTGATCCGGACGTCGTCATCCGGTGCGCGGGGCGTGTCATCGACCTCTCGGACCGCGGATCCGGCGGCTACGCTGATCGGTGTGACCGACCGCGCCCCGCTCTCCCGCAAGCTCTCCGCCATCGCCGAATCCGCCACCCTGAAGGTCGACGCCAAGGCCAAGGCCCTCAAGGCCGAGGGCAAGCCCGTCATCTCGTACGCCGCCGGCGAGCCCGACTTCTCGACGCCGCAGTTCGTCGTCGACGCCGCCGCCGAGGCCCTCCGCGACCCCGCGAACTTCCGTTACACGCCCGCCGCCGGTCTTCCCGTGCTGCGCGAGGCGATCGCGGCGAAGACCCTTCGCGACTCGGGCCTCGAGGTGCCCGCCTCGCGCGTGGTCGTGACCAACGGCGGCAAGCAGGCCGTGTACCAGGCGTTCCAGGCCGTCGTGAACCCGGGCGACGAGGTGCTGCTGCCGGCGCCGTACTGGACCACCTACCCCGAGGCCATCCGCCTCGCCGACGGCGTGCCCGTCGAGGTGTTCGCCGGCGCCGACCAGGACTACAAGGTGACGGTCGAGCAGCTCGAGGCCGCCCGCACCGACCGCACCACCGTGCTCGTGTTCGTCTCGCCGTCCAACCCGACCGGATCCGTGTACACGCCCGAGGAGACGAAGGCGATCGGCGAGTGGGCGCTCGCGCACGGCATCTGGGTCATCAGCGACGAGATCTACCAGAACCTCGTCTACGAGGGTGCCCGCGCGGTGTCGATCGTCGAGGCCGTGCCCGAGCTCGCCGAGCAGACCATCCTGCTCAACGGCGTCGCCAAGACGTACGCCATGACCGGATGGCGCGTGGGCTGGATGGTCGGCCCCGCCGACGCGATCAAGCTGGCGGCCAACCTGCAGTCGCACCTGTCGAGCAACGTCAACAACGTCGCGCAGATCGCCGCCGCCGCGGCGCTGAACGGACCGCAGGATGAGGCGCTGAAGATGCGCGAGGCATTCGACCGCCGCCGCCGTCTGATCGTCGAGGAGCTGTCGAAGATCGACGGCGTCGAGGTCCCCAACCCGCTCGGCGCGTTCTACGCGTACCCCGACGTGCGCGGCCTGCTGGGCCGCGAGTGGGCCGGTCGCACGCCGACCACGTCGCTCGAGCTGGCAGATCTCATCCTGGACCTGGCCGAGGTCGCGGTCGTGCCGGGCGAGGCCTTCGGCCCCAGCGGCTACCTGCGCCTGTCGTACGCGCTCGGTGACGACGCGCTGCTCGAGGGCATCCAGCGTCTGCAGAAGCTGTTCTCCTGACGCGAGGCGCATCGAGCGCGAGACCTCATCGACGACACGAGACCGCAGCGATCCGCTGCGGTCTCGTGCGTGTGGTGAGGTCTCGTGCTTCTCCGCGGCGGCTCAGCCGACGGGGACGGTGGGGCTCACTTCCTGAGTTCGGGTGCGACGACGCGGATCACGGCGGAGTCGTCGAGGGCCCCCAGGCCCTGCGCCTCGCCGAGCAGGAACAGCTGCTCCGCGGCTGCTGCCACGGGGGTGGACAGGTGCGCCTTGCGCGCGGCCTGCCCCACGATCCCGAGGTCTTTCACGAAGATGTCGAGGCGGCTGAGCACCTCGGCGCCACCCTCGTCGTACGCCTGCAGCGCGCGGGGGCCGCGGTTGCCGAGCATGAACGAGTCGGCCGCACCGGCCGTGAGCGCCTCGAGCGTTCGGGCGCGGTCGAGGCCGAGCGCGTCGGCGAGCGCGAGCGCCTCGGCGGCGGCGGCGATGTGGACGCCGCACAGCAGCTGGTTGACGGTCTTGAGCGCCTGGCCGTCGCCGGGCTTGTCGCCCACCACCGTCAGCGTGGACGCGAGCTGCTCGAGCACCGGGCGCGCCGTCTCGAGGGCCGCGGGCTCCGCGCCGACGACGATCAGCAGGTCACCCTCGCCGGCGCGCACGGGTCCGCCCGAGAGCGGCGCGTCGATGAGGCCGGCGCCGCGCTCGGCGAGCCGTGCCGCGATGTCGGCGATGCCCTCGGTGCCGACCGTGCTGGTCAGGATGACGACGCTCCCCTCGCCGAGGTGGGCCGAGAGCCCCGCCTCGCCGAACAGGAGGTCGTTCAGCTGCTCGCCCGTGCGCACGGCGACGAGCACGGCATCCGCGCCCGTCACCGCGGCCGCGGCCGAGTCCGCGGGCGCGACGCCCTGGTCGGCGGCGAGGGCGAGGCGCTCGGCGGCGAGGTCGTAGCCGCGCACCTCGAAGCGCTGTGCGAGACGGGCGGCCATGGGAAGGCCCATGGCCCCCAGGCCGATGACGGCGACGGTGCTGGTCATGCGATGTCCTTTCGACGGGGAGGTCGGTGCTCGTCCGCGAGCGTCGCGACGACGCGGGAGAGCGAGTCGGGGCCGCCGACGTTTCCGGCGAAGACGACGTACGGGATGCCCACGGCGGGGCCGCTCTCGGGCCGCCACAGCGACACGATGCCGGGCAGCATGGGGCCCACCACCGTCGCGCGACGGATCTCGAGCGCCTCGCTCGCGACGTCGCTCGAGGTGATGCCGCCCTTGGCGATCACGAAGCGGGGCGGCGCGATGCGCAGCACGCGGCGCACGAGCTCGACCACGCCGCTGGACACCTGCCGGGCGATCTCGAGGCTCTCGTCGGGCGATCCGCCCGTCACGAGGTCGCGCGTGGTGTGGACGATCACGGTGCCGTGCGCGAGGGCCTCGGAGACTCGCGCGGCGCTCTCGTCGAGGTGAGCCTCGCGGCGCTCGTCGATCAGGCGGCGCACGTCCAGCTCGACCGTGGCGGTGTCCGGGCGCTCCGCGCGCAGGTGCTCCAGCTGCGCGGTGGTGAGGGGGACGTGGCTGCCCACGACGACGAGCCCGCCGCGCCCCTCGGCGAGGTCCAGCTGCGACGCCTGCACGGGCTCGGCGATCTCCTGGCCGATGTGCGCGCGCAGGTACGGCGGGCCCACGCGCAGCAGCACGTCGCGCTGCAGGCGGTGGAGCGCCAGGGCGACCGCGCGCATGTCTGCCTCGTCGACCACGTCGACCGCCACGACCGTGCCGTCGGGAAGGGCCGCCAGGAACTCCCCCACCGCGTCGGGGCCACGGCGGATCACGTCGATCGTGAGCGCCGCGACCGCCTCGGCGGGCACGCGCCCGTCCGTCTTCTCTTCTACCCAGTCGCGCAGGTCCGACGACGCGAAGCCGAACGTCGCATCCTGCGCGAAGGGCGTCCGCCCGACGGGCGTCGCGACATCGTCCACGACCCAGTAGTGCACCGAGCGCACCGTGAGGCGACCGGCGTCCGGGAACGCGGGGACCAGCAGAGTCAGCGCGGGGGCGGTCTCGCCGTGCGCGGCGACCTCGGCCGCGAGGACGTCGGTCTCGAGCGGGAAGTGCCCGCGCAGCGTCGAGTCGCTGCGCGACACGAACGTGACGCGGCGGCCGGCGGCGCGCGCGGCGGCGAGCGATACGGCGACGATCTCGCGGTTGCGCTCCGCCGCCGTGTCCTCGTCGAGCGAGCGCGTGTTCGTGAGCACGTAGACCGCCGGCGCGCCGGTGGCGAGCGCGGCATCCAGGTCCTCGCGCTCCCAGCGCGTGAGCACCGGAAGATCCGCGACCGACTGTGTGCCGGTGGGGTCGTCGTCCAGCACGATGAAGACCGAGGCCGGGTCGAGCGCGGCGCGCACGTGGTCCGCGCGGATGTCGAGCGGGGCGGGCAGGTCCGCGAGCAGGGTCGCGACGGGCAGGTTGCCGGCGGGCAGATTCTCGGGGGACACGAGAACTCCTTCGTTCACGGATGGGATCCGCGCGGCGGTGCGGCGGAAACCGAGGTATCAGATATCAGATACCGACTGTACGCCCAGACCGCGCTCTCCGCCACACGAGCGACCGGCCGAGCGGCCCGGGCCGTGTCAGTGCTGGTGCACGAAACGCAGCAGATCGTCGCGCGTCTGGCGCATGTGGCTCGCCATCGCGTCCCGGGCGGCCAGCGGGTCGCCGGTCGCCAGCGCGTCCAGCACGGCGGCGTGCTCGGCGATCGCGTGCTCGCGGATGTCGAGCACGGCGCTGGTCTCAGCGCGCGTGGCCTCGAGCATCGAGGTGAGCGGGCGCATGGTGGCCAGCAGGATGCGGTTGTCGGCGGCGCGCAGGATGACGTCGTGGAAGTCGAGATCGGCCGCCACGAACGCGTCGACGTCCCCGTCCGCGTGGGCCCGCCGCATCCGCTCGAGGTCGGCGCGCAGCGCCTCGAGATCGTCCGCCGAACGGCGCTCCGCGGCGAGCTGCGCCGCGCCCGTCTCGATCATGACGCGCACCTCGAGCAGCTCGAGCGAGGAGCGCTCGCGCGCGCCCTCCGTGCGGGCGTGCCGCACGACGGCCTCCAGTCCGGTCCACTCCGACGCCGGAGCGATCCGGTGCCTGCTGCCCGGCACCTGAACGATCACGCCCTGCGCCTGCAGCAGGCGCACGGCCTCCCGCACGGTGAGCCGCGACACCCCGAGCTGCGCCGCGATGTCGCCCTCCGGCGGCAGCTGCTCGCTGGCCCGCAGCTCGCCCGCGATGATCGCGTCGAGCAGCCGGTCGACCACCTCGCGCGTGCGGGACACCTTCGCCATGGCCGTCAGAGCTCGACGCCGACGAGCACCGGCTCCGGCTGCAGGACGATGCCGTACTCCGCTGCCACCCGGCTCTGCACGAAGCGCGCCAGCTCCGCGATCTCGCCGGCGGTCGCGCCGCCCCGGTTGGTGAGCGCGAGCGTGTGCTTGGTCGAGAGCGAGGCGCGCGAGCGCGGCAGGTGGAAGCCCTTGCCGAGCCCCGAGTGCTCGATCAGCCAGGCGGCGCTGACCTTGACGAGCGTCTCCTGCGGCGGACGAGGCGGCACGAAGCCCTCGTACGCGGACAGCGGGATGACCGCGACCGTGTCGAGCTGCGGCGTCATGGGCCACCGCGGGCACTCCGCGGGGAGCGTGCGCGCGACGTGCTCGTCCACGATCGGGTTGTTGAAGAACGACCCGGCGCTGTGCGTGTCGGGATCCGGGTCGTCGAGCACCATCCCCTTGCCGCGGCGGGTCGTGATCACGGTGTCGCGGATCCACTGCACGGACACCGCGTCGTCGGTCGACAGACCGAGCGCCGAGCGCAGGCGCGCGTCCTCGATCGGGCGCGGCCCGTGACCGACGTGCACCAGGTCGAGCGTGAGCGACAGGACGACGGCGGAGCGCTCGGCGGTGGAGCCGTAGTGCTGCTTCAGCACCGAGGTCCGCGGGCCGAGGCCCAGCTCGGACGCCGGCACGGTGGAGACCTCGCCGGTCTCCTCGTCGATCAGCTCCACCTCGACGAGCGTCTGGACGATCTCCTGGCCGTACGCGCCCACGTTCTGGATGGGCGCCGCGCCGGCGGTGCCCGGGATGCCCGACATCGCCTCGATGCCCGACAGCCCCTGCGCGACGGTCCAGGCGACGAGCTCGTCCCAGTTCTGGCCGGCCTGCACGCGCAGGCGCACGGAGCCGGCCGGTGCGCCGGGGACGACCTCGAAGCCCGAGGTGAGGATCCGGATCACCGTGCCGGGGAACGGCTCGTCGCCCGGCAGAAGGTTGGATCCGCCGCCGAGCACGAACCACGGGCCGCCGTCGGCCCACACGTCGCGGAGGGCCGCGACGAGCTCGTCCTGCGTGCGGGCGTCGATCATGCGCGCGGGCGTAGCGCCGACGCGCAGGGTGGTGAGGCTGCGCAGCGGGATCGGCTCGATCTCGGGCATCGACGTCACGCGGTGCGGACCCGCACCTGCGCCTTGCCGAGCACGGAGGTGCCGGCGTGGGTCACGGTGAGGTCGATGCGCGCGGTGCCCTCGGCGACCTCGCCGACCTTCGCCGTGACGGCGACGTCGGCGCCGTCCTCCGGGTCGACCACGACCGGGCGCGTGAAGCGCACGCCGTACTCGACGATCCGGCCGGCGTCGCCGAGCCACGGGACGATCGTCTCGACCGCGAGGCCCATGGTGAGCATGCCGTGCGCGAGCACGCCGGGCAGGCCCACGCGCTCGGCCACGTCGTCGCGGTAGTGGATCGGGTTGAAGTCGCCGGAAGCGCCCGCGTACCGCACGAGCGACTCGCGCGTGAGGTGCACCGTGCGCTCGGCGACGACGTCGCCGACCTGGATGGCGTCGAGCGCGCTCATTCCTCTCCCCCGATCAGCAGCACCGAGGTCGCGGTGACGACGTGCGCGCCGTCCGCGTCGGTGATCTCGGCCTCGCTCGTGACCATGGCGCCCTGCCCCATGGCCCGCAGGCCCGTGACGGTCAGCTGCCCCGTGAGCTCGTCGCCGGCGACGATCGGCCGCGTGTAGCGGAAGCTCTGCTGCGCGTGGATCGTGCGCTCCAGCGCGATGCCCGAGTCGGGCTCGGCGAGCAGCTGCTGCAGCGTCATGTCCTGGATCACCATCGCGAACGTCGGCGGGGCGACGACGTCGCCGTAGCCGAGCGCGCGGGCGGCCTCGGGGTCGTGGTGCTGGGCGTCCTCGGCGAACACGGCGCGCGCGAACTCGCGCACCTTCTCGCGTCCGACGAGGTACGGCGCGGTCGGCGGGAACGCGCGACCGAGCAGTTCGGGATTCACTGGCACCGGCTCATCCTATCGACCGCCCCTGACCGGGCCGTCGACCGGCCGGGCTCACTCCTTCGGCTTGCGGGACGCGCGGATCGCGCGCTGGGTCATCTGAGCCGTGATCACGACGAGGAAGATCACGAACAGGATGTTCGCGACCTGCGGGTCGATCACGTTCGCGACCAGGGTGCCGAGGGGCGCGGTGACGCATGCCGTGACGCCGATGCAGAGCCCGGCGACCAGATCGACGTTCTTGTGGCGGATGTTGCCGATGGTGCCCGACATGGTGGTCGGGATCATCATGAGCAGCGACGTGCCCTTGGCGACCAGGTCGCTGGCGCCGAACAGCAGGATCAGCACCGGCACCACGACGATGCCGCCGCCGACGCCGATCAGACCCGACAGGACGCCCGTGACCAGGCCCGTCAGCACGAGCGCGGCACCGGCCCAGAACGTGAGAACCAGCTCGGCGTCGCGCGACGGGATGATGACGAACAGGCTGATCATCACCACGATCAAGAAGCCGACGAAGAACCATCGCAGCACGGGCTCGGACAGGCGGTGCAGCAGCCGGGTGCCCACCTGGGCGCCCACGACCGCGCCCGCCGCGAGCAGCAGCGCGGCGATCCAGTCGACGTCCCCGTTGACGGCGTACGCGATGACGCCCACCGCCGCGGTCGGGATGATGGCCGCCGACGACGTCCCCGACGCAAGCTTCTGCCCGAACGCGGCCAGCATGACCAGCAGCGGGACGATCACCGTGCCGCCCCCGACGCCGAAGAGCCCCGAGAGGAATCCGGAGAGGAGGCCGATCGCCACGAACACGACGATGACCCGGGGACCACGGGCGCTCAGCGCGCCGATCATGCCTCGATCACTGTTCCACGGTATCGCGCGTCGCGGCCCCTCCCGCGTCCCGCAGGGGAACGGATGCCCGGACGTGTGGCACATCCCGGCCGCGAAGGCAAGCACTTGAGCCGTCCGGAACCGCGATGTGACCCTGGCGCGACACGCGATCCGCAGAGAGGAGCCCCCATGAAGGCGATGGTCTATCGCGGCCCGTACAAGGTCAGGGTCGAGGAGAAGGACATCCCGGCGGTCGAGCACCCGAACGACGCGATCGTGCGGGTCACGCGGGCGGCCATCTGCGGCTCGGACCTGCACCTCTACCACGGCATGATGCCCGACACCCGCGTCGGGACGACGTTCGGTCACGAGTTCATCGGGGTGGTCCACGAGGTCGGCCCGTCGGTCGAGAGCCTGAAGGCCGGCGACCGCGTGATGGTGCCGTTCAACGTGTACTGCGGCTCGTGCTGGTTCTGCTCGCGGGGCCTGTACTCGAACTGCCACAACGTCAATCCGAACGCCACCGCGATCGGCGGGATCTACGGCTACTCGCACACGTGCGGAGGCTACGACGGCGGGCAGGCCGAGTTCGTGCGCGTGCCCTTCGCGGATGTCGGGCCCAGCACGATCCCGGACTGGCTGGACGATGACGACGCGCTCCTGATGACGGATGCTCTCGCGACGGGGTACTTCGGAGCGCAGCTGGGCGAGATCGCGGAGGGCGACACGGTCGTGGTGTTCGGGGCGGGGCCGGTGGGCCTGTTCGCGGCGAGGTCGTCGTGGCTGATGGGCGCCGGTCGCGTGATCGTGGTCGACCACCTCGACTACCGCCTGGAGAAGGCGCGGGAGTTCGCGTTCGCCGAGACGCTGGACTTCGCCGAGCACGACGACGTGGTCGTGGCGCTGAAGAAGGCGACCGACCACCTCGGGGCCGACGTGGCCATCGACGCGGTCGGGGCCGAGGCCGACGGCTCCCTCGCGCAGCCCATCACGGCCGCGAAGCTCAAGCTGCAGGGCGGATCGCCCGTCGCGCTGAACTGGGCCATCGACTCCGTCCGCAAGGGCGGCAACGTGTCCGTCATGGGCGCCTACGGTCCGATGTTCTCGGCCGTGAAGTTCGGCGACGCGTTCAACAAGGGCCTGACGCTGCGGATGAACCAGTGCCCGGTGAAGCGGCAGTGGCCGCGGCTGCTGGAGCACATCAGGCACGGCTATCTGAAGCCGAGCGAGATCATCACGCACCGCATCCCCCTCGACGACATCGCCGAGGCCTACCACCTGTTCTCGGCCAAGCTCGACGGCTGCATCAAGCCCGTCATCATCCCGAACGCGGCCTAGAGAGGAGCACCGCATGCCGTACACCGCGAAGGATCCGACGCACACGCGGTCGCCGGAGGAGCTGCGCGACCGCATCCCCGGATGGGGAGCCGATCTCGATCCGGCCGACCGCCCGGCGCACCCGAAGCTCCGATACGACCCGAACGCGACGGGCGCCCACTGGGAGGAGCCGGAGCAGCAGCCTGAGCTGGTCCCCCGCGAGCGCTCCATCGAGCATGCGCGTCTGACCCCCGTCTTCGGCACCGCGGTGCCGTTGCATGGGCTGTCGGGCGTCGTCCGGCGATACGCCTACCGGTTCAGCGAGGCGCGCGCGGCCCACTGGCTGCTGCTCCTGCTCGGCGACCGGATCGACGCGGTCGAGAGCCACCTCGTCTCCCTCGTCAGGGGACGGCCCGACGACCCCGTGACAGAGTCGGGGATCGAGGCCGAGCGCACGCGGCACGGGCTCGCATCGCGCCTCGGGCGAGGTCGCGTCGACGTGAAGCACCACTGGATGGACCCGCTCATCGTCGCCGGGCCCTGGGTGCTCGCCGCGTGGGGGGTCGTCTCGCTGGTCCGCCGGGTCGCCTCCCGACGCTGACCGCCGCGGTCAGCGCGGGCGGACGGTGAGGGTCTGCGCGAGCGTCCCGAAGGGGCCGCGGTCGTCGTGCAGGACGCTGTGCGTGAGGCCGGCGCCTCGGGGCCCGAACGACGCGGTGGTGTCGCACGCGACCCACTCCCCCTCGGGCTCCCGCAGCAGGTGCGCCGCGAAGTCCAGGCTGGGGAAGATCGCGACGTCGGGGCCCACCCGCGCCATGAGCCCGTTCGCCACGTCGATCATGGCCATGATCCGCGCGGTGGGGCTCACCTCCCGACCGTCGATCACGCCCACGACCGGACGCAGCCAGGTGACGCCGCGCCCCTGCCCCTCCTGCGCGCGCCGCGCCTCGAGGGAGCGGACGAAGCCGCCGGGCCACACCGCGCCGGGGTCCCACGCCGAGAGGGCGTCCCGCGCCGGCACGGGCGGGAACGCCGTGCCCGAGATCGCCGCCGTGTCGAAGACCGCCGCCAGCCAGGCCCGAGCGATGAGGGCGGGGCGCCCGTCCTGGGCGAGCCTCGCCTCGACGAGCTCGATCGTGCGTCCCGTGCGCAGCACGGTGACGGCGATCTCGACCGGCTCGAGCCGGAGGACCCCCAGGACGTCGACCGCGAGCCGGGTGATCCGGAGGTCGTCGGCGCGGCGCGCGTCGCGGTCCCGCTCGATCGCGTGGGTCAGCAGTCCGATGGCCGGCGCGACGTGCTGCTCGTCGGGGTTCCAAGCGCCGCTCACATGCGCCGTGGGCACGAAGCGCGCGTCGGTCTCGGGGATCCAGTAGGCGGAGGTCTCGGCCATGACACCGCTCAGTCGGTGATCGGCGACGGCGGCGTGCCGAGGCGGTCGAGCTCGGGCCAGAACTCGTCCGGGACGGCCGTCGCGGAGAGCTCCAGGAGCTGGGCGATCCGCTCGGGACGGCCCACGCCCACGACGGTGGAGTGGATGCGCGGTTCGCGCAGCGAGAAGTGCAGCGCGACCGCCGGGACGGGCAGGTCCCACTCCCCGCACAGCTCACGCAGCCGCGCGATCCACCGCTGCAGCTCCTCGGGCGCCTCGGCGTACGCATAGCGCGTGCCGGTGCCCGCCAGGATGCCGCTGCCGAACGGCGCGGCGTTGAAGACGCCCATGCCGAGGTCTGTGGCGTCGGCGATGAGGCGCTCTGCGCTGCGGTCGACGAGCGTGTACCGGTTGTGGGTCAGCACGGCGTCGAACACCCCGGAGCGCACGTACACGGTCTCGAGGCTCAGCTCGCCGACCGCGATGCCGATCGCACCCACCAGGCCCTGCTCGCGCAGCTCCGTCATGCCCTGCACGGCGCCGCCGGGTGCGAAGGCCTCTTCGACGCTGATGACCCACGGGTCGTGCAGGTGCAGCAGCGGCAGGCGCTCGACGCCGAGTCGCTCGACGCTCTCCTCGAACGAGCGCCAGACCCGGTCGCGGTCGAACCGGCCGTCGAGCCCGACGTCGGCCTTCGTGACGATGCTGTGGCCCGGGGCGAGACCCCCGCGGGCGGCGAGGGCGCGGCCCAGGGCGCGCTCGCTCTCGCCGCCGGCGTAGTTGTTCGACGTGTCCACGACCGCGAATGGGGACGACAGCATGGCCTCCGCCATCGCGAGCGGATCCACGTCGGCGCGCTTGCCGAGCGATGAGGCGCCGAGCGTGACGGGCGCGACCATCAGGTCGGTGCGGCCGAGCCGGCGGAGGGGCAGGTCCGTCATGCTCGGCACGCTACCAGCGACGGCGGATCAGCCCTCGACGGCCTCCTCGGCCTTGATGGCCGAGAACTCGAACTCGAGCGTGATCTTCTCGGAGACGAGCACGCCGCCGGTGTCGAGCGCCGCGTTCCACTCGAGGCCGAAGTCGCGGCGGTCCAGGCGGCGCGTGCCCTCGAAGCCCGCGCGGAGGTTGCCGAACGGGTCGCGCTCGATCCCCGTGAACGACAGCGGGATCGTGAGACCTGGCGCGTGATGTCGCGGATCGTGAGGTCGCCGATCACGTTGAGTGCGTTCTCGTCGACCTCGTCCTCGGCCGTGCTGCGGAACACGATCTCGGGGTACGTCTCGGCGTCGAAGAAGTCGGCGCTGCGCAGGTGCTCGTCGCGCTGGGCGCTGCGGGTGTCGATGCTGGCGACCTGGACGCGCACCTCGACCCAGGAGTTCTCGGGGTGGTCCACATCCACGTGGATCCTCCCGTCGACGTCGTTGAACGCACCGCGGACCTTGGTGACCATCGCGTGCCGGGCCGAGAAGCCGACGCGCGTGTGGTCGCGATCGAACAGCCAGTCGCCGTTCATGGAGGCATCGAGAGCAGTCATGGTTCTCCTCGGGTGAGAGTCCGTGCGGATCGTCAGCACGTCGCCCCAACGCCGCGAGGCATCCCCGAGCGAGAACCCGCTCAAAACGAAAGAAGCGCCCCGGAGGAGCGCTTCTTTCGTTCTGTAGCAGGAGCGGGGCTTGAACCCGCGACCTCACGATTATGAGTCGTGCGCTCTCACCAACTGAGCTACCCTGCCATCCGCATCCCGGTCGCCGAGATGCTGAGAGCCCCGAGTCAGGATTGAACTGACGACCCCTTCCTTACCATGGAAGTGCTCTGCCACTGAGCTATCGGGGCGTGCTGCCCGCATCGGGGCAACCAGAAGAGGATATCACCCTCCGGGCCCGTCCTCGAAACCGAGTGCGCGCCCGCGCGAGTCTCACTCGCCGGCGACCCCCTCGGCCGCGTCCTGTGCGGCGTCCGCGGCCTCGCCGACGGTCTCCTCGACCTGGCCCTTCGGGTAGTGCGTGCCGGCGTGCTCCTTGAGCCACGGCATCGGGTCGATGGCCTGACCGCCCGGCAGACGCAGCTCGAAGTGCAGGTGCGCGCCGAACGAGCGGCCCGTGTTTCCGACGACGCCGAGGACGTCGCCGACCTCGACCTGCTGGCCGGGGACCACGTTGAGCGAGCCGTACTGCATGTGCGCGTAGTGGCTCGAGATGACCTGGCCGTCGATGACGTGGTCGATGTACACGTGCACGCCGTACGCGCCGCCGGCCTCCGTCGCGACGCGGACCGTGCCGTCTGCGATGGCCTGGATCGGGGCGCCGTTGCCGGGCGTGAAGTCGATGCCCTCGTGCAGGCGGCCCCAGCGCTGACCGAAGGCCGACGACATGCTCGTGCCGAGCACGATCGGCCACTGGATGTCGGCGGTCGGGTCGTTGACGTACACCGCGTTGGCGGTGTTGATGCCCGTCACGGCCGCGAGCTCGGCGAAGGTCGCGGTCTCGTAGCCGCTGGCGCGCTCGATCTGCGCGTTCTTCACCTCGGCGGGCGCGACGAAGGCCTGGATCTCCTCCTCGGCCGCCTCCTCGGCGCCGGATGCGCTGATCGAGGTGGTGGCCGCGGCGACATCCACGTCCGCTGCGAGCGCGGTGATCGGCGTGGTCATGCCCACGGCAAGCAGGCCGACGACGCCGAACGCGCTGATCGAGGCGGCGACGGTCGCCACGCGACGGAAGGCCGAGGGGCGGCGCGCGACGTGGTGGGCGCCGGTCCGGGGCTCGGACTCGGCGGTGAGGTCCGGCTCAGGGGACGCGACCGGCGTCTCACCCGTGAAGTTCAGGGCGCGCGCGGCCTCGATGAACAGGTCGACCGGGTCCTCCGGCAGCGGCTTCTCGGCGGCCTGCGCCTCGGCGCGGGTCACCGTCTCGGCGATGGCCTCGGGCTCCGCCTTCTCGGCGGCCGCGGGCTCGGCATCCGCCTCGAAACGGATGTGCCGCACCGGGGCCGCGGGCGCGGGCACGGCAGGCAGGTCGGAGAGGGTCTCAGGAGCGCGGTGCGCCGCGTCGGCGCCGAGCGCGCGCAGCTGGCGGCGCGTCAGCGGCGCCTGGGTTACGGGGCGCGCATCTGCGACGCGGCGAGAGCGGCGCGTGGGCGCGGGCTCAGCCGAGGGGACGTCGAAGGGCACAGAGGATCTTTCGGTAGGCGCCGCGAACGGGGAGGACGGCGCGCCTGCACGGGATGGGAACCGCTGCCCCGTCTCGGGTGGACAGAGTAACGATTGGATAAACACTATCGGGTTCCGGCTGAAAACGCCACGTGGCGGGAACCCACCCAGCGGGCCTGTGGAGAGGCGGGCCGGCTGATCAGCCCAGGATGCGCGCCCGCAGCTGCTCGTAGAGCTCCGGTCCGGCGACGATCGTCAGCGCCCGTCCGTGCTCGTCGGGCTCGAACCATCCGGTGCGTCCCCCGGCCTCATCGACGAGCAGCCGGCCGGCGGCCAGGTCCCACGGCTGGAGCCCGCGCTCGAAGTACCCGTCAAGCCGACCGGCGGCCACGAAGGCGAGGTCGAGCGAGGCGGCGCCGATCCGACGGATGTCGCGCGCGAGCGGCATGACCCGCGACAGCACCTCGAGGTCGCCGGCGTGCGTGCTCTGGTCGTAGCCCAGGCCGGTCGCGATCAGCGCGCCCGCCGGGGTGTGCTCGGTCACGGCCAGGCGCTCCTCTCCCAGCCAGGCGCCCTCGCCCGCCGCCGCGCGGAAGGTCTCGCCGAGCGCGGGCGCGTGGACCACTCCGGCGAGGGCGCGCCACTCCCCCGGATGCACCGACCCCTCGACCGCCGCGATGCTCACGGCGTACGACGGCATGCCGAAGGCGTAGTTGACCGTGCCGTCGATCGGATCCACGATCCAGGTCACTCCGCTGGTCCCGCCCGAGTCCCCGGACTCCTCGCCCAGGAATCCGTCATCCGGGCGCGCCTGCGCCAGCCGGTCGCGGATGAGCGCCTCGACCTCGCGGTCGGCCTCGGTGACGATGTCGGCGATGGTCGACTTGCTCGCGGCGATGGACACCCCCTCGCTGCGGCGGCGCCGGGCGAGCTCGCCCGCCTCCGTCGCGATCTCGAGGGCGATGTCGTGCAGCTCGAGGGGCGTCGTCATGCCCCCACGCTATCGCCGCCGGTCAGCGCGGCGGCTGAACGGTCGGAGGCTGTTCGGGGTACCCGGGCGCCTGCGGCGGGAGCGGCGGCGCCGGCGGGGCCGCGTGCGAGCCGGGACCCGGCGCGGGCTGTCCCTGCGGGGCGGGAGCCGCCTGCGGCGGCGCGGCGTGCGGCGCCATGGGCGCCTGCGGCACCGACGGCACGCCCGTGTAGTACGCGTTCCAGTCCGGCGAGCCGTCGGGCAGCACGGGCAGCGGGGTGCGGCCGTCGGCGTAGGTCGGCCACTGAAGGACGGGCGCGGCCGGCGGGACGAATCCGGCGCCCGCGACGCCGTGCGGAGCGACGGGCCGGGGTCGCGGGGCGAACAGCGCATTCAGCAGCGGGATGAGCGTCGTTCCGACCGCGACCAGGATCGCCAGGGCGACGACGAACCGCCAGTACAGCTCCGGGTAGTCGAACGCATCGGGGAACGCCAGGTAGAACACGAGCAGCAGCACGAGGATCCCGAGCAGCGCCGAGGTCACGAGGGCGATCGCGCGCGTGAACGTGGTGACGTAGCGCGCGTGGGCGCGCCAGAACAGCCGCTGGTGCAGCAGCGCGAGCTGCAGGACGCCGATCGTGAGGATGAGGTGCCAGAGCCGCTCGACCGGCTCGTACGAGGCGTACCCGTACTCGTCGACATGCTCGGGCGACCAGATCTTGACCGCGCCGACCAGCAGGGCGATCACCCACGTCGCCATGCTGGCGATCACGAGCCAGCTGGGGCGGCGTGCCGCGAGGTTGGCGTCCAGCAGCGCGACGCCGGCGAACGCGGCCAGCAGCAGGATCGTCAGGAACGCTTTGCCGATCAGCCCGTTCTGGTCGCCGATCAGGACCCACACGACGCAGACCAGGGCGGCCGCGATGAGCGCGCCGATCGCGACCCAGATGGCGCCGCGGAGCATCAGCGGCATCTTCTCCTGAGCCGGCGCCGTTCCCTCCGGCGCCGTTCCCGGCGCCGGCTGCGGTGCCGGCCGGTCCTGCGGTGCGCCCGCGTGCGGAGTCGACATGGAGATCCCCCTTCTCGCGCGCCCCCACGGCCCGCGCAGTCATCCTGGCACGCGGACCCTCTCCCGCACACCGGGCCTTTCGGAGGACACGTCGCGCGCGACCGCGGAAGCAGGCTCTCCCGGGAACGACGAAGGCCGACCCGTGCGGGTCGGCCTTCGTCCATCCGGTGGCAAGTGAGGGATTCGAACCCCCGAAGCATTACGCGGCTGATTTACAGTCAGCTCCCTTTGGCCGCTCGGGCAACTTGCCATGCGCACCCGACCGACTTTTCCAGACAACCGGAGGCGCAAGCGTCCATATTACCCGCACACGGCGCAGGGTCGAAATCGTGCCGTGCGACCGGGCGCGGCGGCCACCGGGGCGCCGATCAGGCCGCCGTCTCCAGGACGCGGGCCACGAACTCGCGCGTGCGGCGCTTGGTGCCGTCGATCTTCATGTCCACGCTGCCCCGGTACTCGTTCGGCGCGAGAGGCATGGCGAGGCGGACGTTCTCGTGGCACGACAGATCGGCGCACATGTAGGTGCCGACGCTGTCGCCGTGCGCGCCCGCCGTGCCGGCCTTGCGGGCCGTGAACAGCGAGACCTGGTTGCCCGGCTGCATGGTGCGGCAGATGTTGCAGAAGGCCGACCGGGCGCGGGACGATCCCTCGGCCGCGCGCAGCAGCACGCCGGTCGGGGTGCCGTCGACCTCCGCGACGATGTAGCCGCGGCCCCGCGAGCGGGGATCGCGCCAGGCGAGGAAGTCGAGGTGGTCCCATTCGGTCAGCACGAAGTCGTGCGGCAGGGCCATGAGGGCGACGTCCGCCGGATCGGCGTTGACGAACGAGCCGCGCAGCTCGGATTCGGTGAGCGGGCGCATACGACCTCCCCGATGTCGGATGGCTTTCGCCCAGCAGTCTACGAAGCGCGCGCAGTAGGCTGGCCCGCATGGCCGACAGCAGCTTCGACATCGTCAGCAAGGTTGACAAGCAGGAGGCGGACAACGCCCTCAACCAGGCCCGCAAGGAGGTCGAGCAGCGCTACGACTTCAAGGGGACCGGAGCCTCGATCGCGTGGAGCGGCGAGCAGATCCTGATCACCGCCAACAGCGAGGAGCGGGCCAAGGCCGTGCTCGACGTGTTCCAGTCCAAGCTCATCAAGCGGGGCATCTCGCTCAAGAGCCTCGACTCAGGCGAGCCGACCGCCAGCGGCAAGGAGTTCAAGCTCGTCTCCAGCCTCAAGGACGGCATCTCGCAGGAGAACGCCAAGAAGATCGGCAAGATCATCCGCGACGAGGGGCCCAAGGGCGTCAAGTCGCAGATCCAGGGCGACGAGCTGCGCGTCTCGAGCAAGAGCCGCGACGACCTGCAGGAGGTCATCCGCCTGCTGAAGGCGGCCGACCTCGACATCGACCTCCAGTTCATCAACTACCGCTGAGGATTCGGATGGACGGGTTCGCACCGATCGACTCGGGCAAGCGTCTGCTGGCGGACGCCGTCTTCCAGCATCTGAGCCGCGCGATCATCGAGGGCCAGCTCGACCCCGGCGAGCGCATCCGCGACGCCGAGCTCGCCGAGCAGCTGCAGGTCTCGCGCATGCCCGTGCGGGAGGCGCTGCAGCGCCTCGAGCGCATCGGGCTCGTCGAGATGATGCCGAGCCGCTACACGCGGGTGACCGAGGTGACCGAGGAGGTCATCCGCCACTCGATGGCGTACGCGGCCTACAAGCTCGGCAACGACATCCACATCGCCGCGACGCGGCTCACGGACGACGAGCGCACCCGTGCACTCGAGCTGCTCGACGGCATGGCCGACGCGCTCGGCGACACCGAGACGTCGATCGCGGCGCGGATCGCCTTCTCGCGGTACATCGCGTCGACCCTGCCGCAGAGCGTCTACAGCCAGCATCTCGACGACCTCGACGTGGCGCTCGAGCGCAACCTCAACCACATCGGGCCCGTGCTGGGCGACGACGAGCTGCGCGAGAACTACGCGGAGCTGCGCGAGGCGCTCGTCTCGCGCGACGCGGGCGCCGCCGAGCGCCTGGTGCGCGCCCAGTTCGGCCGCTGAGCCCGGACGGACTCAGGAGCCGGCGGTCGCCGCCGCGAACGCTCGGACCCAGCAGTCCAGGCGCGCGTACGCGTCGCGGCGCACCTCGGGCCGCGACAGGAAGACGTCGTGGAGCGCGCCGTCGAGGCGCTCCACCGTGACGGACGACCCGACGCGCAGCGCCGCCCGCGCCACGTCCTCGACGTACAGGACGGTGTCGGAGCGGGTCAGGTCGTCGCTCCAGCGGACCGGCAGCGTGCTGCGCGCGGACAGCAGCACGCAGACCGGCGCGCGGACGCCGAGGCCGCGGGCCACCGCGTTGTGGCCGCCGAGGATCGCGTCCATCCACCCGGCGTAGACGGGGAACCCGCCTGCGGGACGCCAGTCGGGGTCGAACGTGACCGGATCGTCAGGGTCCGCCGCCTCCTCCTGCGCGCGCGAGTAGAAGCCGTGATCCGTGATCCGGATCCTGTCGAGCGGGCGCAGTCGGGCACGCAGCTCGACCACCGGCGAGAGGGCGGTGCGCGCCACGGCGCTCAGCTGGAACTCCAGCCACGGGCTGTTGAGGATGAGCGCCGCCGCCGCGTCGGGATGGCGCCCGGCCCACAGGCTCAGCACGAGCCCGCCGGTCGAGTGGCCGAGCAGGATGAGCCGCCTGCCGACGCTGTCGCCGCGCGCGTCGAGCGCGGCCCGGATGTCCTCGTCGTACGTCGCGAGGTCCGTCACGTATCCGGGGGTCTGCCATTCGCGCAGGCTCCGCCCGTACTTGCGCAGATCGAGCGCGAAGAAGCGGGCGCCGCGGTCGGTCCAGAAGCGCGCGAGCCGACGCTGGAAGAAGTAGTCCGACCAGCCGTGCACGTACAGCACATCCACGTCCTCGAGCAGCCGCGGCCGGCTCCAGAGCCGGCGCCGCGCGGGCAGGTGCCGGACCAGGGTGGCGACGACCTCGCCCTCCTCGTCCGCGCCCAGCGGGAGGGTCCGCTGCTCGAACCCCTCGCCGAGGACGTCGGCGACCCACACATCGGACACGGGGTTCAGCCTACGAGCCCGCCGTCGTCACCAGCCCAGCCGGCGGGCGACGGCGTCGGCGGCCGCGCGGGGGAAACCGGGCCCGCCGTCGTCGAGCGCCTCGCGCGCGATTGCGAACAGCTCCCGCGCCGCGTCCTCAGCGGGAAGCGCGAGAGCGTCCGCGATGCGCGCCGCCCAGTCCGGGAAGTCCAGCTCGAACCGGCGCAGCGCGTCGATGCGGTCGCGCGCGTCGCTCGAGCGCTGCGGGAAACGCCCGCGGAGCGCGCGGGCCAGCGACTGCACCGCCCAGCCGCGGATGAACTGCCCGCCCACGAGCACCTCGCCCCGCCGCACGCGACCCACCCCGATCAACAGCTTCACGAGCACGAGGCGCGCCTCGTTGCCGACGTCGATGCGGTCGCCGGCCGCGGCATTCGCCCGGCCGCGCTCCACGAGCGCGGCCGTGGTGCCGTCCTCGTCGTCCACCGCGACGGTCGCCTCGTTCACGAGGGCGCCGACGAGCTCATCCGGCTCGGCGACCGCGAACTCCATGACGTGCCCGTCGTCGTACACCGCGACGAAGCCGATCTCGCCCTCGCGCGCGGTCAGGACGAGCGCGTCCTGGTCGGGCAGCCACGACAGGTCGGGCCGCACGGAGCGTCCCGCGCCCGGCCGCACGAGCGCGAAGAAGTCGTGATCCGACCACTCGTCGCGGCGCGCGACCGCCTCGTCAGAGGCCGAGCCGAGCAGCACCAGCCCGATGAGGTCGGGATGCGCGCGCACCGCCTCGGCGAGATCCGCGCTGCGGCGCTCGTAGCGGTCGTTCGCCGTGCTCACGCGGCACCGCCTTCCGGGACCGCGACGCCCGGGAGCGCCCAGGCCGCGAACGCCGGCCCGCCGGCGCGCACGACGCCGCCGTCGAGCTCGAGGTCGCCGTACAGCCGCTCGGCGCGCGCGAGCCCGGGCACGAGGGCCTCGTCCAGGGCGGCCTCGAACGATCCCGACGCAGCCACGACAAGGACGGTCTCCTCGGCCGACTCGCGTACGAACGCGAAGCCCTCGTCGCCGACGGCCAGGATGCGCAGGCCGCCCGTCCCGAGAACCGGGTGCGCGCGGCGCAGCGCGATGAGGTCGCGGTACAGCGCCAGTCGCTCGGCGGTGCCGGGGGCATCCTCGGTGCCCCACGGGATCGGGGTGCGCGCGATCTCGCCGTCCTCCCCCACCAGGCCGAACTCGTCACCGGCGAACAGCACAGGGACACCCGGCAGCGTCATCGACAGGCCCACCGCGACCGGCACGACGTCGTCCGGCGCGTTCGTCGCGAACCGCGCGGTGTCGTGCGTGTCGAGCGCCTGCATGTTGCCGAGCCGGACGCGCCACGGGATGCCGGCCGTGAACCGCGTCATGGCGTCGACGAAGTCGCGAGCGCTGTAGCGCGGGATGCCGCCGATCGGCTGGCCGAAGAACCACGGCTCGGTGCGCTCGACGCCCTGCGCGTCGAGGTACGGCGCCCCGGTCGGCCGGCACAGCCAGCCCCACAGCGGGCGGGTGAACGCCGGGTACGTCATCGCCCCGTGCCATCCGTCGCCCTGCAGGTCGCTCGCGGCGTCGTTCGTGGACTCGCCCAGGAGCACCGCGTCGGGGTTGATCTCGAGCATGGTCTCGCGCAGCAGCTGCCGCACCTCGGCGTTCAGGTCGACGTCGCCGAGGCGGCCGGTCATGTTGGCCACGTCGATGCGCCATCCGTCGATCCCGAACGGCGGCTTGAGCCAGCGCGCGACGACCGAGTCGCCGTCCGTGATGAAGCGCTGGCGCAGCTCGATCGACGACCAGTCGAACTTCGGCAGGGTCGGCGTGCCGAGCCACGACTCGTACTCGGTGTTGCCCTCGTCGCGGAAGTAGTAGAACCGCTCGGAGTGGGCGCCCGGGTTGCCCAGCGCGTCCTGGAACCACTCGTGCCGATCGCCCGAGTGATTGCTCGTGAGGTCGCCGATCACCCGCATGCCGCGCGCGTGCGCGGCCTCGATCAGGCGGACGTACGCCTCGTCCCCGCCGAGCAGCGGGTCGACGCGCTCGAAGCTCGCGGCGTCGTAGCGGTGGTTCGACGCGGCCGGGAAGACCGGGGTGAGGTAGATCAGATCGACGCCCAGCCGCTCGAGGTGGTCGAGGTGCTCGACGATGCCGTCGAGGTCGCCGCCGTAGAACTGCTGGCTGCGGCCCGGCATCACGGGGTCGACGGGCTCGTCCCACGCCGCCGCGATCGCCCACTCGGGCGTCTCGCGCTCGTCAGCCGCGGCCGAGCGGGCGAACCGGTCCGGGAAGATCTGGTACATCACGGCGTCGTTGAGCCACGCCGGCGGGGCGGGGTACGCGACCAGCGCGAAGTCCTCGGCGTCGAGCGTCTCGATCCGGTGCAGACCGGTCTGGTTCAGCCACTCGACCGTGCCGTCCTCGTGCACGAGCAGCCAGCGATACCCGTGACGGCGGTTGCCCACCGTGACGGGCGCCTCCCACCACGTCCATCCGTCGGCCTCGCCGATCACCTCGGCGTCGGTCCACTCGGGCTCGTGGTCGGGGTTCGAGCGCGTGCGCACCGCGCGCAGCGGCCCGTAGCCCTCGGGCACGCGCAGACGGACGCGCACCACCTCGCCCAGCTCCGGGGCGGAGTTCGACACGTAGAGCGGCGAGCCGTCGTGGTGCGGCAGGAGGTGCGACATGCGGGGCCTTTCCGGGCGCGCGGGACGCGCCGAAGTGAAGCGGGCGGAGTCTCGGGAGGGTCGGGCGGGCGCGGCGGTCACTTCACCGAGCCGGCCGTGAGGCCGCCCACGATGAAGCGCTGCAGCGCCAGGAACAGCGCCACGGGGATGATGGCCGCGAGCACGGCACCGGCGGCGAACACGCTCCAGTTCCGCGAGGTCTCCTGCGAGATGAACTGATACAGGCCCACCGCGAGCGTCTGCTTCTCGGGGTCGACGAGGATGACCGACGCGATCACGAACTCGCTCATGGTGCCGAGGAACGACAGCAGGCCGACGACCGCCAGGATCGGCGCGACCAGTCGCAGGATGATCGTGAAGAAGATGCGCGCGTGCCCCGCTCCGTCCAGCTTCGCGGCCTCGTCGATCGACGCCGGCACGGTGTTGAAGAAGCCGTACATGAGGTAGGTGTTCACGCCCAGCGCGCCGCCCAGGTAGATCATGATCAGACCGATCTGGCTGTTCAGGCCGAAGCCCGGGAAGATCTCGTCGATCGCCGACATGAGCAGGAAGATCGCGACCATCGCCAGCAGCTGCGGGAACATCTGCACCAGCAGCAGGGTGATCAGGCCGAACCGGCGCCCAGTGAAGCGCATGCGCGAGAACGCATACGCGGCGAGCGCGCCGAGCAGCACCGTGCCCGCGGCGGACACGAGCCCGATGACCAGCGTGTTGAGGAACCATGCGGCGTACGGCTGCTGCGGTCGGTTGAACAGCTCGACGTAGCTGCCGAGGCTGACATTCGAGAACAGCGAGTTCGCGGTGACGAGCGTGCCGCCCGGGTTGAGCGACGCCGACAGCACGTACAGCAGCGGGAACGCCGCGAACACGAGCATCGCCAGACCGATGATGTGGCGCCATCCGGTCTGCCTGAACCACACCTTGAAGGGGCGCTTGGGGTGCGGCGCGCCGCCCTCGTCGACCGTGGTCAGCAGGCGGGTGGCGTCGCCGCCGGCGGGAGCGCTCTGCGCGAGGTCGCGCGTGATCGAGATGTCGGCCATGTCAGTTCAGCTCCTCGAGCGTCTTGGTGCGGCGGAACGCGATGACCGAGATGGTCGCGACCAGGACGAAGATGATGATCGAGAACGCGCTCGCGAGCCCGTAGTCGCGGTTGGCGCCCACGAACGCGACCTTGTAGACCATCGAGATCAGGATGTCCGTGCTGCCCACGTTGATGCCGGCGGCCACGTCGCGCGGCCCGCCGCCCGTGAGCATGTAGATCAGGTTGAAGTTGTTGAAGTTGAACGCGAACGACGAGATCAGCAGCGGCGCGACCGAGACGAGCAGCAGCGGCAGCTTGATCATCCGGAACGCCTGGAACGGCGTCGCGCCGTCCATCTGCGCGGCCTCCGTCAGCTCGTCCGGGATCGACTGAAGCGCGCCGGTCGTCACGAGGAACATGTAGGGGAAGCCGAGCCACAGGTTCACGATGATGATGCTGAGCTTGGCCAGCCACTCGTTGGTAAGCCACGGCACGTCGGCGCCGCCGAGCAGCACCGTGTTCACGAAGCCGAACTCCTGGTTCAGCATGCCCGCCCACACCAGCGCGGACAGGAAGCCCGGGAAGGCGTACGGCAGGATCATGATCACGCGGTAGTACTTCTTGCTCTTCATGCGCGGATCGTTGAACACGATCGCCAGGAACAGGCCGAGCAGGAAGGTCGTCGCGACCGAGAGGAACGCGAAGACGAACGTCCACACCGTCACACCGAGGAACGGGCCGCGGATGGACTCGTCGCTGAACGCGCGCACGAAGTTGTCGACGCCGACGTTGATGCGCCATCCCGGCAGCAGCTCCGTGCCGTCCTCCGCCACGAACGCGCCCGTGCCGCGGTCGCTGTACACGGCCCCGGTCTGCGAGTCGGTCATGGTCTCGGCGGCGTCGTCGTAGACGTAGCGCGAGACGTAGGAGAACGCGGTCAGGCCGTCCTGCGTGCGCAGCGTGCCGTCGTTGGGGTCGTCGCTGAGCGGCACCGCGAGCGACGTGATGTCTCCCTGGCGGGCCAGCAGGCCCTGGAAGTCGAGGGACGTGTACCCGGGGGCCGCGACGGCCTTGCCGCCGTCGAACTCGGCGTCGGGCACCTCCTCCAGCGGCCGCTCGGCGCCGCCGAGCATCGCCTCGCCGTCCGGCGTCGTGACGAGGAAGGACAGCTCGCCCGCGAAGCCCTCGACGACCGTGAGCGGGTAGGAGGGCGAGTCGGGCACCCGATCCTGGTTCTGCAGCAGGATCGCCTCGACCGCGTCCTCCTTGGTGCTGTTGTGCCCCGTGCCGTAGTTCGTGAAGGCGACGTAGCCGGAGTAGAGCACCACGAAGATCTGGAAGACCAGCAGGAAGATCAGGCCCGGGATGAGGTACTTCGCCGGAAGGCTGCCGCGCCGGAAGTAGACGACGTTGATGAGGATCGTCGCCAGCACGACGATCGTGCCGACCACGACGTCGCCGCTCGCGAACAGCACGAGGGCCGCGTACACGGCGATCGCGTCGATGATGCCGAGCGCGATGATCTTGAACACCACGAGCTTCCAGCCGCCGCTCGCCGCTTCGGCGATGCGGGCGGCGCGGCGGGAATCGCGCTCACGGGTGGCGAGAGGGGCCGAGGTCATGCGGGTCTCCTGAGCCGAGGGATGGGGTGTGGCGGACGGATGGCGGGGCCCGTGGAGGCCCCGCCATCCGGTCGATGCGCGTTGCGGCGGATCAGCCCGCGACGGCTGCGGCGATGTCGTCGGACATCTTCTTCCACAGCTCGGCCGGGTCGCCCTCGCCCTTGATGATGGCCGTCTCGGTGACGCCCCAGAACTCCCACACGGCACCCATCTCGGGGATGCTCGGCATGGGCACGGCCGCCGCACCCACCTGGCCGAAGCCGGCCACGATCGGGTCGTCGGCCACGGCGGCCTCGAACGCCGCCGTCAGCGCCGGAGCGCGGCCGCCGACCTCGTAGAGGGCCGTCTGCACCTCCTCGGAGCCCACGTAGTTCGTGAGGAAGTTGGTCGCCGCGACGACGTTCTCGCTCTTCGCGCTCAGGAAGAAGCCCTGCACGCCCACGAAGGGCTGCGCCGGGTTCGGGCCCGGAGCCGGGATCGGGTCGACCGCGACGTCGATGCCGGCCTCCTGCGCCGACGGGACGTTCCACGGGCCCGTGACGTAGAACGGGGCCTTGCCCGCGTTGAACGCCTCGCGGGCCAGGTCGCCGTCGAGGTTCGGGTTGAACACGCCGGCGGCGCCCTGCTCGGCGAGCCACTGGGCGAACTGCGTGCCGCCCTCGTTGCCGATCTGCAGGTCGTCGGCGTTGTAGGTGCCATCGGCGTTGGTGCCGAAGACGGGGGCGCCGAACGAGGTCTGGAACGGGTACATGTGGTACGGGTCGCCCGCGGCCGGGTCGAGGCCCACGAGCACCTTGTACTCGGTGCCGGCGGCCTCGGCCATCTGCACCATCTCGTCGAACGAGCCGGGCGCCTCGGGCGCGAGCTCGGTGTTGCGGATCAGGGCGATGTTCTCGATCGAGTACGGCACGCCGTAGACCTTGCCGTCGTACGTCCACGCGTCGGTGGCGACCTTCTCGAACTCCTCGGCCTTGTCGCCGAGCTCGATCGGGGCGACCACGCCGTTGGTGACGAGCGTGCCGAGCCAGTCGTGCGCGCCCACGGCGATGTCCGGGCCCTTGCCGGTGGGGACCTGCGACACGAACTGGTCGCGGATCTCGCCGAAGTCCTTCTGCACGAGCTCGACCTTGACGCCGGTCTCGGCCTCGAAGTCGGCCGCGGGGTCCGCGAGGACGCCGGCGCGGTCGGCGTCGACCCAGACGGTCAGCGTCGAGGTGGCTCCCCCGCCGTCCGCGGGAGCCGAGGTCTCGCCGCCCTGCGGCGCCGCCGACGAGCAGCCGGCGAGACCGAGCGTCGTCGCGACCGCGAAAGCCGCGATGGCGCGGCCCCTGCTGTTCACCTTCATTGGTGTGTGCCCTTCCTTTTCGCCCCGGCAGCCCTGCCAGGTTTCTGCAAGCGGTTACAGGGTTGCATGCCGTGGGGCGATCCGCAAACCACCGGATCTGCGCAATCGGCCGTTCGATACGGATTCGTGATGCACACCTGGGCGAACCTGAACTGCAAGCGTTTCCATACACCGGGAGTTTCCCGTAGAGTCCGATTCCATGACTTCCGTGGAACTCAGCGTCGAGTCGGCGCCGGCCGCCCAGGCCTCCCCCCGCGAGTGGTGGCGCACCGCCGCGATCTACCAGATCTATCCCCGCTCCTTCGCCGACGCGAACGGCGACGGGATCGGCGACCTGCCGGGCATCACGTCGCGCCTGGACGCGCTGCGCGACCTCGGCGTGGACGCCATCTGGCTCTCGCCCTTCATGACCTCGCCGCAGAAGGACGCCGGCTACGACGTCGCCGACTACTGCGACGTCGACCCGCTGTTCGGCACCCTCGCCGACTTCGACGCGATGCTCGCGGCGGCGCACGAGCGCGACATCCGCGTGATCGTGGACCTCGTCCCCAACCACTCGTCCGACCAGCACGCGTGGTTCCAGGCCGCGCTGGCGGCGGCGCCCGGCAGCCCCGAGCGCGCGCGGTACATGTTCCGCGACGGCCAGGGCGAGGACGGCGAGCTGCCCCCGAACAACTGGCAGTCCGTGTTCGGCGGCCCCGCGTGGACCCGCATCACGGAGGCGGACGGCCGGCCGGGCCAGTGGTACCTCCACCTGTTCGACTCGTCGCAGCCCGACTTCGACTGGGCGAACCCCGAGGTCCAGGAGGAGTTCCGTCGCATCCTGCGCTTCTGGCTCGACCGCGGCGTCGACGGGTTCCGCGTCGACGTGGCCCACGGCCTCGTCAAGCACGACGAGCTGCCCGACTACATGCCGCCGGAGGACTCGGACTCCATGGGCGGTCAGGAGCCCGTGCCCTACTGGGGCCAGGAGGGCGTGCACGAGATCTACCGCGACTGGCACCGCCTGCTCGAGGAGTACCCGGGCGACCGGGCGCTGTGCGCCGAGGCGTGGATGCCGACGGCCGAGGAGACGGCCCTCTGGGTCCGCCCCGACGAGATGCACCAGGCGTTCAACTTCCCCTACCTGATGGCGGAGTGGGACGCCGAGCAGCTGCACGAGGTGATCGACGTGTCGTTCGAGGCGTTCGGCGGCGTCGGCGCCCCCACCACCTGGGTGCTCTCGAACCACGACGTGATCCGCCACGCGTCGCGCCTCGCGCTCGGCGCCGAGCACCCGCAGGGCCACGGCATCGGCCCGCTCTCGAAGGGCAAGCCGGACCCCGTGGTGGGCCTGCGCCGCGCCCGCGCCGCGACCACGCTCATGCTGGCGCTGCCCGGATCCGCGTACCTGTACCAGGGCGAGGAGCTGGGCCTGCCCGAGGTCATCGACCTGCCCGACGACGCCCGCCAGGATCCGACCTGGTTCCGCACCGAGGGCGAGCGCTACGGGCGCGACGGCTGCCGCGTGCCGATCCCGTGGGAGGCCGACGCCCCCGCGTACGGCTTCAACGCGACGGGCGCGTCGTGGCTGCCGCAGCCGGCCGAGTGGCACGGCCTCGCGCGCGACGCCCAGGACGCGGACCCGGCGTCGACCCTCAACCTGTACCGCGCGCTGCTGCGCCTGCGTCGCGAGCACGGCGTCGCGGCGGCCGAGTTCTCGTGGATCGAGGACGCCCCGGCCGACACCGTCGCGTTCCGCAGCGGGCCCGTCACGGTGATCGCGAACCTCGGCGCCGAGCCGGTCGCCCTGCCCGCGGGAGCCCGCGTGCTGGTGTCGAGCGCGCCCCTCGAGGGCGACGCCGTGCCGACGGACACCGCCGTCTGGCTCGCGAACGACTGATCCGGAACGGGAGGGCGCGGGACATGAGCATCGCCGAGGTGGCACGGCTGGCCGGGGTCTCCACGGCGACCGTGTCGCGCGCCCTCTCCGGCCGCGGGCACGTGTCGGCCGCGGCGCGCGAACGCGTGGTCGCGGCGGCGCGCGAGCTCGGATACGTGGTCTCGCAGGCCGCGTCGAGCCTGGCCAGCGGCCGGACCCGCAACATCGGGATCGTGCTGCCGTTCCTGAACCGCTGGTACTTCACGACCGTGCTCGAGGGCGCCCAGCAGCGCCTGATGCGCTCGGGCTACGACGTCACGCTCTACAACCTCGCGGGCGACGGCGACGAGCGGCGCACGGTGTTCGAGCACTTCCTGCTGCGCCAGCGGGTCGACGCCGTGATCGCGGTTTCGCTCGAGCTCACCGAGCCCGAGGTGACGCGCCTGCACACGCTGGGCAAGCCCCTCGTCGGCGTCGGCGGGCCCATCCCGGGCGTGCGCACGCTCGCGATCGACGACGTCGCGGTGGCGCGGCTCGCGACCGAGCACCTGATCGGCCTGGATCACCGCCGCATCGGGCTGATCGGCGGCGACCGCGCGTCCGACGCCGACTTCCACCTGCCGACCAAGCGCCGCCATGGCTGGGAGTCCGCACTGCACGAGGCCGGGCTCGACGCCTCCCCGCGCCTGATCGCGAACGCGGACTTCACCGTGCAGGGCGGCTACCGTGCCGCCAAGCAGCTCCTGGGGGCTCCGCTCCGCGACCGTCCCACCGCGATCTTCGCGGCGTCGGACGAGATGGCGTTCGGAGCGATGCTCGCCGCGCGCGACCTGGGGCTCAGCGTGCCTCACGACGTGTCGATCGTCGGGGTCGACGACCACGACCAGTCCGAGTTCTTCGGCCTCACGACCATCGCGCAGTTCCCGCGGGAGCAGGGCGCGCTGGCGGTCGACATCCTGATGGCGCAGCTCGAGCCGGGCGAGGACGACGCGGTCGCCTCGGACCTGCCCCTCCCCTTCGAGCTCCGCGTGCGCGACTCGACGGCCCGCCCGCGCGACTGACCGGGCGGCACGTCAGAGGCGAGGGGCTCAGCGCTCCACCGGCAGCCACTGCATCGGGTCGACGATCTGACCGTCCACGCGCACCTCGATGTGGAGGTGGTTCGCCGTGGAGTTTCCGGTCGAGCCCATGTAGCCGATGATCTGGCCCGCCACCACGCGCTGCCCGGCGCGCACCGGGGGCGTGTTGATCATGTGCGCCGAGCGTGTCTCGACGGGCTTGCCGTCGACGACGTGCCGGACGGTGACGAGGTTGCCGTAGCCGCCGGACCATCCGGTGAAGGACACCACCCCGTCCGCCACCGCGTGGATCGGCGACCACGCGGGCTGAAGCAGGTCGGCGCCGTTGTGCGTCTCGGTGATGGTGCGGCTGAGCCGGTACTCCCCCGCCAGGGGGAACACGACCGACGACTTGGGCACGGAGGTGGGCTGCGGGAGCGAGGAGGGGGCCGGCGGGGGCGCGGGCAGCGCGAGCCGCCACGTGCCGACGCCCACGTCCACGATCGACGGCCCGGCGGCGAGGGTGCCGGATCCGGATGCGGCGCGCACCCCCGTCACGACCGTGCGGCGCTCGTCCGGGTACAGCGGCGCGAGGGACCCGGCCGCCGGGCGCCGCGACACGTACTGGAGGACCTGCAGCGATCCGTCGGCCGAGTGCGTCGCGGTCAGCGCTCCGCCCGCGCCGCCGTAGAGCGCGAGCTCGCTGCCGTCGCCGGCGCTCTCGAGCGCTTCGAGGGAGCTCACCGGGTGGAGCGTGACGACCCACGCGCCGGTCGACGAGATCCGGATGGAGCGCGCGTCGCCCCCGGCCGGGTCGCCCCACAGCGCCGTGCGGGCTCCGGCCACGCCCCCGACGATCCGCTGGGCGGTGCCGTCGGCCGCCACGACGTCGACCGTCAGGCGCGTGTCCGCCGACGCGATCGTGACGAGTCCTCGGCGCGCCGACGACGGCAGCGCGATCGTGCGGTTCCCGGATCCGATCGTGGTGGTGGCGCCGAACGCGCCGTACGTGCCGTCGGCCCACGACACCACGTTGGCCGCGGGGCGCGATCCGCGCCGCACGCCGAGCGTGTCGGCGCCGTCGCCGTTCCAGTCGCCCACGAGCGTGGCGTCGCCCGGGCGGCCGTACGTCAGCACGCGGTCCGCCTCGCCGCCAGTGAAGTCGTCCTTCACGAAGTACCGCGCCTCGCGGCGCACCGCCAGGGTGTCGACGCGGTCGCCGTTCCAGTCGCCGACGTAGACGACGTCCTCGGCCTTGCCGTACGGCACGCGGATGTCGGCCTCGCCGCCCGCGAGAACGTTGCGCAGGTAGAACACGTTGCCGCGCCGCACGCCGAGCGTGTCCCGCCCGTCTCCGTCCCAGTCGCCGACCAGCACCTGGTCGTCGGCCCGGCCGTAGCGGATCACCGCGCTCGCGTCGCCGCCCGTCAGCTCGTCGTTGAAGTAGTAGGTGTTGCCGCGCCGGACCGCGAGCGTGTCACGGCCGTCGCCGTTCCAGTCGCCGACCAGCGTCACGTCCGCGGGGCGCCCGTAGATGAAGCTGTGCGCGGGGGCCTCCACGCCGTGGCGGTCGGCGAGCAGGTAGAAGCTGCCGCGCCGCACGCCGATCGTGTCGACCCGGTCCCCGTTCCAGTCGCCGACGACGGCGCCGTCGCCGGGCAGTCCGTAGTCGTAGACCTGGTTGGCGGTGCCGCTCCAGCCGTCGTTGAGGAAGTAGTCGTCGCCATAGCCGCCGATCTCGGGGCCGGCCGCGGAGGCCGGGGCGGGGGCGAGGAGGGCGGCGACGACCGCGATCGCGGCGGCCGTCGTCGGGAGCAGGACGCGCATGGTCGACAGCCTAGGGGTGCGGAGGGGCGCGGCCGGGACCGGCTGCTCACAGGGCGCCCGCATCCCCGCGTGCTAGCCTGGCCACTGCGCGCGGATCTCGCGCGCATCGTCGTGTCTCGACAGGTCTCCCCGAGACCAGGGCGCGCCGGCCACGGCCCGCGCTCCACACTCCTGCCGCGGCGAACGGATCCGGCATCCGCCGAGTTCGCCTCCCACCGGCCCTGCAGCGCCTGACGGCGCCGCGCCCCTGCGCGCGATCCCGGCCGACCCATCGGAAAGACAACACATGACCTCTGCGCCCACGCAGAACCCCACCTTCGCCGACCTCGGCGTCCCCTCGGTGCTCGTCGACGCGCTCGTCGCGATGGAGCGCCCGACCCCCTTCCCCATCCAGCGCGAGACGCTGCCGTCGACCCTCGCCGGGCGCGACGTGCTCGGCCGCGGCAAGACCGGATCGGGCAAGACGCTCGCCTTCGCGATCCCGCTGGTCGCGCGCCTCGCCGCCGCCCGCGTGACCCGTCGCGCCGGCACGCCCTCCGCGCTCGTCCTCGCCCCCACGCGCGAGCTCGCCACGCAGATCACCCGCACGGTCGAGCCCCTCGCGAAGGCGGCCGGCCTCACCGTCACCACGGTGTTCGGCGGCGTCTCGCAGAAGCCGCAGGAGGCCGCGTTCGCCCGCGGCGTGGACATCGTCGTGGCCTGCCCCGGCCGCCTCGAGGACCTGATCGGCCAGGGCATCGTGAAGCTCGACCGCATCGCCGTGACCGTCCTCGACGAGGCCGACCACATGGCCGATCTCGGCTTCCTCCCGGGCGTCACCCGCCTCCTCTCGAAGACGCCGGCCGGCGGCCAGCGGATGTTCTTCTCCGCCACGCTCGACAACGGCGTGGACAAGCTGGTCAAGAAGTTCCTCTCGAACCCGGTCAGCCACGCGATCGACCCGGCGGAGTCGCCCGTCCCGGCGATGACCCACCACGTGTTCGAGTCGTCCTCGCCCGAGGCCAAGACCGAGCTGGTCAAGGCGCTCGCGTCGGGCACCGCCCGCCGCATCCTGTTCACCCGCACGAAGCACCAGGCGAAGAAGCTGGCCCGCCAGCTCACCTCGGGCGGCATCCCCGCGGTCGACCTGCACGGCAACCTGTCGCAGAACGCCCGCGACCGCAACCTCGCCGACTTCTCATCGGGCGCCGTCAAGGTGCTCGTCGCGACCGACGTCGCCGCGCGTGGCGTGCACGTCGACGGCGTCGACCTGGTCGTGCACGTCGACCCGCCGGCCGAGCACAAGGCCTACCTGCACCGCTCGGGCCGCACGGCGCGCGCGGGCGCGGCCGGTGACGTCGTGACGCTGATGCTGCCGTCGCAGCGCAAGGACACCGAGGTGCTGCTGCGCCGCGCCGGCATCGGCGCCAAGCCGCAGGCGGTCACCACCACCAGCCCGCAGGTCGTCGAGCTGATCGGCGAGGTCGCCGAGCGCGTCGCTCCCCGCCCGGGCGGTCCGGGCGTGGGCAACGCGCCGGAGGCCACGGCTCCCGGCACGTCGCAGGGCGCCAACGCGCGCCGCAAGCGCGCCGCGCGCAGCGAGCGCCCCGGCGAGACCGCGGTCCGCCAGGGCGGCCGTCGCGGCGGTCAGGGCCAGCGCTCGGGCGAGCAGCGTCGCCAGGGCCAGGGCTCTTCCCAGGGCCAGGCGCGCGGCGGCCAGCCGGCGCCGATGTACAGCACGTCGACCGGCCAGGGCGCCCAGCGCCCCGCGTCGTCGGCGACGACCCCGACCCGCCGCGGCCCTCGCCGCGCGTCGTCCGCCGGCACCGCGCGCTGACGTCGCATCCGCCCGCGCGAGATCCCATGTGGCCTGCGACGCCACATCCGGATGCGGGTGACGTCGCCGGTTCCGTGTGATCTCACCGGATGGAGGAAGCGCCCGGTTCCTGTGGAAGGGACCGGGCGCTTCGTCGACTCAGCGGATCACTCGCCGCGCGAGATCCGGATCATCTCGTCGCGCGGGACGACCTTGATGCGCGCGCGCCCCTCCGGCGCGCCCAGCGCGATCTCGTGCTCGTCGAGGCGGTGCCAGCCCTCGAGGTCGGTCCAGGCGATGCCGCGCTCGGCGAGGAGCCGCGGGATCGCCTCCTCCGACGGGTCGGCCGGCTGCCACCACGAGCCCTGGCCGTTGACCAGGTGCTGGATGGTCTCCATCGCGTCGGACTTCGTGTGGCCGATCAGACCCACCGGGCCGCGCTTGATCCATCCGGTCGCGTACATGCCGGGGATGCGCTCGTTCGAGTCCGGCGAGAGCACCTGGCCCTCGTGGTTCGGGATCACGCCGTGGCGCTCGTCGAACGGGACGCCGGGCAGCGGCGAACCGAAGTAGCCGACGGCGCGGTACAGCTGACCCATCGGGATCTCGCGGATCTCGCCCGTGCCGACCACGCCGCCCTGGCCGTCGGGCCG
Source organism: Microbacterium lacusdiani (assembly GCF_054779895.1). Taxonomy (NCBI): domain Bacteria; kingdom Bacillati; phylum Actinomycetota; class Actinomycetes; order Micrococcales; family Microbacteriaceae; genus Microbacterium; species Microbacterium lacusdiani. The sequence goes on along the minus strand of NZ_BAAGXJ010000021.1, from coordinate 42,780 downwards.
GGTGCGCTCGTACACGAGCGCGGCCACGCGACCCTGCTCGTCCTTCTTCACCTCGAGCGGCTTGGCCCAGAAGTGCAGGTGCAGTCGGCGCGACGCCGTGCCGCCCGCGTTGTTGACGGAGTCGCGCTGGCGCCACGACTGCAGGATGCGGTCGATGACCTTGACCTGCTTGTTCGTCTCGACGGCGGCCTTCGACGCCTCGTCGTAGTCGAAGTCCTCGTCGTACACGACCATGTCGACGTCGCGCAGCTCGCCGAGCTCGCGCAGTTCGAGCGGCGTGAACTTCACCTGCGCGGGGCCGCGGCGTCCGAACACGTGCACGTCGGTCACGGGCGAGGCCTCGAGGATCTCGTAGACGTTCTGCGGCACCTCGGTCGGCAGCAGGTCGATCGCGTGCTTGGCCAGGATGCGCGAGATGTCGAGCGCCACGTTGCCGTTGCCGATCACGCCGACAGACGAGGCGGTGAGCGGCCACGTGCGCGGCACGTCGGGGTGGCCGTCGAACCAGCTCACGAAGTCGGCCGCGCCGAACGAGCCCTCGGCGTCGATCCCCGGGATGTTCAGGTCGGCGTCGCGCACGGCGCCGGTCGCGAAGATCACGGCGTTGTAGTGGTGCTTGAGGTCGTCGAGCGTGATGTCCTCGCCGAAGCGGACGTTGCCGAAGATCCGGATGTCGCCTCGGTCGAGCACCTCGCGCAGCGCGTTGATGACGCCCTTGATCCGGGGGTGGTCCGGCGCGACGCCGTAGCGGACGAGACCGTAGGGCGCGGGCAGGTGCTCGAACAGGTCGATCGAGACGTCGAACTTCCGCTCGGTCTTGAGCAGGATGTCCGCGGCGTAGATGCCGGCGGGTCCCGCGCCGACGATGGCCAGCCTCAGCTTGGTCATGGAGAGGTCCCTTTCGTGGATCTGCGTTCACCAGTCTCGCGCGGCCGGCTGAGCGGATGCCGCGCCGCGGGACCGGTCAGCTGCTGCGGTCGACGAGCGACTCGGCGAACCGCGTGAGCGCCTCGCGCACTCCCCCGCGGGGCAGCGGGGCGAGCGCCTCGACGGCCTCGCGGGTCCAGGTGAGCGCGAGCTCGCGCGTGCGGGCGGTCGCCTCGTGGTCGCGCAGCGCGGCGAGCGGCTCGTCCAGGATCGCCGGGTCCTCGCCCTGCGCGATCCGGTCCACGCCCTCGTCGATGCGCTCGGTGAGCGAGCGGGCGTCGGCGCCCCCGTCCTCGGCCAGCAGCAGGTACGGCATCGTGGGGACGCCCGCGCGCAGGTCGGTGCCCGGCACCTTGCCGGTCTCGGCCGGGTCGGCGGAGAGGTCGATCACGTCGTCCAGGAGCTGGAACGCGACGCCGACCTTCTCGCCGTAGACGCGCAGCGGCTCGCGGTAGGCCTCGTCGGCGTTCGCGAAGATGGCGCCGGCCTGCGCGGAGGCGGCGATGAGCGATCCCGTCTTGTCCGCCAGCACCTGGATGTAGAACTCGATGGGGTCGTCACCGGGCTGGGCGCCGACCGTCTCGTGCATCTGGCCGAGCACCAGGCGCTCGAACGTGTCGGCCTGCAGGGCCATGGCCCGCTCGCCGAGCCGCGCCATGATCTGGCTCGCGCGCGAGAAGAGCAGGTCGCCGGTGAGGATCGCGATGCTGTTGCCCCACACCTGGTGCGCGCTCGCGACGCCGCGGCGCCGGTCGGCGCCGTCCATGACGTCGTCGTGGTACAGCGAGCCGAGGTGCGTGAGCTCGAGCGCCGTGGCCGCGTCGATCACGGCCGGGATGGCGCCGTCGCCCAGCTGCGCGGACAGCATCGTGAGCATGGGACGCACGCGCTTGCCGCCGGCCTCGTAGAGGTAGCGGCTCGTGGCGTCGACGAGCCGGTCCGTGGATCGCAGCTCCTCGGCCAGCTGACGCTCGACGGCCTCGAGCCCGTCCTCGATCCGGGCGATGAGCTTCTTCGCCCCGGGACCGGCGAACACGCGCTCGCTGAGGCCGAAGCGGCTCGCGATGCGCGAGCCCGGGATCGAGGGCTTCGCCATCGGCGAGCCCGGCGCGGATGGGCTCGGAGTCACGCGTCCAGCCTACCGGCGGGGTCCGCACCCTGGTCGCCGTCGCCCGCGGGCCCGGCGGGCACGGCGGGCTTGACCGCCCGGTGCAGCGCGACGATGCCGAAGCTCAGGTCGCGCCATGCGACGTCCGTCCATCCGGCGTCCCGGATCCACGACGCGAGCGTGCGCTGATCCGGCCAGGCCCTGATCGACTCGTTGAGGTAGTCGTACGCCTCGGTGTTCGAGCTGATGGCGCGCGCGATCCGCGGCAGCACGCGGTCGTTGTAGAAGCGGTAGAGACCGCGGAACGCGGGCCGCGGCGGGTGCGAGAACTCGCAGATCACGAGGCGACCGCCGGGCTTGGTGACGCGCAGCAGCTCGGCGATGGCCTGCTTCGGCCGGTCGACGTTGCGCAGCCCGAACGACATGGTGACCGCGTCGAACTCCGCGTCCGCGAACGGCAGGGCCGTCGCGTCGGCCTCGACGAAGGTCAGGTTGCGCACCGCGCCGTGACGACGGCGGCCCTCCGCGATCATCCCGGGCGAGAAGTCGGCGGCGACGACCTGCGCGCCGCTGCGCGCCAGCGAGACGGACGACGCGCCGGTCCCGGCCGCGAGATCCAGGATGCGCTCGCCGGGCCGGGGCGCGACGGCCCGCGTCGTGGCGGCGCGCCACAGCTGGTCGTTGCCGACGCTGAGCACGGTGTTGGTGACGTCGTAGCGGGCGGCGACCTGATCGAACATGCCGCTCACGCGCGCCGGGTCCTTGCCGAGGTCGGGGCGGTTGGCTGCGGAGCGGGCGTCGCGGTGCTTCACGCCCTCGAGTCTAGGCGCGGGCGGTCAGGCGGTTCATCCGTGGAGAAGGCGGCCGCGGCATCCGGACGGCGCTCAGCGCGCGAGCCCTGCCAGCACCGCGAACCACCGTTCGGCGGTGGCGTCGTCGAACGGCTCCTCGTGCGCGCGCACGCGCGCCGCGAGGTCGTGCGCCGTGGCCTCGAGCAGCTCGATCACGCGCGCCGGGTAGCCGTAGCGGACGCGGTGCTCCTCCCACTCGTCCTCGTCGTCGATGTACACGCCGCGGTAGTCGAGGCGGCGCACCACGTCGAGGTCCATGTCGATCGCGACCGGCTGGCCGCCGTCGTCCCAGCCCACGGCCCACGCGATGTCGATGTACACGCGCGTCAGCTCCGGCTCGCCGTTGAAGGTCAGCACGTAGTCCTCGCGCCCGGCGGGGAGCAGGACGACGCTGGGCGCCCGCAGCGTGATCTCGCGCCCCGGGCGGAAGCTGTGCGACCCCGGAACCTGCCCCAGCCAGTCGCCGTACTCGTCGGCGCCGAGGTACACGCACTCGTGCTGCCAGTGGGGCGACCCGTCCCACTTGCGCCAGCGGAAGGTGAGCGGCGTGCCGGCGGCCGTACGGTCCATCCCTCGAGCCTAGGCCCGCGGGTGCCGAACTAAGCTGGGCAGGTGACCGACTCGCGCCCCGCTCCGCCGTCGGGCAGCGCGACAGCATCGAGCACTCCCCCCCCGCGCCTCGTGGTCGAGACGCGCGAGATCGATGCGGTCGAGGACCTGCTGCCGTGGACCGACGCGCGGAACCCGCTGATCTGGCAGCGGCGCGGCGACGGCATGGCCGGCTGGGGCGAGGCGCTCGCGATCCGCGTCGACGGCCGGGGCCGGATCGCGACGCTGGCCGACGCCTGGCGCGAGATCGCCGCCGCCGCCGAGGTGCACGACGAGGTCCGGCTCCACGGCACGGGGCTGATCGCGTTCGGTGCGTTCGCCTTCGACGACTCGTCCGCGCTGCCCAGCACCCTGATCGTGCCCAGCGTGATCGTCGGGCGGCGCCGCGGCCGATCGTGGATCACGCGGATCCGGCGCGCGGAGGCCCCGGGGGATGTCGCGTTCGGGCCGACCGAGTACGGCGCGCACTGGTCCGCGACGCTCGGGCCGGGCCGGATGGATCCCGCCGCGCACGGCGACGCGGTGCGCGCCGCGCTCGCGGCGATCGAGCGCGGCGAGGCGCAGAAGATCGTGATCGCCCGCGACATCGCCGGCACGGTGCCGGCGCACGCCGACCTCCGCCGGCTCGTCCGCGCGCTGGCGAGCGGCTACCCCGACACGTGGGCGTTCGCGGTCGACGGCATCATCGGCGCCAGCCCCGAGACCCTCGTCACGGTGCACGGCGGCGAGGTCACGGCGCGCGTGCTGGCGGGCACCCGACCGCGGGGCGCCGACGCCGACGAGGACACCGCGATCACGTCCGAGCTCGCCACGAACCAGAAGGACATCGACGAGCACGAGTACGCGGTGCGGTCCGTCGTCGACGCGCTCCGCCCGCACACCTCCGCGCTCGCGGCCGCCGAGCAGCCGTTCACGCTCAAGCTGCCGAACCTGTGGCACCTCGCGACCGACGTCGAGGGCACGCTGTCGAACGGCTCCAGCGCGCTCGACATGGTGCGCGCCCTGCATCCCACCGCCGCGGTCGCCGGCACGCCGCGCGACGCCGCCATGGCCGCGATCCGCCGCATCGAGCCGTTCGATCGGGGCCGCTACGCCGGACCCGTGGGCTGGATCGACGCCGAGGGCGACGGCGAATGGGCGATCGCGCTGCGGTGCGCGCAGTTCGGCCCGGCGGACGCCGGCGCGCCGACGGACCCGTCTGCGACGCGATCCGTCACCGCCCACGCCGGCGGCGGCATCGTGGCGGGCAGCCTCCCCGAGGCGGAGCTGCTCGAGACCCGAGTCAAGTTCCGCCCCATCGTCGACAGCCTCAATTAGAAGACGGTCGCACGCGTGCGGGCACCCCTTCGGGGGCCCTTCGCGCGCGAGAACGTCGAGATCAGAGCTCGTCGAGGAAGGACAGGTAGGGGTTGCGCAGGCGACCCGCCGGGTCGAACTCGCGCGTGAGCGCGGCGAACTCACGCAGGCGGGGCCACACGGCGGCACGACCGGCGGCGTCCATCGCGGACAGCTTGCCCCAGTGCGGACGCGCCTGGAACGGCGCCAGCGCCGCCTCGATCTCGGCGACCACGGCCTCGACCGCAGGCTGGTCCGGCAGCCAGGTGAAGTGCAGCCCGACGGCGTCCGTCTCGTAGGCCGGGCTGAGCCAGAGGGAATCCGCCCGCATCGAGCGGATCTCGGTGACCTGGATCAGCGGGGCGATCCGGTCGGCCAGCTCGCGCACGGCGCGGATCGCCGCGACCGCGTGCCGGCGCGGCACGAGGTGCTCGGACTGCAGCTCGGCGCCGGCGGAGGGCGTGTGGCTCAGCCGGAAATGCGCGAGCCGATCGAGCCAACGGCCCGGCTCGCCGAGCTGCGGCGTGCACGCGGCGGGTGAGACGCCCGCCAGCATGTGAACCGGCCCGGCCGCCGGCGCCGGATCGCCCGGCAGCACGGGCGGCTCCGCGGAGCGCGATTTGGTCCATACCTGATCGACGACATCCCGGTCCCCCCACCGGAGGAAGAGGCTGACGCTGTAGGCGGCGCCCATCAGGGCGTCGAAGTCGGCCAGGGCGGTCTCGAGCGGGAGGTTCTCGTACACGCGCTGGCGCACCTCGAACGAGGGCTCGATGTCGAGCGTGATGGAGGTCACGACGCCGAGCGCGCCGAGGGAGACCACCGCGGCGTCGAACGCCGGATCGCCGCGGCGCAGCCGGACGACGTCGCCGCCGGGCACGACGAGCTCGAGCGCGGCCACCGCGGACGACAAGGTGCCCACCGCGTCGCCCGACCCGTGCGTCCCGGTGGCCACCGCGCCGGCGACGGAGATGTGCGGCAGCGACGCGAGGTTGGCGAGCGCCCAGCCCTCGGCCTCCAGGGCGCGGGCCAGCTCGCCGTAGCGGATGCCGGCCCCGACCGTGACGGTGCGGGACTGCGCGTCGACGACGGGCGCCGCGGCGAGGCCCGCGGTGGAGATCAGGGTGCCGTCGGTGTCGGCGATGAGGCTGAAGGAGTGCCCGCTGCCGAGTGCGCGGAACGGTCCCGGGCCCGACACGATGGCGCACACGTCGTCGACGCTCGCCGGCGTGGCGATGCGCTCGGCGCGGAAGCGGACGTTGCCCGCCCAGTTGACCAGGTCCATCAGGACTTCCCTCGGATCGTGTGCGCGAGCCGCTCGCCCGCGTCCCTCAGCCAGCGCGCGGGCTCGGCCATCGCGGACTCCGCGGATCCGGCGAGCGCCGTCAGCGACAGAGCCTCGATCCCCGACGTGTCGGCGTCGTCGGCGATCCGGCCCGCGACGACCGCCACCCGGGCCCCGGCCTCGCGGCCCAGGCCGAGCACGAAGGCCGGCGTCTTGCCCGCGGCAGACTGGCCGTCGTATGACCCCTCGCCCGTGATCACCACGTCGGCGCCCGCGATGGCGTCGGCCAGTCCGGTGAGCTCCGCGACCTCGGCCGCACCGGGAACAAGCTGCGCTCCCCACGCCAGGAGGCCGTAGCCCGCGCCGCCCGCGGCGCCCGCGCCCGGCGCGCCGGGATCGGCGCCGAGCAGCTCGGCGAGGCGCGCCAGCCCGGCGTCGGCGCGCGCGATGCCGTCGGCGTCCAGGCCCTTCTGCGGCCCGAACACCGCGGCCGCTCCGCGGCGGCCCATGAGGGGGTTCGTGACGTCGGTGAGGACCAGCGCGCCGGCCTCGGGAACCGGGCGCAGGCGCGTGAGGTCGACCTTCGCCAACTCGTCGAGCCCGGCCGCGCCGGGCGCCACCGAGACGTCGTACGCGTCGGTGAACCGCGCGCCGAGCGCCGTCAGCAGCCCGATCCCGCCGTCGGTCGAGGCGCTCGACCCGATCCCGAGGATGAGCCGCGAGACGCCGTGGTCGATCGCCGCGCGCACGGCCTGGCCGAAGCCGAGCGTCGAGGCGTCCCGGCCGCGGAGCGCGTCGCCGAGCAGCTCGATCCCGGAGGTGGAGGCCAGCTCGACCACGCCGGTCCCGCCGGGGACGTCCTCGGTCGGCGGCAGGAGCAGCCAGGCGGCCTCGATCGGCACGCCGGCGGGCCCCGTGACCCGCAGCGGCATCCGCTGCGCCCCCTCGACGGCCCGGGCGAACGCCTCGAGCGTGCCCTCGCCGCCGTCGGCCATCGGCCGCACCGCGACGTCCGCGTCGGGCTCGGCCCTCCGCCAGCCGGCAGCCACGGCCTCGCCGGCCGTCGCCGCATCGAGCGTGCCCTTGAAGCCGTCCATCGCCACCACCACGCGCGTCGCCATCCCCCCATCCTGGCCCAGTCGCGGGCTCGGCCCGTAACAGTGGCCCGGGCCGGCCGCGGGGCACGGGAGAATGAGGCCATGGACTGGCAGATCTCCGAGGACACGGTGCCGTCGAGCCTCGTCACGGAGGCCGACGCCCGGTCCATGGTCGGCCGGCCGCCCGCGTCCGGCGCGTGGCGCGACGGCGACCCCGCGGGCGACCGCCGGTTCGCGGGCTTCGGCGAGCTGCGCCTCGAGGGCGGCGGGGTGCTGCCGTCGTTCCGCCTCGCGTACGAGACCTGGGGCGAGCTGAACGCCGCGCGCGACAACGCCGTGCTCATCCTGCACGCGCTCACGGGCGACAGCCACGTGCGCGGTCCGGCCGGCCCGGGTCATGCGACCGCCGGCTGGTGGGAGGACATCGTGGGCCCCGGCGCCCCGATCGACACCGACCGCTGGTTCGTGGTCGCGCCGAACATGCTCGGCGGCTGCCAGGGCTCCACGGGCCCGGCCAGCATCCACCCCGATGGCGAGGAGTGGGCGTCCCGCTTCCCGTACCTGACCGTGCGCGACCAGGTGGCCGCGCAGGTGCGCCTCGCGGATGCGCTCGGCATCGACGTGTGGGCGGCCGTGGTCGGCGGCTCGATGGGCGGGATGCACGCGCTCGAGTGGGGCGTCGGGCACCCGGATCGTCTCGCGCGGCTCGCCGTGCTGTCGGCTCCCCCGGTCAACACGGCCGACCAGATCGCGCTCAACTCCGTGCAGCTCGAGGCGATCCTGATCGACCCCCGCTTCCGCGGCGGCGACTACTACGAGGCCGCAGACGGCGAGGGACCGCACCGCGGACTCGCGCTCGCGCGCCGCATGGCGCTGCTGAACTACCGCAGCCCCACCGAGCTGAACCAGCGCTTCCAGCGGTCGTGGCAGTCCGGCGTGAGCCCGCTCGGTCACGGCGGCCGCTTCGCGGTGGAGTCGTACCTCGACTTCCACGGCAACAAGTTCACGCGGCGATTCGACGCCAACTCCTACATCCGTCTGGTCGAGGCCATGGACTCGCACGACGTGGGCCGCGACCGCGGCGGCGTGGAGCAGGCGCTCGCCGCCGTGACCGCGAAGGCCCTGGTGCTCGGCATCGACACCGACCGCCTGTTCCCCGTGGACGGCCAGCACCGCATCGCGCGGGGCATCCCGGACACGCTCGACGGGGACGAGGCCGTGGTGCTCGCGAGCGACTTCGGTCACGACGGCTTCCTGATCGAGACCGCCGCCGTCGGCCGCCATCTGCGGCGCCTCCTGGACGCGGACGTCTGATGGACGCCGTCTGGACCGCGGCACTGCTGGCGATCGCGTCCGGCACCGCATCGGGCCTGCGCCCGTACTTCGTCGTCTTCACGCTCGGCCTGGTCAAGGCGCTCGTGCCCCTCGGCGCGGCCGGCCCGGCATCCGGGGTGATCGAGGCGATCCCGCCGATGCTGGCCGAGCCGTGGCTGCTGATCGTCGTCGCCGTGCTCGCGATCGGCGACACCCTCGTCGACAAGGTGGCCTACCTCGACTCCGCATGGGACGGCATCCACGCCGTGCTGCGCCCGCTGTTCGCCGCGGCGCTGGGCCTCGGGATCGGCGCCGAGCACGGCACTGCGGTGGCGGTCGGCACCGCGGTCGCCGGCGGCGTCACGGCGGCGGGCGTGAGCCTCGGCAAGATGACGACACGGGCGGCCGTGAACCTGCTGCCGGAGCCGGTCTCGAACGTACTGGTCAGCCTCGGCGAGGACGCCACCGCGATCGTCCTGCTGGTCCTGGCGTTCCTGCTGCTGCCGCTGGCGGCGATCCTGGCCGCCCTGCTGCTCGTCGGCGCGATCGTGCTGGTCGTCAAGCTCGGCGGCGGGATGCGCGAGTGGCGCCGCCGTCGGCGCGTCTCCGGCCGCGGCACGCCGGCGTAGAGCGGGTCACTGCGCCCCGAGCATGCCCTCGACGGCGCGAAGCAGCAGGTCGGAGCGCCGGGCCGTGTCGCCCCAGCGCACGAGAGCCTGGGCGTTGACGCCGTCGATCATGCCGGGGAGACAGCATGACGTGGCGGATGCCCGCGGAGACCGCACCGCACGAGCGGACCTGGATGGCCTTCCCGCGCGAGGGCCTCACTCTCGGCGGCACCGCGGCCGAACGCGAAGCCGGGTACGAAGCGTGGGCGGCCGTCGCCCACGCGGTGGCGCGCTTCGAGCCCGTCACGATGGTGGTCGACCCGAGCGAGACCGCCCGTGCGCGCCGCATGCTGTCGTCCGACATCGCGATCGTCGAGGCGCCGCTCGACGAGTTCTGGATGCGCGACTGCGGCCCGACGGTTCGTGCTGGACGAGGACCGGCCGGGAGTGCTGGGCGCCGTCGACTGGGTCTTCAACGGCTGGGGCTCCCCCGCCTGGGCCGAGTGGACGCTGTCCGCCGGCATCGCGCGCATCGTCGCCGAGCACGCGGACGCCGAGGTCGTGAGCTCGCTGCTCGTGAACGAGGGCGGCGGCATCCACGTCGACGGCGAGGGCACCGTGCTGCTCACCGAGACCGTGCAGCTCGACCCGCGCCGCAACCCGCACGCGGACCGTGCGCGGGTCGAGGCGGAGCTCGCGCGCACGATCGGCGCCGCGCGCGCCATCTGGCTGCCGCGCGGGCTGACGCGCGACTACGACGACCTCGGCACGAACGGCCACGTCGACATCGTCGCGACCCTGCCCTCTCCCGGGCGCGTGCTGCTGCACCGCCAGGACGACCCCGCGCATCCGGATCACGCCGTCACCCGCGAGCTGCGCGCCATCCTCGCCGAGCAGACGGATGCCGCAGGCCGGCGCCTCGATGTCGTCGACCTCCCCGCGCCCGCCACGCTGACCGACGCGCACGGCCCGGTGGACTGGAGCTACGTGAACCACCTCGTCGTGAACGGCGGCGTGATCGCGTGCGGTTTCGGGGAGCCGGACGCGGATGCGCGGGCGGCGGCGATCCTCGCCGACGCGTACCCCGGCCGCGAGGTCGCGACGGTCGACGCGCGCGAGATCTTCGCGCGCGGCGGCGGCATCCACTGCATCACCCAGCAGCAGCCGGCCGTCGCCGCCGACGGGGGTGCCCGATGATCGAGGTCCACGAGGCGTCCATCGCCGACCTGCGCGCGGCGCTCGAGCAGGGTCGTGCCACGGCGGTCGAGCTGGTCGATGCCTACCTCGCGCGCATCGAAGCGTACGACCGGGAGCTGAACTCGATCGTCGTGCGCAACCCCGAGGCTCTCGCCGAGGCCGCCGCGTCCGACGCCCGGCGCGCGGCCGGCGCGACGCTCGGTCCGCTCGACGGCGTCCCCTACACCGCCAAGGACAGCTACCTGGTCCGCGGCCTCACGGCCGCGGCGGGCAGCCCGGCGTTCGCCCATCTGATCGCGCAGCGCGACGCGTTCGCGATCGAGCGGCTGCGCGCGGGCGGCGCGATCTGCCTGGGGCTGACGAACATGCCGCCCATGGCCAACGGCGGCATGCAGCGCGGCCTGTACGGTCGCGCGGAGAGCCCCTACAGCCGCGACTTCCTGACGAGCGCGTTCGGATCCGGATCCTCCAACGGGTCGGGGACCGCGACGGCGGCGAGCTTCGCCGCCTTCGGGCTGGGCGAGGAGACGTGGTCCAGCGGCCGCGCCCCGGCGTCGTGCAACGCGCTGTGCGCGTACACGCCCTCGCGCGGCGTCATCTCCGTCCGCGGCAACTGGCCGCTCGTGCCGACCATGGACGTCGTCGTGCCGCACACCCGCACGATGGCGGACCTGCTCGAGCTGCTCGACGTGATCGTGGCCGACGACGATCGCACGCGCGGGGACTTCTGGCGCGCCCAGCCGTGGGTGCCGATCCCCCGGGCCTCCGACATCCGGCCCGCGTCGTACGTCGCTCTCGCGGCCGAGGGGTCGCTCGCGGGGCGCCGGCTCGGGGTGCCGCGCATGTACCTCGGAATGGACCCGGATGCCGGCACCGGCACCGGCATCGGCGGCCCGACCGGGCAGCGCATCGAGCCGCGCCCGTCCGTGCTCGCCCTGTGGCGCGAGGCGCGCGCCGCGCTCGAGGCCGCCGGCGCCGAGGTCGTCGAGGTCGACCTCCCGCTCGTGTCGAATTACGAGGGGGATCGCGCGGGCGCGTCCACCATCCGCACGCGCGGCCTCGTGTCGCCGGAGTTCCTGGACCGCGAGATCCTCGACCTGTCGGCGTGGGCGTGGGACGACTTCCTCGCCGCGAACGGCGACCCGGCCTTCCCGGGGCTCGCAGGCGTGGACGGCTCCCGGATCTTCCCGCATCCCGCGGGCGCGCTGCCCGACCGCTACACGGGCTTCGACGACGACATCGCCGCCTACCCGGCGTGGGCGGCGGCGCACCCCGGCACGACGCTGGAGGACTTCGCCGACCTGGCCGAGGGGCTCGAGGGGCTCGAGCGCACACGGCGCGTGGACCTCGAGGAGTGGATGGACGGGCTGGGGCTCGACGCCGTCGTCTTCCCCGTCATGGCCGACGTCGGCCCGGCCGACATGGACGTGAACCCCGCGTCGGCCGACCTCGGCTGGCGCAACGGCGTGTGGGTCGCGAACGGCAACCTGGCGATCCGCCACCTGGGCGTCCCCACCGTCACGGTGCCCACGGGGACGATGCCCGACATCGGGATGCCGGTGGGCCTGACCTTCGCGGGCCGCGCCTACGACGACACCGCGCTGCTGACCCTCGCGTGCGCCTTCGAGGCCACGGGCTCCCGCCGCACGCCTCCCCCGCTCACCCCGCCCGTCTCCTGAGCGGCGGACGTCGACGGGCCACGCACCTGAGGCTGCGAAAAGGCGCCGAGCGGCCCTTCTGCACGAGGAGAAGGGCCGGTCGGCACCGAATCGGCTTCAGCGTCGCGTCACGCCACGCGGATGAGCTTCTTGTTGACGAACTCGTCGGCCGCCAGGAGGCCCAGCTCGCGCGAGGTGCCGCTGCGCTTGACGCCGCCGAAGGGCAGCTCGGGGCTGTCGGCGAGGACGCAGTTGACGTAGACCATGCCGGCGTCGATCGCGTCGGCGACGCGCGAGGCCTGCTCGGGGTCGGTCGTGTAGACGTACGACCCGAGGCCGAACGGCGTGTCGTTCGCGAGCCGCACGGCCTCGGCCTCGTCCGCCACGCGGTACACGACGGCGACGGGGCCGAACAGCTCCTCGCGGTAGACGTCCATGTCGGGCGTCACGCCGGTCAGCACGGTCGCGGGGAAGAACGCGCCGTCGCGGGCGCCGCCGGTCTCCACCCGCGCGCCCTGCGCGACCGCGCGGTCGACCTGAGCCTGCAGCCGTTCGGCGGCCGCGAGCGACGACAGCGGACCGAGCACGGTGTCCTCGACCATCGGGTCGCCGACCTTCGCGGCGGCCATCGCGGCCGTGAACCGCTCGAGGAAGGCGTCGTACAGCCCGTCGACCACGATGAAGCGCTTGGCCGCGTTGCAGGCCTGCCCGGTGTTGTCGAGCCGCGCGTCGACGGCGTGCTGCACGACGGTGTCGAGGTCGTCGGTCGACAGCAGCAGGAACGGGTCCGACCCGCCGAGCTCGAGCGCCACCTTCTTGAGGTGCTGCCCCGCGAGCGCGGCCACGGCCGATCCGGCGCGCTCCGATCCGGTGACCGAAACCCCCTGGACGCGCGGGTCCGCGATGATCGTCGCGGCCTGCTCGTTGGTCGCGTACACGTTCACGTACGCCCCGGCGGGCAGACCCGCATCGCGATAGACGGCCTCGAGGATCGCCGCCGACTCGGGGCACTGGGGCGCGTGCTTCAGGATGATCGTGTTGCCGACCGCCAGGTTGGGCGCCGCGAACCGCGCCACCTGGTACGCCGGGAAGTTCCACGGCATGATCCCGAACAGCGGCCCGAGCGGCGCGCGGCGCACCACGGCGGAGCCCTCCCCCAGGATGTCCAGCGGCTGATCCGCCGTCACCCGCTCGGCGTTGTCGGCGTAGAACTCGACGATGTCCGCGGCGAAGTCGACCTCGCCCTCCGCTGCGGCGAGCGGCTTGCCCATCTCGCGCACGATCGCGGCGGCGAACTCGTCGCGCCGCTCGCGGTGCAGCTCGGCGACCCGGCGCAGCGCGGCGGCCCGCTCGGCGACCGGAACTCCGCGCCAGGCGGCGAACCCGTCGTGGGCGGCGGCGATGGCGTCCTGGATCTCGGCATCGGTCGCCGTGGGGTACTCGGCCACGGTCTCCCCCGTCGCGGGGTTCACGACGGCGTACATCGCGGGCGCGGTGGTCACGGTGGTCATCGGATGGTCTCCTTCTCGCTCGCAGGGGCCTCGACGGGCAGGATCTCGCCGCGGAAGAACGCGGGCTGGCGCACGGCCATGACGATCATGATCACGACGCCGATCCCGATGATGAGCAGCCCGAGCACGCCCACCAGGCCGACGCCCGCGATGTTCTCGCCGGAGCCGTACGACGGGTCGAGCGAGTCGCGCAGCGTCATCACGAACAGCGCGAGCAGGATGATGCCGCCCACCAGCGGCGACAGGAAGCGCGTCAGGAACGCCGACACCGAGTCGAACCACTGCCTGCGGAAGAACCACACGCAGGCGAACGCCGTGAGCCCGTAGTAGAAGCAGATCATCATGCCGAGCGTGAGGATGGTGTCCCACAGCACGTTCTCGCTGATGAAGCGCATCACGGCGTAGAACGCCCCGGCCACGGCGACCGACACGATGATCGCGAAGACCGGCGTGCGGTGCACGGGGTTCACCGAGTCGAACTTCGCCGGCAGCGCCTTGTAGTGCCCCATCGCGAGCAGCGTGCGGGCGGGCCCGATGATCGTGGACTGCAGCGACGCGGCCGAGCTGACGAGCACGGCCAGCGAGATCAGGAACGCGAACGGCCCCATGATCGAGTCCGCCAGGCCGAAGAACACGTTCTCGACGACGCCCTCGTTCACCAGGCCGCCCTCGCCGTCGCCGACGCCCGCGAACATGATGAGCGCGACCGCGAGCAGCAGGTACAGGCCGCCGACCACGACCACCGTGAGCGTCGCGGCGCGGCCGGGGGTGCGCTCCGGATCGATCGTCTCCTCGTTCATCGTGAGCGTGACGTCCCAGCCCCAGAAGATGAAGATCGAGACCGACAGGCCCGCGACGATCGCCGACACGCTGCCGACCGTGAGCGGGTTGAACCAGCTCAGCTCGAACGGGATGGCGTTGGGCGCGCCGCCCGAGATCGCGGCGCCTATCGCGAGGACCGCGAACAGGACGAGCACGGCCACCTGGAAGCCGACCAGCACGACCTGGAAGACCTTGGACTCCTTCATGTCGCGGAAGGACAGGTAGGCAGCGCCCACCATGAACGCCATGCACACCGCGACGTTGATGAACGGGTTGTAGGTGAGATCGGCGATGCCGGGCACGCCGGTGATCTGCGAGAGCAGCAGGAACAGGAAGTCCACCGCGACGGCCGCGAGGTTCGACAGCACCAGCACCGTGGCGATCACGAGACCCCACGACGCCATCCAGCCCACCCACGGACCGAACGCCCGCGTGGCCCACGTGAAGGTCGTGCCGGAGTCCGGCATGGACTTGTTGAGCTCCCGGTAGCCCAGGGCCACGAGCAGCATCGGGATGAACCCCAGCAGGATGACGGCGGGCGCCTGCGGGCCGACCTCGGCGACCGCCGGGCCCAGCGAGATCGTGAAGGTGTACGCGGGTGCGACGGTCGAGACGCCGATCACGGTGGCGCCGAACAGGCCGACCGCGCCGACGGCGAGGCCCTTGGCCGAGATCACCTGCGTGATGAGACCGGGCGCGGCTTTGCCGGCGACGGCGCCCGGGACGCCGTCTTCTGCCTGGACTGTGTCTGTCATGGGGTTTCCTCTGGGGTTCGGGTGGAGCTCAGCGGACGAGCATCGACGCGGTGGGGATGGCGTCGAGCTCCGGGAGGGTCTCGCCGCGCAGGTCCGCGGCGATCGTGTCGGCGACGAGGCGGCCCATCCGGACCGCTCCGTCGACGTGCTGGTAGCCGGCGCCCGCCATGTCGCTGCAGGCGAAATGGATGGGCCCGACGGGCGTGCGCAGGTCGGCGCCGTAGCGGTGCAGGCCGCCGAGGTCGAAGCTCGCGGCGTACGCGCCGCGGGTCCACTCCTCGCTGCCCCAGTCGCTCTCGTAGTACACGACGGGGTTCTCGGCCTCGGGGCCGAAGTACGCCGCGAGGGACGCGAGGATGCGCGCCCGGCGCTCCTCGTCCGGGAGCGTGAAGACGTCGTCCGCGTGCGTGTCGGAGACGAAGGCGACCAGGGTGCCGCGCTCGTCGCCGTGGTTGGTGTTGTCGTACGCCTCGTGCACGAGCTGGTAGGGGCTGAACACGGTGCCCGACAGGCCCTGCTCGCGCCAGAACGGCCGGTCGTAGACCGCGTGCACCTTGATCACGAGGCCCATCGAGAGGTGCTGGTGCAGCTGGTGCTGGCGGCGCGGCAGCGGCGGATCGAACTGGATCCGGCTGTACAGCACCGGCGCGTGCGCCAGGACGACGCGCTGCGCGCGCACCGTGATGCCGTCCGCGGCGACCGTCACGCCGTCCGGGCCGTGCGCGATCCGGCGCACCGGCTGTCCGAGGTGGAGGTCCCCGCCGAGCCGCTCGGCGAGCCGGATGCTCACCTGCTGCATGCCGCCGACGATGCGCTTGTCGAGGATGAAGTCCGCGTCGACCAGGTGCGAGAAGCCGCCGGCGCTGGACGCCATGAGCAGGGCCTGCAGCACCGAGAAGGCGTGCGCGGGCTTGGTCAGCATGGCGGGGCCGATGAACAGGGCGATGTTGTCGCGGGCCTCCTGGTCGTCGGTCTCGGCCGCGAGCCACGCCTCGAACGAGATCGCGTCGAGCTCGGCCGCGCGCGGGTGCTCCCAGGGCCGGTCGGGGTCGACCTCGGCGGCGAGCGCGTCGATCTTCTCGATCAGGCGCACCAGTTCGGCCTCGGTCTCGGGCGCCACGGGGAAGATGTCGCCCGTGAAACGGCGCAGCTCGCCGTCCTTCGTGAGGTAGACGCTGTCGCCCTCGCGGTAGCGCTCGAAGGTCTCGAGGCCGAGCTCGTCGAGGAGCTCCAGCAGCGCGGTCTGGTCGGGCGAGACCCACTGGCCGCCGATCTCGAGCGTCGCGCCGTCGATGTCGTCGGTCCACGTGCGGCCGCCCACGCGGTCGCGGGCCTCGAGTACGGCGACGGTGAGGCCGGCCTCCTTCAGTCGCGTCGCCGCGGTGAGGCCGGCCGGGCCGGCTCCCACGACGACGACGTCACGGGTGATCTCGGTCGAAGTCATGCGGCGAGCATAGGCCATCCGGCCAGGCTTTGGAATACGGATTCCGAAGTTTTCCGCGTGCCACACTACGGATTTCGTGGTGTTATGCCCGACTATGCGCGATAATCGAGGTGTGAGCACAAAGCGCAGCACCCCGGTCCTGGACGACGTGGCGAAGACGATCATCGAGCAGCTGCAGCAGGACGGGCGGCGCTCCTACGCCGAGATCGCGAAGGTCGTGGGTCTCAGCGAGGCGGCCGTCCGGCAGCGCGTGCAGAAGCTGACCGAAGCCGGCGTCATGCAGATCGTCGCCGTCACGGATCCGCTCCAGGTCGGGTTCGCACGCCAGGCGATGATCGGCATCAAGGTCACCGGCGACACCCGGAAGGTGGTCGAGGCGCTCAACGCGCTGCCCTCGGTGATCTACGTGGTGCTCACGGCCGGATCCTTCGACGTGCTCGCCGAGGTCCTGTGCGGCGACGACGACGAGCTGATCGACATCCTCAACTCCGAGATCCGCGCGCTCGAGGGCGTCGCATCGACCGAGACGTTCGTGTACCTGAAGCTCGGAAAGCAGCAGTACACGTGGGGCACGCGCTGACGCGTCTCCCCCGCCGCGCGGCTCAGGCGGCCAGCTCGACCGAGCGGCGCTCGAGCGCGAAGCTGCCGAGCACGATGCCGACGCCCAGCAGCGCCAGGACGACGCCGAGCCAGGCCGGTGCCGCGTAGCCCCAGCCGAGCGCGATCACTCCGCCGCCGAGCGCCGCGCCGAGGCTGTTGCCCACGTTCATGCCCGAGTGGTTCAGCGCCGCGGCGATCGTGGGGCGATCGCCCGAGACGTCCATGAGGCGGGTCTGGACGGCGGGGCCCGCGAGCGCGCTGATCGCGCCGAACAGGAACATCGCGATCACGAGCGTGACCGGATGCGCCGTCGCCGCGCCCACCACGGCCGATCCGGCCGCGAGCAGCAGGAACGCCGCCAGCATCGCGCGGGCGAGGTTGCGGTCGGCGACGACGCCGCCCACGAGGTTGCCCACGGTCATGCCGAGGCCGGTCGCGACGAGCGCGATCGGCACGGCCCACTCCGGCGCGCCGGCGACCTCGGTCATGATCGGCGCGATGTAGCTGTAGATCGCGAAGAACGAGCCGAACCCGATCGCGCCCACGCCGAGCGTGAGCCACACCTGGCCGAGGCGGAAGACGCCGAGCTCGTGCCGCAGCGAGCGGGAGCCGTCACCCGGCATGGCCGGCACGATGAACGCGACCATGAGCGCGCCGAGCGCGAAGACGCCGACGACCACCGCGTACGAGACGCGCCATCCGGCCACCTGGCCCAGCCACGTGCCGAGCGGCACGCCGACGACGTTCGCGATCGTGAGACCGCTCATCACGATCGACACGCCCTGGGCGCGCCGGCCGGGGCCGAGCAGGTCGGCCGCGACGATCGCCGCGATGCCGAAGTACGCCCCGTGCGGCAGACCCGCGATGAGCCTCGCCAGCGCCGCGGTCTCGAACGTCGGCGCCACGACGGTGAGGAGGTTGCCGAGCATGAGGGCGCTCGCGAGCGCGATCAGCACGCGATGCCGCGGGAAGCGCGCGGCGTACCCCGCGATGAGCGGCGCGCCGATCACGACGCCGAGCGCGTAGACGCTGATGAGCAGGCCGGCCTGCGCGATCGCGTCCTCCTGGCTGGACGCCCACGCGTCCGGCAGCAGGTCGCGGGCGATGCCCGGGAGCAGCCCCATGGAGACGAACTCGGTCATGCCGATGCCGAAGGAGCCGATGGCGAGGGAGAGGAGCGCCCACATCGCCGCCCCCCTCGACGCGGTCGAGGAGGTCATGGGTTCCAGCGTAGGGGCTCTCGGCTGAGTGGGCGCCGCGACGGCCCGCGCGCACGCGTCCGCGGCTCACGGCACCGACGGCAGTCCGGCCCAGGCCACCGACAGCGCCTCCACCGCCGTCTGCCAGGGCACGCGCTCCTGTTCGAGGCGCACATCCCCGGCAGCTCGAAGCGCCGCCAGAGTCCGCTCCTCCGACTCCGTGAGGTGAGCGAATCGCCCCCGGGCAGGCTGCGATTCGACCACCCACAGGTCGGAATGCGCGCGCAGCGTCTCCTCATCCATCAGCGCTGACCGGACGTCGTCATGGTGTGCCCTCAGCTGGTGGAGGATGGCGAAGCCGTTCGAATCCACGTCGCCCCAGTACACGACGGGCGTTCGCGCCAGCCACGGCACGTCCCGGAGCCGTCCGACGGCATATCCCGATCCGTGGATCGCGATCGCTCCGGGCCACGCCGGCATCGCCAGCACCGACTCGAGATTCTCGAAGACGAACGCGCCGCGCGGGGCCAGGGCGAGCAGTTGCAGCTGCGCCACCGGAGCAGCGAAATCGAGCGGACCACCGGGAAGCAGCGACGGATCGAGCACCCGCACGCGCACCAGGGGGTCTGCGTCCACGATGCCCAGATCGTCGACGCCGCTCGTCGCCGCGAGCGCGCTCACCACCGAGCGGTGCGCCCCGAACCACTTGCTGTCGACGCCGCGGATGGGAAGCTGCCGCGGGCGCAGTCCGCGCACGTGCTCGCCGATCACCCATGCCGCCGCCGCCAGGACCTGGTCGAACTCGCGGTCGCCGTAGCCGATGAGCGTCGCGGCATGCCGACGGATCGCGGTCGCGAGCGCCGCCGGATCCGCGCCGTGCAGGTGATCCCGGATCGTCGCCGCTCGATCCCTCAAGCGCGTCCACTCCGCGGCGGCCCGGCCGCCGACGAACGCCGCGACGGCGTCCGGATCGCGCAGGTGCAGACGCACCGGAAGGCGCTGCCGGCCCACCGTGCGCCACTCGCGCGACGCCCACTCGACGTCCGCCCCGTCCGAGACGGGCCACGTGAGCCACTCGCGTGCCCACGACTGCGCCGCCGCCTGGTCCGCCCGCGCCTCCCGTTCGCTCGGAGGCCTGAGGGGCACAGTGAGCACGGGGGCTTCCGAGGGCGGCTCGGTCGCCCATGTCGATCTGCGCGAGCCGAGTCGGGCCGACGCGATGGCCCGAGCCGCGGCGACGTCGATCACCCTCGACCTCGCCAGTCGACCTGCGCGAGCACGCTGCGCCGCCGGGTGGGGTTCTCGACGGAGGTCGCGGCCCCCACGTACGGCTCGATCGTTCGCAGCAGCTTCTGCGGCGTGGCGAGGATCATCTGGAAGCCGAACTCCACGAACACGTTCAACGCCATCCTCGTGTAGCCGCTGTCGGCTTTGTCGAACGCCTCGTCGAGCACGATCGTGCCGTAGCGGGAGAACGGCGCATCGGGATCCGCGAGCTGGTAGCGCAGCGCGGCCGCAAGGCAGAACACGACGAGCTTCTGCTGCTGCCCGCCCGACATCGCGGCACCCGAATCGTACGTGGCGTGCACGCGGTCGTGCTCGTCGACCTCGTGCGCCCGGAACGTGGCATGCAGGCGGGTGTCGAGACACTCCGCGTACCAGCGACGGTCGATGTGGTCGCTCGACCCGAACCGTCGCATCAGCTCGGCCAGGAGGGCGAAGCGGCGTTCAGCCGACGCGTCGTCCTCGTCGGTCCAGCTGTCGTCGGCGATGTCCTTCAGCTCGGCGAGGAAGCGCTTGACCGTCGCGCTGTGGACCTGCCGAACCTGGAGCCGGAGATAGCGTCCCTCGTCGAACGCGGAACGGCGCAGCGCGGCATTCACGCTGTCGATCCGATCCTGGATCGCGCGCGTGGCTCCCAGGATCTCGCCGCGCAGGTCCCCGATCAGGTCGCGCGAGCGATCCCTCAGCAGAGTCCGGAAGCGCGTCTCCTGCTCGGGCAGGCCGTTGGCGAGGATGCGGTCGAGCATGTCGATGAAGCCGCCGCGGTCGTCGATGGCGGCGATCCTCTCGGCCGATGCCTCCGGCCACCGATCGATGAACTGCGCCGCGAGTCGGGTCACGTCGTTGCCGGCGTGCGTGGCCCGACCGATCGCGGCATCCCGCTCGGCGATCAGCACACCGCCGACTCGCTGGCCGATCTCCGCCAGCTCGCGCCGCGTGAGCGTCCGCTTCACCGCGCGGAACCTCCGGGCGAGCTCCGCACGGGTCTGCTCGCCGACCTGCTCCACGCGTCCGGCATCGAACTCCGCCACAAGGCCCGCCTCATCCTCAGCCGCGGCGGCCCGCGCCGCGCGACCCGCGTCGAGCGCGACCTGCGCGGCGCGGTCGACGGCGGATGCCTCATCTCGATCCCTCTCGGCGGCCTGGCGCACGACGATCGCGTCGCGCAGCGCGCCATCGGCCTTCGTGAGCTCTGCGAGTCGCCGCTCGAGCGCGGCGACAGCCTCGGCGGCGCCCGACCGATCGACGCTGTGCCAGGAGGCCTCCCGCAGCGTCGCGAGCGCCCCGCGCCGGCGCTCTTCGAACGCCCGGCGCTCCTCGGCGCGATCGACATCCCGCTGTGCGGCGGTCACCTCGGCATCTGCCGTTGCGCGCAAGGCGATCAGCGCCTCCAGCTTCGCGGCGCGATCGCCCAGCACCCACGCGGCCCGATCACGGATCCTCACCCGGTCGTCCTTCTCGTAGCGGGTGCGGGACGACTTGATCTGGCCGTTGATCGTGACGGCCCGGACATGCTCGTCCATCCCGTCCGGGGTCTCGACGCACGCGTAGTCGAACTGCTCCGACAGCCGCGCCGAGAGCCAGGTGCCGAACGGGCCCTGGGCCACGCGCACACGGTTGACGAGCGAGGTGCTGCTCGCGGCGGGCCGCGGCGGGCCCGCCGATCCGCCGGCTTCCTCGAACACCAGGCGCACCGCGATCTCGTTCGCGTCGACCCAGCGCCGCACGGCCGGGAGATGCTCCGGCCGCACCAGCATCGTGAGAGCAAGCGGACGGAGCACCCGCTCGATCGCGCCCGCCCAGGCGTCGAACTCAGGCCTGACCTCGAGCAGCTCGGCCGCGAACGGCAGAGCCGACGCCGGTACGCCCACGCCGGCCGCGATCTGACGCCGGGCCTCGAGCAGCCCCCGCGGCACGGTCGTGCCGCTCGTGCGCAGCGCGTCGATCTCCCCGTCGATCCGGCGCAGCTCGCGCTTCGCCACGGTGAGTCGTTCATGCTGCGGATGCGTGGCGCCTGTCACGCTCGTCGCCTCGCCGAGTTCGCGATCGATGGCTGCGCGGAGCTCCGTGAACTCCTCGGCGGTCTCGGGCGCATGCTCGATGCCCACCGTCGCGAGCTGACGCGCGAGGGTCTCCCACCGTTCGCCCACGTCACGAGCGGCACGCCGGGCGTCGTCGAGCCGCTGCTGCAGATGCTCGGCCTCAGCTCCCCCGCGTTCCATCGCCGCGTCGCGCGCGGCGAGGTAGGTGTCCTCGGCCCGCGCGGCGACAGCCCGCGCGCGTTCCGCGTCGATCTCGAGCTGCGCGATCCGCTCATCGAGGTCGCCGAGCTCCTCACGCACCAGTCGAAGCGCCTCGCCCTTCTGGTACGGCACGTTCGCGTCGATCAGGACCTGGGATCGACCGACATCGAGCTGCGCGGCGTCGAGCACCGTGGAGGCATCTCGCAGCTGCAGTAGATGATCGCGCTGACGACGCAGGTCGACGACGCGATCATGGGCGTCCCGCAGCTCGCCGAACTGCTCGCGCGCGGTCTCCGCGATGTCGAACGTCGCGGGTCGGTCGAGCATGAAGTCGCGGAACAGCTGGTCCAGGCTGTCGAGGTTCTTGGCCGACTGAGTCTTGTGCAGGAGCTGCAGCGCGTTCTCCTGCGCGATTCCGAAGATGGACTGCAGCCGGGCGTAGAAGCGACCGTGGCTGCGGTTCGTGGTGATGAGGGCGTCGGGCCAGCGCGCCTGCGCCTTCCTCGCCTCGATGCCGCCGCGCGCGAAGTCCTCGAGGTCACGCAGGTCGACGGGTCCACGTTCGATCAGGCAGAGGTCCTGCAGGTCCGCGAGCGCAGAACCGCTCTTCTTGAGGAAGAACAGGCGTGCAAGGCTCGCGGTACCGCCACCGCCGTCCTCGTACCGGAGGAGGATCCCGCTCCAGGTGGAACCGGGACGCAGGTAGGTGCTCACGACGCGCCCGTCGGTCTCGTCCTCGGCGCGGGAGAACGCGCCGCGCACGTAGCTGACGAGCCCGCGCTGCTCGGTGCGCGCCCCGGCGCCCTGCGCGGCCTGGTTGAACCGCAGCCACTTGTCGGGGGTCAGCACGGCGGCGATGGCGTCGAGCAGGGAGGACTTGCCCGATCCGGAGGGTCCCGTGAGAAGGTGCCCCTGACGGGCGATCGGCACACGATGGATCACGCCGTCGAACGTGCCCCAGTTCGCGAGCTGCACCTCGGCGAGCCGCCACTGGCCGACGGCGAGCGCGCCGTCGGCCGCGGTGCGCAGCGCATCCGTGTCGGTCATGCCTTCTCCTCCACGTCATCGCGTCCACCCGCACCGGCGCCGGACGCGATGTCCCCATACACGACGGCCAGCGCGCGCACCCTCTCCTCGTCGATGAGGTACCGCACGACCGGCGAGATCTCGACTCGGTCGTCGCCGACGTCGTGGATGACCCGGAACCTGCTCTTCATCCGGGTCCACGCCGCGTTGAGGTTGCGTTCGAAGGTGCCCTCATCTGCGCCGGCACGATAGACCGCGAGTCGGTCGTACACCTCGTCGCGTCCCGCGATCACGCGCCGGTCGCCCATCGCCGAAAGCTGGATCTGCCGCAGGACGAGCAGCATGGCCGTATCGATGAAGGTCAGCGCCTCCGACCGCAGCGCGCTGGGCACGTCGATCTCGTCTGTCCGCACCTTTCGCACGAACGCGAACTCATCGACGGGATCGATGACGAGTTCGAGGAAGAGCTCGTGCAGCCGCGAGCGGATCGCTCGCTCGTCGGCGACCAGGGCCGCCCACAGCTGAGGCTGCTGTCGACCTGACAGATACGGGCCTTTGAGCACCTCCAGCAGCGCCCGCCGGGACCGCTCGTGCAGCCGGCCGAGATCGCCGTGCCAGAGCCCATCCGACTCGAGGTGCTCTGCGGGATCTTCGTGTGCGTCCATACCGGTCATGCCGGGATCTCCTTCGTGAAGACGTGTCGCTCGACATCGGCGGAGCGCGCGGCGCCGTCGGCTCCGGTCCAGCTGAGCCGCTCGGCGACACCGCCGTCGATCGCTCCGTGGCGCGTGGCGAGCGACAGCAGGCCGATGACGCTCGCGAGGCCCTGGCTCGCCGGGTGCGCTTCGAGCACCTCCCCGACCGACGCCGGCTCTCCCCGCGCGACGACGCGGTTCACCGCCTCCGTGAGCTCGACGAAATCGATCTCGGTCTCCCGGGCGATCGCTGCGAGGCTGTCGAAGTCGACCAGACCCGGTTCGCCGTCCTCGAGCGGCGCGCTCGGCTCGAACTCGGCGGGGTCGTGCGGCGTCAACTCACCCGCGCTCCGCAACGAGCTCGCCGTGAGCTCCAGCTCGATCCCCGCCGCAGTGTACGGCTTCACCCGTCGGCTCGCCGGGACGGCGGCGGCGAGCGCTTCCTGGATCGCGTCGCGCAGCGCGCGGTCGCGCTGGAACTCGTGGGACTGGACGTAGCGCCTCAGCCCCCGCGCGAACTCGGTCAGCACCACCTGCACCTCCCTGCTGCCGGACTTGAGCTGCCTCACGAGGGCGCGCAGTATCCGTCGCGCCTCGGGCGCGAGCGCGAGTGCGAAGTCCCGTGACAGCACCGCCGACAGGTCCGACTCGAGCTCGTCCGAGCGCTCGGCGTCGCGCACGAGAGCCGCGAACGCGGTGAACGTGCGCCCCTCGTCGGAGGACTCGATGAGGTCGACGCCGCGGAATACGTCGTCCAGCACGCTCCCGGGGGTCTTGCTCGAGTCGAGGATCCGTGCGCGCAGGTCGTGGTTGAGCGCTTCGAACTGCGCTCGCACACGTGCGAAGTCCGTGGGGAGATCCTGCGCCATCACGAGCACCTCGGTGGCGCGTTCCCGGGCACGGCGCTCATCCACCGGCTCGATGTCCCCCGATTCGAGGCGCGCGATCTCGGCGTCCAGGCGGGTTCTCTCAGCCCGGAGCCCGTCGATTCGGCGCGTGACGTCGGGGTCGGTGTCGATCGCCAGCTGCCGCACCGCGGCCGCCAGGCTCACGAGCCGGGACTCGGTGAGGGCCGTCCGAGGCGCCTCGAGCTGCTCGAGCACCCGAAGCGCGTCGATGGCGTCGGGCGACAGTTCGTAGGTCTCGCCCCTGGCGTCGCTCGCCGCACGTCGCACGAGCAGACCCGCGGCACGCCAGTCGTCGCAGTACGCCTTGCCCGTGCGCTCCGGGAGCTCGAGATGAGGGCGCAGCTCCTCCAGATCGATGTCGAGCCGCTCGTGCAGTTCGGCTGTCGGGATCCTCGCACCCGGCGCCCCGAGGTGCGTGGGCAGCAGGGCACCCGCCAAGGGCAGGTTGGACGATCGCAGCAGACGCAGCGCGGCGTTACCGCCTGCGGGCTCGATGAGCCGCCGGATCGCCAGCGCACGCGCGAGAACGGACATGCTCCTATCCTGCCGGTGGTGCCGGACATCGCCGTCCCGCTGTCAGAGGGCGAGGGAGTCTGCGAGTGCCGCATCCGGCGCGGCCCGCTGCCCGGCATCGAGCGATCCGCGCCGCCGGACCAGGCGGCGGATGTGGACGGCTCGCAGATGCTCCGGTCGGGTCCTCGAATCCATCGACAGTCCGGCGGGTGCCGGGCGCGCTTCAGCCGGCGCCGGCGTCGCGCTCCGCGATCGCGGCCTCGAGCCGCTCGATCTTGCCGTCGAGCTCGCCCGTGTACCCCGGGCGGATGTCGGCCTTCAGCACCAGCGAGACGCGCGATCCGAAGGGCATCACGGCCTCGGTCGCGCGCTTGACGACGTCCATGACCTCATCCCAGGTCTCGCCCTCGATCTCGGTGAACATCGACGTCGTGCGGTGCGCGAGGCCGGATTCGCGGACGACCTTGACGGCGGCGGCGACCGCGTCGTGCACGGAGCCGTCGGGGTTTGCGGCGTTCGAACCGGAGGGAGCGACGGAGAAGGCGACGAGCATGAGGGGTCCTTTCGACGGGGCGATCAGGGGACGGAGACGACGGGGGCGTCCCGGCGCAGGCGGACCGGCACGCGGGCGACCCGCACCACCGCCCAGACCAGCAGGACGACGAGCACGAGATTGCGGGCGGTGAGCGCGGCGGCCGCGACGGGCTGCGCGGCGAGCAGCTCGCCGTACAGCAGCGGGTAGACTACCTGCGTCAGCGCGGCCGACAGCAGCGCGAGCGCCGCGAGCGGCCTCGCCCGGCGGCGGTCCAGCACGATCCACAGGACGAGCGGCGCGATGAGCCAGTCGTGGAACTGCGGCGAGCCGACCTTGTTCAGCGCGATGAGCGCGACCACGAGAGCGAGCGCGAGCGGCGGCAGGAGCCGCACGACCGGCGCCCCGCGTCGCGCCTTCACGGCCCCGAGCAGCAGGATGGCCCCCGCGGCGAGCGCGAGCGCGGGCGTCATCGCCGCGATCACGATGTCGACGTGCGGGCCGGTGACCTGGAAGGTCAGGATGTCCTCGTCGTAGAACAGCCACCAGCCGTCCACGTCGAGCACCGCACCCCACAGGTAGACGCTGCTCACGGGCGCCTCGAGCTGCAGGCCGCGGTCGGTCTGCGCCGTGACGTATCCGAGCAGGTGCGCGGCGCCGCCTGCGAGGACCACGGCCCCCGCGACGACCGCCGAGGTCACGAGCGCGCCCGCGACGATGTCGAGCCGGCGACGCACCGCGACGAACGCTGCCGCAAGCAGGGCGGCCGGCCACACCTTGATCCACGCGCCGGCGGCCAGGAGCGCGGACGCCGCCATCGGGCGCCGCGCCACCCACAGCAGGCCCGCGATCGCAAGCGACACCGTCACGGCGTCGATCCGGTACATCCCCACCGGACCGAGCAGCAGGACGAACGCCAGCCAGAAGCGGGCCGCCGCGCGCCGCCCCCGGGAGCGCCCGTCGCCCAGGAGCAGCCGGAACGCCGCCGCGTCGCACAGCGTGACAAGCACGGCCCACGCCTGCGTGTAGCCGCCCAGCCACGCGAGCGCGTGGGTGAGCATCATGGGCGCGAGCGCCAGGTGCGGGTACACCCACGGCTCGGTGATCCCGACGATGTCCGTGCCGCGCAGCGCGGCGGTCGACCAGGGCTCGTACACCAGGTACACGTCGCCCATCGGCTGGTTCGGCAGGGCCCAGCCCAGCCATCCGACGATCAGGTGGACGGCCGCGAACGCGACCCACATCATGATCCGTCCGCGCACGCGTCCCATCCTAGGAACGCCGCTCAGGCGCTCAGCGCGAGGGCGAACGCGGCGGGCAGGTGCTCGGCGACGTCGAGCGCGGCGATCGGGTGACCGGGGACCTCCCCGTCCACGCGCGCCGCGAGCCGGCCCGCGGTGCCGTGCAGCCACGCGGCCGCGGCGGCGAGCGCGCCGAGCTCCTCGGCGCCGACGGTGCCCTCCGCCGCGGCGGCCGCGACGAGCGCGCCCAGCGCCCCCGCGAGCACATCCCCCGTGCCCGCGGTCGCGAGCCACGGCGTCCCCGCGCGCACGGCGCGCACGACGCCCGAGGGCGTCGCCACCACGGTCTCGGATCCCTTGCGCAGCACGACCCCGCCGAGCGCGGCCGCGGTCTCGGCGACGGCGCCGACGTCCTCCGCGGGGCCGTCGAGTCCCAGGCTCGCGCGCAGCTTCGCGAACTCTCCCGCATGCGGCGTCACGATGAGCGGCGCGGTCGCGTCCGCCACCAGGTCCAGCGCGCCGGCGTCCACGACCACCGGAGCGTCGCCCACGAGGATCTCGCGCAGCAGCGCGGCCTCCCCCGGCTCGCGCGCGTCCGGGTCCGTGCCCGATCCGACGGCCCACGCGTCGACGCGCCCGGGCGTCGTCACGACCTCGGGGCGGCGCTGCATCACGAGCCGGGCCACCTCGGCGTCGCCGAGCCAGCGCACCATCCCCGCACCAGCGCGCGCGGCGCCCTCGGCGGTCAGCACCGCGGCGCCGGGGTACGTCGGCGACCCGGTGCGCAGCCCCACCACTCCGCGGGAATACTTGTGGGCGTCCCCGGTTGGCACCCGGAGGACGGCCGCGGTGTCCGCCGCCGTCCACTCCCGGGCAACCGTCATGCCCGCCACGATAACGCCATCGCCCGTCCGCGGACCGGCGAGAACGGAGATCCATGAGCCTGCTGTTCAGCCCGCTGACCCTGCGCGACGTGACGTTCCGGAACCGGCTGTGGGTGGCGCCGATGTGCCAGTACAGCGCGCTGGACGGCGTGCCCAACGACTGGCACCACGTGCACCTCGCGCAGTTCGCATCGGGCGGCGCCGGCCTGGTGGTCGCGGAGGCGACGGCGGTCGTGCCCGAGGGCAGGATCTCGCCCCAGGACGTGGGCCTCTGGAACGACGCGCAGCGCGACGCGTGGGCGCGCGTGGTCGCCGCGGTGCACGCGCGCGGCGCGCGTGCGGGCCTGCAGCTCGCCCACGCGGGCCGCAAGGCGTCGACCTGGTCGCCGTTCTCCGGCGAGCACGGCACCGTCCCGGCCGAGGCGGGCGGCTGGACCACGGTCGCGCCCTCCGCCATCGCGTACGAGGGCTACGCCGAGCCCGTCGCGCTCGACGAGGCGGGCATCCAGCGCGTCGTCGACGCCTTCCGGGCGGCGGCGCGCCGCGCGATCGACGCGCGCTTCGACGTGCTCGAGGTGCATGCCGCACACGGCTACCTGCTCCACGAGTTCCTGTCGCCGCTGTCGAACCAGCGGGACGACGCGTGGGGCGGCTCGCTCGAGAACCGCGCGCGGATCACGCTCGAGGTCGTGCGCGCCGTGCGCGCGGAGGTCGGCGAGGACGTGCCCCTGCTCGTGCGCTTCTCGGCCTCGGACGCCGCGCCGGGCGGCCTCGAGCCGGACGACATCGCCCAGGTGTCGCGCTGGGCGGTCGAGGCCGGCGCCGACCTGATCGACGTCTCGAGCGCGGGCCTGGTCGCCCACCAGGAGCTGAAGGTCGGGCCGGGCTACCAGGTGCCGTTCGCGGCGCGCGTGCGGGAGCTGTCGGACGCCCCCGTGGGCGCGGTCGGCATCATCACGACCGGCACGCAGGCCGAGGCCATCCTGCAGGCCGGCCACGCCGACGTGATCTTCGCGGCCCGCGAGTGGCTGCGCGACCCGCACTTCGGCCTGCGCGCCGCAACCGAGCTCGGCGAGGACCCCGAGGGCCTCTGGCCGCCGCAGTACCTCCGCGCCTTCCGCCGCCCGTCCTGACGCCCGATCCGGTGCGGATCGGCCCTTCCGAGAGCTCGAAGGGGCCGATCCGCACCCGGTCGCAGCGACGTCAGGGTCGGCGTCGCGTCGCGTCATCGATCTCGCCGATGAGCTCCTCGAGGATGTCCTCGAGGAACAGCACGGCGGTCGTGTCGCCCTGCGCGTTCCGCACGCGTGCCAGGTGACGTCCCGCGCGGCGCATCACCGCGAGGGCGTCCTCCAGGTCGGTGGTCTCCTGCACCGGCACCATGTGGTGGATCCGCTTGGCCGGGATCGGCCGTGTGAGCTTCTCGGGCAGGTCCTCGTCGCTCGCGGCGCGGAGCACGTCCTTGAGGTGCACGTATCCGACCGGCTCGCCCTCCGGATCCACGATCACGTAGCGCGAGTAGCCGTGCTTCGCGACCGCCCGCTCGATCTCCTCGGGCGTCGTGTTCTCGGGCAGCGACACGATCTCGGCGAGCGGCACCGCGACGTCGCCCGCCTTCTTGTCCGTGAACTCGACGGCCGCCGCGACCGCGCCCGACACGTCGTCGAGCACGCCCTCCCGGCGCGACTGCGCGACGATCGTCGCGACCTCGTCGAGCGTGAAGGTCGACGCCGCCTCGTTCTTGGGCTCGACCCCGAACAGCCGCAGCACGCCGTTCGCGATCCAGTTCAGGACCCAGATGACGGGGTGGAACACCTTCGACACCCACACGAGCGGCGGCGCGAGCAGCAGCACGGCGCGGTCGGGCACCGAGAACGCGATGTTCTTGGCGACCATCTCGCCGAACACGACGTGCAGGTACGACACCAGGATCAGCGCGATCGCGAACGCGACCGTGTCGACGAGTCCCTCCGGGAGACCCGTCAGCCCCAGCGGCACCTCGAGCAGATGGTGGATCGCCGGCTCCGAGACGTTCAGGATCAGCAGCGAGCAGATCGTGATGCCCAGCTGCGAGGTCGCCAGCATGAGCGTGGCGTGCTCCATCGCGTACAGCGCGGTCTTCGCAGCCCGCGACCCGCGCTCCGCGAGTGGCTCGATCTGCGAGCGGCGCGCGGAGATGACCGCGAACTCGCCGCCGACGAAGAACGCGTTCGCGAGCAGCAGCACCACGAGCCACGCGATCCCGGCCCAGTCGCTCATCGCGCACCCCCCTTGCCGTTCGCGTCATGGCCGGCGCGGGACGTCCGCGGCTCGTTCTCGTTGCGGACGACGGGATCGGGCTCCGGCAGCGGGTCGGGTGTGAACCGCACGCGGTCGACGCGACGGCCGTCCATCCGCTCGACGGTCAGCACGCCGTCGTCGATGCGCACGGAATCGCCCACGTTCGGGATGCGCTCCAGGACGCTCATGATGAAGCCGCCGACCGTGTCGTACGCGTCGTCCTCGGGCACCTCGACCTCGGCGCGGTCGCGCAGCTCGTCGGGGCGCAGCTGGCCGGGGAACGTCAGCGAGTCGCGGTGGCGGACGACGCCCGCGAGGCGGCGATCGTGCTCATCCGACACCTCGCCGACGATCTCCTCCACGAGGTCCTCCAGCGTGACCACGCCCGCGGTGCCGCCGTACTCGTCGACCACCACGGCCATCTGGTAGCCGCGCGAGCGCAGCTCGGACACCAGCTGGTCGAGGTGCACGGTCTCGGGCACGCGCAGCGGCTCGGTCGCGAGCGCGGCGGCCGGGACGTCGGGGCGCCGGTCGCGCGGAACCGCGACGGCGGCCTTGAGGTGCACGATGCCGACGATGTCGTCCATCGAGTCGTCGAACACCGGGAAGCGGCTGTGGCCGGTCTGGCGCGCGAGCTCGATCACGTCATCGGCCGAGTCGCCCGCCGCGACGGCGTGCACGCGCGGTCGCGGCGTCATGACGTCGCCCGCCGTGAGCCGCGCGAACGTCAGGCTGCGATCCAGAAGCGTCGCGGTGTCTTCCTCGAGCACGCCGGCCATCGCCGAGCGGCGCACGAGCGACGACAGCTCCTCGGCCGTCCGCGCGCCCGACAGCTCCTCCTTGGGCTCGATGCCGAAGCCGCGCAGCACCGCGTTGGCGCTGCCGTTGAGCAGGGCGATCGCGGGGCGGAAGACGGTCGTGAAGGCGATCTGGAACGGCGCGACGACCTTGGCGGTCGCGAGCGGCAGGGCCAGCGCGAAGTTCTTGGGCACGAGCTCGCCGAGGATCATCGACAGGATGGTCGCGATCGCGACCGCGACGACCGTCGCGATGGGAGCGACCGCGCCCTCCGCGACCCCCCACGTGGTGAGCACGGGCTCGAGCAGGTGCGAGAACGCCGGCTCGAGCGTGTAACCGGTCAGCAGCGTCGTCAGGGTGATGCCGAGCTGCGCGCTCGACAGATGCGTTGACGTCTGGCGCAGAGCCGAGATCGTCATGGCGAGGCGGGACTCGCCCCGCTCCCGGCGGGCCTCGAGATCCGCGCGGTCCAGGTTGACCAGCGCGAACTCGCTCGCGACGAACAGGCCCGTGCCGACCGTCAGAAGCAGCCCCACGCCCAGCAGGATCAGGTCCATCTCGATCCACCTCCCCGGATCGGAGAGGTCAGGCTGTGGGGCGAACTACTGCAACTGGGAGGGTCATCCATAGTGCTCCGAGTCTACGGGGGCCGGTTATGGATCCGCCGAACGGTTTCGCTCCGCGACGCGTCAGGCCCCCGGCTCGTCCCCCGCCGCCGTGACCGGCTCCGCCACGAGCGTCGCGGCCGGGGCCGGCGCCGCGACGGTGGCCGGGCGCATTCCCTCGCCGATGCCCTCGCCGACCGCGCGGCCGGCGATGATCGCGGCCAGGTCGACGCCGGTCGCGGCCTTGACCGCGTCGAACGTCGCGCGCATGCCCACCGCCTGCTCGCTCGCGAGGTGCGCGGACGCGCCTCCCTCGCCGCCGAGCACCGTGATGGAGCCGACACGCTGGTAGCCCTTGGCGAACTCCGCCATCATCGGCACGACGGCCTCGATCGCGCGCTGCGCCATGAGCGCCGCCTCGTGCTCGGCGATCGCCGCGGCCTCGGCCTTGATCGCCGCGGCCTTGGCCTCGCCGGCGAGGCGGATAGCCTCGGCCTGCTTCTGCTGCTCGTAGGCTTCGGCGTCCGCGCGCTGCTGGCGCTCGTAGGTCGCGGCCTCGGCCACGCGCCGCACCTCGGCGTCGAGCTTGGCGGACTGGGCGTGAACTGCTCGATCGCGCCGTCCTGCGAGGCGAAGCGCTCGGCGGCCCGGCGCACCTGCTCGGGCTCGGAGCGGATCTTGAACAGCGCCACGCCCGTGACGTCGACCGTGACGCCGTTGGACGACTGCGCGGTCGGCTCGACGTTGATCTGCCGGGCGCGCAGCGCGCCCAACATATCGACATCCGTCGGGGGCGCGCATCCGTCCTGGGGAGGACCTGCGTACGCGGCCCCTCCGAGGAGAGGAGGAACCGATCTGGGCTAGGCTTTCAGGGCGTGCGCGCGTGACCGCTCGAGCGGTGCGCGGGTCAAGGATTTTCACCGATGAAAGAAGGCGAATCGGCCGTGTCGAGCCAGGGAACGGGCACCGGGACCACGAGCGACGGGGAGTTCGGAGCCAATCAGTGGCTCGTCGAAGAGCTCTACCAGCAGTTCAAGGCGGACAGGAACTCGGTGGACAAGGAGTGGTGGCCCATTCTCGAGGCCTACCAGTCCGAGACACCCGCGGCTCCCGCCGCCGCGGCTCCCGCGCAGGCTCCGGCCGGCCCGGCCGCCGCGCCCTCGGCCGCCCAGAACGGCCACCCGCCGACCGCGCCGGTCCCCGTGATCGGCCAGCAGCCCGTCGCGCGCACCACGGCCAAGCCGGCCGCGCCCGCGCCCATCCCGGCCGACGCGCCGCAGCAGGAGGCCGCGCCGGCCTCCTCGGCCGAGAAGCCGCAGGAGGACGTCGTCACGGTCCTCAAGGGCATGCCCAAGACCCTCGCCAAGAACATGGACGAGTCGCTCACCGTTCCCACGGCCACGAGCGTCCGGACCATCCCGGCGAAGCTGATGATCGACAACCGCATCGTCATCAACAACCACATGTCGCGCACGCGCGGCGGCAAGGTGAGCTTCACCCACCTGATCGGCTGGGCGCTCATCCAGGCGCTCAAGGAGTTCCCGAGCCAGAACGTGTTCTACGCCGAGATCGACGGCAAGCCGTCGGTCGTGGCCCCCGCGCACGTGAACCTCGGCATCGCGATCGACCTGCCCAAGCCCGACGGCACGCGCGCGCTGCTCGTGCCGAGCATCAAGAACGCCGACACGCTGTCGTTCACCGAGTACCTCGCGGCGTACGAGGACCTCGTCAAGCGCGCCCGCGGCAACAAGCTCACGGCGGGCGACTTCGCGGGCACCACGATCTCGCTGACCAACCCCGGCGGCATCGGCACCGTGCACTCCGTGCCGCGCCTCATGAAGGGCCAGGGCTGCATCATCGGCGCCGGCGCCCTCGAGTACCCGGCCGAGTTCCAGGGCGCGAGCGAGAAGACGCTCAACGAGCTCGCGATCGGCAAGACGATCACCCTGACCAGCACCTACGACCACCGCGTCATCCAGGGCGCGGGCTCGGGCGAGTTCCTCAAGAAGGTGCACGAGCTCCTGCTCGGCCAGCGCGGCTTCTACGAGGGCATCTTCGCGGCGCTGCGCATCCCGTACGCGCCCATCGCGTGGAACAGCGACGTCGCCGTCGACCTGGCGGAGCGCGTCGACAAGACCGCTCGCGTGCAGGAGCTCATCAACGCCTACCGCGTGCGCGGCCACCTGATGGCCGACATCGACCCGCTCGAGTACGTGCAGCGCCTGCACCACGACCTCGAGATCGAGTCGCACGGCCTCACCTTCTGGGACCTCGAGCGCGAGTTCGTGACCGGCGGCTTCGGCGGCCGGCGCACCATGAAGCTGCGCGAGATCCTCGGCGTGCTCCGCGACTCTTACTGCCGCACGACCGGCATCGAGTACATGCACATCCACGACCACGAGCAGCGCGAGTGGTTCCAGCAGAAGCTGGAGATGAAGTACACCAAGCCCGACCACGACGACCAGCTGCGGATCCTCGGCAAGCTGAACGAGGCCGAGGCGTTCGAGACCTTCCTGCAGACCAAGTACGTCGGCCAGAAGCGCTTCTCGCTCGAGGGCGGCGAGTCGCTCATCCCTCTGCTCGACCGCATCCTGCAGGGCGCGGCCGTGGCGGGCCTCGAGGGCGCCGCGATCGGCATGGCCCACCGCGGCCGCCTGAACGTCCTCACCAACATCGCCGGCAAGACCTACGGCCAGGTGTTCCAGGAGTTCGAGGGCGCCCTGCCCGGCAACAAGCGCGGTTCGGGCGACGTGAAGTACCACCTCGGCACGCAGGGCACCTACGTCGCCGACGGCGGCGAGGAGCTCGCGGTCTACCTGGCCGCCAACCCGTCGCACCTCGAGACCGTGGACGGCGTGCTCGAGGGCATCGTCCGCGCGAAGCAGGACCGCCGTCCCGTCGGCTCGTTCACGTGGCTGCCGATCCTCGTCCACGGCGACGCGGCCTTCGCGGGCCAGGGCGTGGTCGTTGAGACGCTGCAGATGTCGCAGCTGCGCGGCTACCGCACGGGCGGCACGGTGCACGTCGTCGTCAACAACCAGGTCGGCTTCACGACTCTGCCGCAGGATGCCCGCTCCTCGGTCTACGCGACCGACGTGGCCAAGACCATCCAGGCCCCGATCTTCCACGTGAACGGCGACGACCCCGAGGCCGTCGTCCGCGTGGCCGAGCTCGCGTTCGAGTACCGGCAGCGCTTCCACCGCGACGTCGTGATCGACCTCGTCTGCTACCGCCGCCGCGGTCACAACGAGGGCGACGACCCGTCGATGACGCAGCCGCTCATGACCAACCTCATCGAGGCGAAGCGCTCGACCCGCCGCCTCTACACCGAGGCGCTCGTGGGCCGCGGCGACATCACCGAGGAGGAGTACGAGCAGGCCAAGCGCGACTTCCAGGAGCGCCTGGAGATCGCGTTCGCGGAGACGCACGCCGCCGAGACCGGCTCGCACCCCGTGGTCGACGCGGAGGCGCCCGAGGTCGAGGTCGCGGGCGAGCCCGAGACGACGGGTGTCGCGGTCGAGGTCATCCACCAGATCGGCGACGCGCACGCCAACAAGCCCGACGGCTTCACCGTGCACCCGAAGCTGCAGCAGCTGCTCGACAAGCGCGTGCAGATGAGCCGCGGCGGCCAGATCGACTGGGGCTTCGGAGAGCTGCTCGCGTTCGGCTCGCTGCTACTCGAGGGCACCTCGGTGCGCCTGGCCGGTCAGGACGCGCGCCGCGGCACGTTCGTGCAGCGTCACGCCACGTTCCACGACCGCGTGAACGGCCAGGAGTGGCTGCCGCTCGTGAACCTGTCCGAGAACCAGGGCCGGTTCTGGGTGTACGACTCGCTGCTGAGCGAGTACGCCGCCCTCGCCTACGAGTACGGCTACTCGGTCGAGAACCCGGACGCCCTGGTGCTGTGGGAGGCGCAGTTCGGCGACTTCGTCAACGGTGCCCAGTCGGTCATCGACGAGTACATCTCGGCGGCCGAGCAGAAGTGGGGCCAGCAGTCGAGCGTCGTCATGCTGCTCCCCCACGGCTACGAGGGCCAGGGCCCCGACCACTCGTCGGCCCGCATCGAGCGCTTCCTGCAGCTGTGCGCGCAGGACAACATGACGGTCGCGCGCCCCTCCACGCCCGCGTCGTACTTCCACCTGCTGCGCCGCCAGGCCTACGCCCGCCCGCGCCGCCCGCTGATCGTCTTCACCCCGAAGGCGATGCTGCGCCTGCGCGGCGCGACCAGCGAGGTCGAGGAGTTCACGTCGGGCCGCTTCGAGCCGGTGCTCGACGACAACCGCGGCGTCGACAAGGGCGCGGTCAAGAAGGTCCTGCTGCACTCGGGCAAGATCCACTGGGATCTGCGTGGCGAGCTCGACAAGCGCCCGAACCCCGAGATCGCCCTCGTGCGCCTCGAGCAGTTCTACCCGGCCCCGGTCGGGCAGCTGAACGCGGTGCTGGCCGAGTACCCGAACGCCGAGCTGGTGTGGGTGCAGGACGAGCCCGAGAACCAGGGCGCCTGGCCGTTCATCTCGTTCGAGGTGGCGTCGCAGCTCGGCCGCGAGATCCGCGTGGTCTCCCGCCCGGCCTCGGCCTCGCCCGCCACGGGCTCGTCGAAGGTGCACGCGGTCGAGCACGCCGAGCTCATGAAGCGCGCGCTGTCCTGAGCCCGACTCACGCGAAGCGGCCGGCCCTCCTCGGAGGACCGGCCGCTTCGCATTGCGCGCCTTCACAGGAGATCGCGGGTTCTCAGGACCGGAACCGCCCTTCCCGCCCTGAGAAGCCGGGATCCCCTGAGCTGACGCGCGCGCCGCGGGCGCGAGCCTCCGGGATCAGTACACGATGCTGAGGAACGGCGCACGGGGCACGCGCAGCGCCGCGTCCAGCGCCGTGATCGCGGCATCGGAGCCCTCGACGCGGCCCGCGGCGCGCAGGACCGGCAGCGCGAAGCCGCCCAGGTAGGCCGAGCCGAGCTCGATCACCGAGAGGGACACGTCGGGGTCGCCCTCGTCGGGCGTGACGGACGCGCGGCCGTCCGCGATCGAGACGCGCCAGGTGCCCTCGGCATAGCCGAGCGGATCCGACACCCGCAGCGTGAGGTCCGCGTCGGCGGCATAGGAGCGGGCCTCGAGCACGGCGGGCACGTCGAGGATGCGCAGCCAGCCGTGGTCCTTGATCGACGACACCGCGACCCGCGGGTCCGAGATCAGCCACGGGAGCGGCTCGTCCACGGGGCGCATGTGGGCGACGACGCGCCCCACCAGGTCGTGCTCGAGCGCGAAGCGCCAGAGCGCGCCGAGCGCGGCGTCGTCCTCGGCGATCAGGTACTGGATGGTCAGCACGCCGCGTCCGTCGTCCTCGGGATCCCCCTCGATCGCGTACGCCATGGCGCCCCGCGGCTCCCCCGCCGCGTCGACGTAGCGGACCGTGCGCACCCCGTCGTCCTTGTGCTCGGCCAGGCCGACGCGACCGCGCCAGCGGCGCGGCCAGCCGGGGATCTCACCCAGCCGCTGCGACAGCGTGCGCTCGTGCAGCTCGCCGATCAGCAGCGCGGCGTCCTCGCGGTCGAGGTACTGCACGCGCCCCGGCGCCTCCGGGCCGATCCACTCGGCGCGGCGCGCGTCGACCTTCCACGTCGCGACCAGCGTGGCCGGCGCGAAGCCGTAGCGGCCGTAGATCGTCGCCTCGCTCGCCGTCAGCCCGGCGACGGGCACCCCCGCCGCGTGGGCGTCGCGCAGCTCCGCCTCCAGCATCCCGCGCGCGATGCCCCGCCGGCGATGCGTGCCGGCGACCGTCACGGTGCTGATCGCCCACAGCGGCACGGTCCCGACCGGGATGGTCGTGGGCGTCACCCACGAGCTGGCCGTGGCCACGGGCCGGTCCGCCTGCGGGCTCGCCGGGTCGTACACGCCCGTCACGCGCCGCCACGACATGGGCTCGCGCCACTCGGTGATCTCCTCGGCCGAGAGCTCGGGGCCCGCGAAGCCGCGGCGGACCGCGTGGCTCCACGCGTCCATCACCGCGGCGCGGTCGTTCTCGATCAGCCGGTACTCGAGGCCGCGCTCCGCGAGCGCGGCGCGCGTTATCTCGTCGAGCGGGAGGGTGCGGACGTCGGGGAACTCGGCCATGCGTCCGACCCTAGCGAGGCCGCCGGACGGGCAGGTGCCCCTTGACTCAGTGGGCCGCGGCCTGCGCGTCGCGCAGCCGCGCGAGCACCATGTTCTTCAGCTCCTCCGGAGCCGTCTCCTTGCACGCGCGGGCCACGACCTCGGTGAGGGTGCGCGCCACGAGCGCCTCGTCACGGCACGACTCGCACGTGTCGAGGTGCTCCTTGATGTCGGTGTGCTCGGTCTTGCAGACCTCGTTGCGGAGGTACTCTTCGAGATCCTGCCGCGCCTTCTCGCAACCGCAATCGGTCATTTCCTGCTCCTCGGGGCTTTCTCAGCGGTGGCGGCCTGGATTCCTCGCTCGGCCGCGTAATCCTTCAGCAGGTCACGCAGAAGACGCCTGCCGCGGTGCAGGCGGCTCATGACCGTGCCGATGGGGGTCTTCATGATGTCGGCGATCTCCTGGTAGGCGAAGCCCTCGACGTCGGCGAGGTACACCGCCATCCGGAAGTCGTCGGGGATGGCCTGCAGGGCGTCCTTGACCGCGGATGCGGGCATGCGGTCGATCGCCTCGGCCTCGGCCGACCGGCTGCTCGTCGCCGTGGTCGACTCGGCGCCGCCGAGCTGCCAGTCCTCGAGGTCGTCGATCGTGCCCTGATACGGCTCGCGCTGCCGCTTGCGGTACGTGTTGATGTACGTGTTCGTCAGGATGCGGTACAGCCACGCCTTGAGGTTCGTCCCCTGCGTGAACGACGCCCACGAGGCGAACGCCTTGACGAAGGTCTCCTGCACCAGGTCGGCCGCATCGCTGGGGTTGCGCGTCATGCGCATGGCCGCGCCGTACAGCTGATCCATGTAGGGCAGCGCCTGCTCCTGGAACTGGTCGCGCGTCTCGGCCGCGGTGAGCGGCGAGCCCGTCGGCGCGCCCTCCTCCGCCGGCTCCTCGCCCTCCAGGTGCCGTACGTCGTCGGTGTCGGCCAGATCGCGCTCGTCGTCCATCACGCGCCAGTCTAGGGCGGCGGCCTGTGCCCCGACCGCGTGCGCCCCACCCCCGCGCGAAGGGACGCCGAGGGCATGCACGGCGACCGGCGCGGGACGCGACAGCGTGGCGATCATCCGGTTCCTCTCCTGGTTCCCGGGGCCCGTCCGGATCCGCATCTCCGGGCCGGATCGGCCGGGGCGGTGATGGGGACGTTCAGTAGGGTAGGAACCGATGAAACCGCGCGTGTATTCCCCCGACGCCCCGCAGGGCGAGTATGCCGCGCCGACCGCGGCCGGTCCGCTCGAGGCGGTCCTGACCATCCCCGGGTCCAAGTCGCTCACGAACCGCGAGCTGATCCTCGCCGCGCTCGCCGAGGGCCCCAGCCGCCTGCTGTCGCCGCTGCAGTCCGACGACTCGCGCCGCATGCTCGAGGGCCTGCGCGCCCTGGGCGTGGAGGTCGAGGAGGTGCCCGGCGACGGCCCGTTCGGCCCCGACCTGCTGGTGCATCCGGCGGCGCCGTTCACGGCGCCCGCGACCGTCGACTGCGGGCAGGCCGGCACCGTGATGCGGTTCCTCGCTCCCCTCGCCGGCTTCGCGTCGGGCGAGGTGACGGTCACGGCGCACGAGAGCGCGCTTCACCGCCCCATGGCCGAGATGATCCGCGCGCTGCGCGACCTCGGCGTCGACATCGACGACGGCGGCCACTGGGCGCTGCCGTTCACGGTGCGCGGCCACGGGCACATCCGCGGCGGCGAGATCGCGATCGACGCGTCCGCGTCGAGCCAGTTCGTCTCGGGGCTGCTGCTGGCCGCGCCGCGCTTCGACGTGGGCCTGCACCTGCGGCACACGGGCGCGCGACTGCCCAGCATCCCGCACATCGACATGACCGTCGAGGCGCTCGCGCGCCGCGGCGTGCACGTGGAGCGCCCTCGCCCGGGCGAGTGGATCGTGCCGGCCGGGCCGCTCCGCGCCAAGGACATCGCGATCGAGCCCGACCTCTCCAACGCCGCGCCCTTCCTGGCGGCCGCGATGGTGACGGGCGGTTCGGTGACCGTATCGGGATGGCCTCCGCACTCCACGCAGCCCGGTGCGCAGCTGGTCGAGATCCTGCAGCTGATGGGCGCGCGGGTGAGCCGCCGCGGCGGCGCGCTGACGGTCGCCGCCGGGCGCGGCATCCACGGCCTGGAGCTCGACCTGTCGGCGGTGAGCGAGCTCACCCCGACGCTGGTGGGCCTGGCGGTGTTCGCGGACTCCCCCACGACCTTCCACGGGATCGGGCATATCCGCGGCCACGAGACCGACCGCATCGCGGCGCTCGCGCAGAACGTCACGGCGCTCGGCGGCGTCGCCGAGGAGATGCCCGACGGCATCCGGATCACCCCGGCCGAGCTGACCGGCGGCACCTGGAAGGCCCACCACGACCACCGGATGGCCACGACCGGAGCCCTCATCGGGCTGCGCGTGCCGGGCATCGTGGTCGACGACATCGGGACGACGGCCAAGACCCTGCCCCAGTTCACCCAGCTGTGGGACGAGATGCGGGGCGTCCGCCCGTGAGGGCTCGGGGATGAGCTGGCTCGACGATCCGCTCGGGGAGGACGACGACCTCGAGTACGACGAGAGCGACGTGCGGGTCCGGCCGAACCCCAAGGCCAACCGACCGCGCACCAAGCGCCGCCCCGCGCACGAGGACGCGACGATCGCGCGCGTTCTCGGCGTGGACCGCGGCCGCTACTCCGTGCTCGTCGGCGAGGACACGCCGGACGAGCGCCAGGTGACCGCGGCGCGCGCCCGCGAGCTGCGCAAGACGCCGATCGTGACGGGCGACCGCGCCCGCGTGGTCGGCGACACGAGCGGCGCCGAGGGCACGCTCGCCCGCATCGTCGGGATCGAGGAGCGCACGTCGCTGCTGCGCCGCAGCGCGGACGACACCGATCAGGTCGAGCGGGTCATCGTCGCGAACGCGGACCAGATGCTCATCGTGGTGGCCGCGGCCGACCCCGAGCCGCGCCCCCGGCTGGTGGACCGCTACCTGATCGCGGCGCTGGATGCGGGCATCCGGCCGCTGATGGTCGTCACCAAGACCGACCTCGCGGATCCCGCGCCGTTCCTCGCGCACTTCGCGGGCCTCGACGACCTGCGGGTCTTCACGAGCGCGCGCGACGAGGCGCCGGTCGACGCCATCGGCGAGGCGCTGGTGGGCCACAGCACGGTGTTCGTCGGGCATTCGGGCGTGGGCAAGTCCACGCTCGTGAATGCGCTCGTGCCGGGCGCGCGGCGCGCGACCGGGCACGTGAACGAGGTGACCGGCCGCGGCCGCCACACGTCGTCCTCCACCGTGTCGCTGCGGTACCACGGGCCCGCGGGGTCGGGCTGGGTCATCGACACCCCCGGAGTGCGCTCGTTCGGCCTCGGGCACGTCGACCCGGCCAACATCATCCGGGCCTACAAGGACCTCGAGGCGGTCGCCGAGCAGTGCCCGCGCGGCTGCACGCACCTGCCGGATGCGCCGGACTGCGCGCTCAACGAGGCGGTCGCGGACGGCCGCCTGCCCGCCGAGCGCGTCGACTCGCTGCAGCGCCTCCTGGCGACGTTCAAGGACCGCACGGACTACTGACGCTCCCGCGAACGTAGGCTGGTGGGGTGACCACGACGCGCCTCGAACCCGGTACCCCCGCCCCCGACTTCACCCTGCTCGACCAGGACGGCCGCGAGGTCTCGCTCGCTGACTTCCGCGGCGGCAAGGTCGTGCTGTACTTCTACCCCGCCGCGATGACGCCCGGCTGCACGACGCAGGCGTGCGACTTCCGCGACAGCATCGGCTCGCTGGCCGCCGCCGGATACACGGTGCTGGGTGTCTCGCGCGACGAGCCGGCCAAGCTGGCCGAGTTCCGCGAGCGCGACGCGATCCCCTTCGAGCTGCTGAGCGACCCCGACGCCGCCGTGCACCGCGCGTACGGCACGTGGGGCGAGAAGATGAACTACGGCAAGGTCGTCGAGGGCGTCATCCGCTCGACGTTCGTGCTGGACGAGCAGGGCGTCGTCACCCACGCGCTCTACAACGTCAAGGCCACGGGCCACGTCGCGCGGCTGCGCAAGGACCTCGGCATCGACGCCTGACGCGCTCAGGCGTCCTGACGCAGGAACTCCACGCCGGCCTGGCGGAAGTCGCGTGATCCCGGCGCGTTGAAGTGGTGCCGCCCCGGCACCTCCACGAACGTGCCGTTCGGCACGGCCGCGGCCAGGCGGCGGGAGTCCTCGAGGATCGCGTCCTCGGTGCCCGTCGCGAACAGGATGCGCTGCTGCGGCGGGTGGCCGAGGTCGGGGTCAGCGTCGCCGAAGCGCATGCCCTCCGCGAGCGCGATGATCGCCCGGAGGTCGTTGCCCGGCACCCGCTCGGCGAGCGTGATGTAGTTGCGCGTGACCTTGTCGGTCACCTCCTCGCCGCGCTCGGCGAAGGCGCGGGCCTGCGCGAGGTCCAGGCGCCCCAGCGGACGCCCGTCCGGGATGCCGCCGAGCACCGCCCGCTCGATGCGGTCGCCGAGCTCGACCGCGACGTGCCACCCGACGCGGGCGCCGAGCGAGTACCCGAGGTAGCGCACGGTGTCGATCAGGTAGGTGTCGAGCACGACCTCGATGTCGCGCACGAGCGCGTCCATCGTGTACTGCGCGGCGTCGTGCGGCCGGTCGCTGGCGCCGTGGCCGCGCTGGTCCACACCCAGGACGCGGAACCCCGCGCCGAGCAGCTCGCGCACCCATCCGGTGTTGACCCAGTTGTCGCGGCAGCTCGAGGCGAAGCCGTGCACGGCGAGCACGACGGGCGCGTCATCCTCTCCCCACGAGTAGGTCGCGATCCGGTGCCCCTCCTCGGACATCACGAACTGCGGATCCGGCATCTCGGTGATCAGCGGCACGCCCATGCCCGCCATTCTGCCGGTCGCCGCGCCGGAACGACGAAGGGCGCCCCCGGAGGGGCGGAAGGACATATTCACCTCTCCCGAATGGAACTGCGCCGGGTGATGCTGTCAGGACGCCCTGTCGCCCCATCCGGAGGTTGCTTGCCGATGACCGAAGCCTGGGCGGCGCGTTGGCCGGAACTCTTCGCGCTTCTGGTTTCGGCCGTCATCGCGATCGGGGTCATCGCGCCGACGCTCCTCATGTGCCTCGCCCGTCCGAGCAGCGGCGTGTCGCGAGTCGAGAGACTCCTGGCACACGCCCCCGAATGGCTGAAGCAAGTAGGCGGCCGATCCGCCGTTCCGGAGACGCTCGCCGCGGAGCCTGATCAAGCGGTCCGGCGGAGCGCACACATTACGGGCTCATCGCAGCTGAGCGTGTAGCGGTCGGCAACGTCGGGGTCCCCGGGTAGGCGTCGAGGTCTCC
>NZ_BAAGXJ010000020.1:0-53641 GCF_054779895.1 Microbacterium lacusdiani | reverse complement strand
ACATCGCCCGCAGTCTCCTCGAAGCCGGAGGCTTCAGACCTCAGCTACACGCTCAAATGCGATGAGCCCCAAAACGTCGTGCGAAACGTTCCCATGAGGAGCGACATCCGACGCTGGAGCAGACCCTGCGGGTGCCGCTCTCGTGAGTGAGGCTATGCCCTCTGCGTTTGCGAGAGGGTTACGAGTAGCTGAGAGCTCCTCTCGCTGCCTCGGTCGCGAGGGCCCCGCAGCTCAGAGCCCGCGGATGCAGCTCCGATCTCCCTCGATCTCGGCTTAGCGGTGCGCGGCGGAGCGTTCGATCAGACGGCCGGACTCACGCATGCGCCCGAACGTCAGTAGCTCATCTGGTTCGCTACGCGGTTGTACCGAGCTCTCTCGAAGCTGGGTACCGCGCTCGCCTTCGATCTGGATGCGTACTACGCGCCACTTGAGGAACTGAGCGACAGCGCCCCGTAGGCCGGGCCCTAACGGGCGTCCGGAGTCCCCGCCGTCTACAATGAGGGCGCGGCCTCGGGTGCGCGTAGAAAGTGCCATCTTCTGCTGTGGAGTTGCTCGCTTGATGGCGGTGTTCTGTGATCGTTCGGTGGCGCCGGTCAGCTCCCGATGACGAGTACGCTGGCGGCGGCTTCGACGACGTCGTCGGTGATTGTCTCGAGTTCGTTGATCTTGAGGATGCGGTTGATCTGGGGGAACAAGCGCTCGAGGAGGCGGAAGTTTCCGCGGGTGATGCGTTCGATGGCGGCGACGGCTTGGGCGTCGGTGAAGTCGTCTGGGTTGAGGGTGCGTCCGAGGCGTGTCCAGTGTCGGTCGAGGACGAAGAGGAGTTCGTCTCGGCCAAGGGCGCGGTAGCGGTGGGAGAACCCGAGGCGGCTGTAGAGCTGGGGGTAGTGGCGGAAGCGTTGGTC
Source organism: Microbacterium lacusdiani (assembly GCF_054779895.1). Lineage (NCBI taxonomy): Bacteria > Bacillati > Actinomycetota > Actinomycetes > Micrococcales > Microbacteriaceae > Microbacterium > Microbacterium lacusdiani. The sequence continues at coordinate 52,736 of NZ_BAAGXJ010000020.1, read as the reverse complement.
GATGCCGGGCATGCCGATCAAGATGATCGCGAGATGGGTACGGTCGTGTTCGTCGCGAAGCAGCTCGAGCGCGGTGGGCGTGAGGCGCTCGGCTTCGTCGACGATGAGCAGTTCGACCCACCGTGTGGTGTCGGCGGTGTTCACTCCGGTGACTTTCCCGATGGTGCGGAGGTGCTCGTCGATACAGATGCCGACTTTGACACGCCATCTGCTGATGTCTCCCATGAGGTCTCTGGGTCGCGGGAGGACCTCGGGTGTGTAGAACACGGTGCGGGAGCGATGCGCGAGCGCGTAGTGTTTCGCGTCGTCCTCGCTCCTCGGGCCCCACGCGGTGATGAAAGGCTGGAGGGTGTCCCAGTTGGCGTAGCGGCGGGCGGAGTTGGTCTTTCCGACTCCAGCGTCACCGTGGCAGATGCCGATGGTGCGTTCCTTCTTCACCGCGTTCGCGAACTCGGTGAAGCGGCGGTGTTCCTTCGTGACGATGAAGCTCTGGGTCATCACTCCTCCTCGTAGGTGCGGAGTCGTTTCTTGGGCGGGGTCGAGTCCGCGAGGTGGGGTTCTTCGCGGTGGGCGATGGTGGGGATGCGGTCGTTGATGGTGCGGCGGAGTTCGTGGCGGCGGGCGCGGCGGGCGGCTTCGATGTCTCGGAGGCTGAGGCGGGTGTTGGGGTGGGCTTCGTCGACGGCGACGCAGATGAAGGTGCCGTGGTCGTAGACGCGGATCTCGGAGAGGTCGCGGGGGTCGTAGCGGATGGTGACTGCGTGTCCGACGAACGGTGCGAGGGTGGGCGCGAGATAGCGCTGGCCTTGGAAGTGGATGCCGTCTCGTTGCACGGTCCGATGCGTGGGCACGGTGAGCAGCAGGCCGTCGAGCTCGTTGAGGGTGTCGGGCATGCGGGGTATCCAGCCGTCCGCGACCCATGCGTCGCGTGGGGAGATGCCGAGCGCCTGATGGGTGCGCTGGTTGTAGGTCGTGATGAAGGCGCCGATCGCTCGGTCCAGGCCCGGGAGGTCGAGCACGGGCTGCGGGTTGCGGTTCCCGGGGCCGAGGTGGCCGGGGAGGGTTGGGAGGACTTCGGTGTTGATGGTGCCGAAGAATCGCTCGATTTTGCCGCGCCCCTGGGGCCTGCCGACGGTCGAGAAGATGAGCCGTAGGTGCAGCTCGATGGCGGTGCGTTCGAGGTGGTGGCTGGTGAAGTCGGAGCCGTGGTCGACGTGCAGCACATCGGGGATTCCGCACATCGCCCACGCGGGGTCGGTCTTTCGCCAGATCGCCTGCCGCAACGCGAGCGCGGTGTTCAGTGACGAGGGCGCTCCGGTGAAGACCATGTATCCGCAGATCGCGCGGGAGTGATCATCCATGACGGTTGTCAGCCAGGGCCGGTCGGGCTTCCCGTTCGCGCCGATGATGAGGATGTCGAGTTCGGTATGGTCGGCCTGCCAGATCTGGTTCGGCCGTTGTGCGCGACGGCGGAACACCAGCTCGTGACGATCGCGGTAGGACGCGGGACCCTCCAACGCGAGGGTGACGAGTGCGGGGTCGAGGGCCTGCACGATTTCTCGGACGGTCGCGTAGCTCGGCGCCGGCCTACTCTCGCGTAGGCACTCTTCGACGATGAGTCGATGCAGCGTCGCGATTGACGGACGAGGCCGGGTCAGGGCGAGCCGCTCGATGGCGGCGACGGTTGCGGGGTCAGTGCGTCGGCTGCCCTTGTCTCTTCGTGCGGTGTCGTCGAGTCCTGCGAGCCCGTGTTTCTCGTAGAGCTGATGCCAGCGTTGGAGCGTCCGCGTGCCGATGCCGCTCTCGCGGGCGAGGGCCGCGAGGGGGACCTGATCTTCGACGTGAAGTCGGAGGATCCGCCACCGCTCGAGGCCGTCCATGAGCCGCTACATCGCTGCGCTCTCGCGGGCCGCATGGACCTGCTGATGGCGGTAGAGCGTCGCGCGACTCCACCCGACGAGACGAGCGGCGTCCTCGGCGGTGCGGCCGCGCGCTCGCGCATCCGCGGCAATCGCGAGCTTGTCCGCGATCACGACCGGGTCCGACAGAGGCCGGCCAAACCGGGTCCCGTTCGCTCGGGCGGCTGCGATGCCGGCGTTGACCCGTTCGACGATGAGCTCCCGCTCGTACTCCGCGAGCGTGGCCAACATGTTCAACATCAGCCGGCCCGTCGACGTCGACGGATCGATGCCATCCGAGATCGACCGCACCTGCACGCCGCGCTCGCGCAGCAGATTCACGGTGTTCAGCACGTCGATCAGGGAGCGGCCGAGGCGGTCGACTCGCCAGACGACGACGGTGTCGCCGTCTTCGGCGTACTCGAGGAGCTTCTTCATCCCGGTCCGCTCGATCGCGGTCTTGCTCCCCGAGGTGACATCCGCGAAGACGTCGCGCTTTTGCACCCCGGCAGCAACGAGCGCGTCGAGCTGCAGCTGCGCGTCCATTCTGACTCGGAAACACCCTTTATGACCCCTGCTGAGACGAATTATGGCGAGACGCCTTTCTGAGACGACGCGCGGCCCGAGATTTCGGGCAAAGGGGCGCTGTCGAGGGCCACTTGGTCCGGCGTCTCAGAAAGCTACTGGTTTTTGAGGCGCGCGCCGATCCTCCGCTGTTGGAGCGTGGGTGAAGGGTTCAGTCGGTCTGAACGACCGGTAGCCCCGTCGCGGCTGCGGCGTCTGCGAGCGAGCCGAGGTTGCGTACTTGGGTGAAGCCTGCGTCCTCCATGAGGTCGACGGCGGCTGCGGCGCGTTGACCTGAACGGCAGTAGACGACGTAGTCGGCGTGGGGGTCCAGGTCAGGGATTGCCGTTTGCAGCTCGCCGGCGGTGACGTCGAGCAGGAGTGCCCCATCGAGATGCCCTTCGGCGTGTTCGGCGGGTGTGCGGACGTCGATGACGATCGCATCCGAGCTAACCGCAGGTTGGGCGGTGGTCGGCGCGGTGCAACTCGTGAGCGCGAAGGCGGCGACGAGTGCGGTGACTGTAACGAGGGCGAAGCGACGCATGGGGTCCTTTCGGGGGTTTGGGGTTAGAGGTTGCAGGAGCGGTCGGCGCAGTGATGTGTGGGGTGTCGGCTGAGACGGCGGTGGAGGTGGCAGCCCGCGCACCAGCCGAAGATCGCTTCCAGGGCTAGGAGGATGAAGCAGACACCGCACAGGGCGAGTACCCCCTGGAGGGGGATAGCGCCGGAGCCCAGCGCGACGCATGAGACTGTGGCGATGCCGACGGCTAGCCACCACGCGAAGGCCTTCTGCGGGGCGCCGACCCAGCGCGGGAAGTGGGAGCGGCTCGCGAGTCGTCCCAACGCCAGGGTGATCGACAACCGATCACTGACGAGGAGACGGGTCAGCATGTCGAGCAGGAAGAACATTCCGAACATCTGCAGCGGGCGAGTCGTCCCGAACGCGAGTGCGGCGGTGGCGGCGAGAAGTCCGAGCGTCAGCAGGAGACCGGCCGCGATCCGGACCGCACGTTCATCGATGACAGGCCCCTGGTAGCCCTCGATGAGGGCACCAACGCGCGGGAGGACGACAGCGGGGGTGACGGACATGAGCGATTCCCGGAGGGTCATAGAAGAGGTGCGAGGCGCAGGATCGTCGCTGTGAGCATGATGATGCCCACGCCCAGGACGAAGAAGCCGAAGCTTTTGCGGAGCGTGGGGGCGGACAACTTTCTGGCGAGCAGCATCCCGGCGACGGAGCCGACAACGGCGAAGGCGGTGAAAGGAAGAACGGTTTCCCATGGGATCGCGGTGGCGAACACCTGTGCGGCGAGTCCTGCGGTGGAGTTCAGTGCGATGACGAGGAGTGATGTGCTGGTGGCCGCGGCGATGGGCAGACCGAAGATCAGCAGCGCGGGGACGATGAGGAAACCACCTCCCGCCCCGAGCAGCCCCGTGAGGAACCCCACAGACACCCCCATGATCACGACGCGCAGGACATGAGAGCTGCGCGCGCGAGGTCGCTCGGGTGGGGCGGGTGTGCGACGGCCGCGGATCATTGCGAGTGCTGTGGCGATCATGATGCCGCTGAAGAGCACGGCGAGAAGGACGTCGGGCACGAACCGCCCCAGAGATGCACCGCCGAGCCCGCCGAGCATCCCTGTCGCCCCGAACGCGACACCGACCCCCCATTTCACGGTCCCCGTTCGCGCGCGTATCAGGACGGCGATGGCGCTGGTCACTGCGACCACGAAGAGAGAAGACGCGATCGCCTCTCGCGTTCCCATGCCCAATATCAGGGTGAGGACGGGGACGGCGAGGATTGAGCCGCCTCCGCCGAGGAGCCCGAGCGCGACGCCGACCACGGTCGCGAGGATCATCGCGGTGATGATGGGCAAGGTCAGTCGGGCTCCTCGAGGGGTCAGGCGGCGTTCGCGGCGGGCTGCGCCGTTGCGGCGAGCCAGGCGCGGTAGCTGCCGTCGATCTCGATGACGTCGTGACCGGCTCGACGCAGGGCGCTGGCGACGACGCTGTTGCGGACGCCGCTCTGGCAGTAAGTGAGGATGACGCCCGAGCTGGGGAGCTCATCGGTGTGCCAGAGAGCGCGACCGCCGGAGAGTTGGGCGGCACCGGGGATGTGTCCCGCGTTGTATTCGGTGCGGTTGCGCACATCGAGCAGGAGGGCGTGCTCCACCTGGTCGATGTCCGTGGGGGCGATGGTCTTCGGCTGAACGAGCCGCAGTCCGTCGAGGGTGTCGGTGAAGCCGTGGACAGCGTCGATCCCCACCCGCAGCAGGTGGTCGCGGAACCGCCCGGCCGCGTCAGTCGAGTCGGCCAGAATGACGAGGGGGCGTGTTTCCGTCTCAGGGTCGTAGACCCAGGCGGCGTAGCTGGCGGCTTTCGCTTCGCCGGGGACGTTGAGCGCGCCGGGCACGGTGCCCTGGTGTACCTGCGCGTGGTGGCGGGTGTCGATGAGGATGACGCTGTCTTCCTCCAGCGCAGCGGACAGGTCGGAGGCGTCGATTTGCGGCAGCGGTGCGAGCTTGCCCAGCAGAGCGGGCCCGGTGCGGTTCTGCCGCTTCATCCGGGCGAAGTAGGCGTGCGCATCAGGTTGATCATCGAGGAGGGAGTTGATGAAGCCCTGCTCGTCGCCGGCGGCCAGGTACGGTGCCCACCAGGCAAAGCGTCGCTCGTATCCGACCGTGGAGGTGGGGACAGCGCCGAGGGCCTTGCCGCAGGCCGAGCCGGACCCGTGTGCGGGGAGCACCTGGACGTAGTCCGGGAGGGTGAGGAAACGGTCGCGAAGGCTGGCGAACAGATCGCGCGCGCCCTGGAAGCGGGTGTCGATACCGCCGGCGGCTTCATCCAGCAGGTCGGGGCGGCCGATGTCGCCGACGAAGACGAAGTCGCCGCTGAGGAAGTAGCCCGGGTCGGAGGTGGCGGCTCCATCGGTGACGAGGAAGGAAAGGTGCTCGGGGGTGTGGCCGGGGGTGTGCACTGCTTCGAGGGCGATGTTGCCGAGGGTGATGCGCTGACCGTGCACCATCCGGGTGGCGTCATCGAATCCGGAACCGTACTGCCAGTCGGGCCCGCCCTCGGCGGAGACGTACATCGTCGCTCCCGTGCGGGCAGCGAGTTCGCGGGTGCCGGAGAGGTAGTCGGCGTGGATGTGAGTCTCGGTGACGGCAGTGATGGTCATGCCATGCTTCGCGGCGAGGTCGAGATAGACCTGCACGTCGCGGCGGGGATCGACCACAATCGCTTCACCGTTCCGCTGGCAACCGATCAGGTAGCTGGCGTGCGCGAGGTCGTCGTCATACAAGCGTTCGAGGAGCACGGGGATCTGCTTTCGCGGGGTCAGTGCGCGCAGGTGCAGCGCTGGTCTTCGGGAACGTCGGCGAGGGCGTCGTCGATGTGTTGGCCGCAGCCGGCCCACGTGGGCTTGCCGCAGGAGGGGCAGGTGATTTGAGCGCACACGGTCAGGCAGCCGTCTCGGCAGCCGCGATCTGGCGGCGGACATCATCCATGTCCAGCTCGCGGGCTTTGGTGATCAGTTGCTCGAGCTGCGGGGCAGGCAGAGCACCGGGCTGCTTGTACACCAGCACGCCATCGCGGATCACCATCAGCGTCGGGATCGAGGTGATGCGGTGAGCCGAGGACAACTCAGCTTCCGCTTCGGTGTCCACTTTCGCGAACACGATGTCGGGGTGCTTCTCCGACGCCGCCTCGAATACCGGAGCGAACGAGCGGCACGGGCCGCACCAGGCCGCCCAGAAGTCGATGAGGACGATCCCGTCTGCCTGGACGGCCGGGCCGAAGGTCTCGTTCGTGAGCTCAGTGGTGGCCATCGTCGGTCACCGCCCGAACAGGCGCGAGAAGAACCCGCCCTGCTTCGACTGTGCAGCCTGCACCTCACCGCGCGTGTGGTTGCCATTGCACCACTGCGACGCGGGCACCGACGCGCGTACCGAAGACACGTGCTGGCCGCAGCCCGCCCACGTCGTCTTCCCACAGGTCCGGCACTTCGTAGCTCGACACATGTTCTCTCCCTTTCCGGTGATACCCCAGGGGGTATATCTGAACCTGGACGCCCAGGATACCCCGGGGGGTATAGTTGTTGTCAACTCGACGGAAGGAACCGCTCATGGGCAGTGACCCGCAAGGCCCTGACTCGCTGCTGCACGATCAGGAGGCGAAGCGAAAGGTGCTCAACCGTCTGAAGCGTGCGCAAGGACAGCTCGCCGCGGTGATCGGCGCCGTTGAAAACGACGCTCACTGCCGCGACGTCGTTCAGCAGCTCTCCGCCGTCTCTAAAGCTCTGGATCGGGCCGGCTTCCTCGTCATCTCCACCGCTCTTCGCGACTGCATGACCACGCCGGAGGCGGATAACGTCACCAACCCCGACGAGCTGGAAAAGCTCTTCCTCTCCCTCGCCTGATGACCACGCGAAACACGCTCGTCATCCACGTCTTCGCCGAGGACGCCGCGGTTCTCACCGCCGCGCTGCGCGTTGCCCGAAACGCCGTTGACGATCTCAGTCCCGACGGCATCGTGCAGCTCGTCGTCCAGGGCGGCGCGGTGCGGGGCCTGGTCGCGGACGGTGCCTATCGAGACGATCTCGTCGCAACGATCCGCAGTGCGGGCGTACAGGTGCTGGCGTGTCAGAACAGCATGAGCCGAGAAGACGTGGACGCTGATTCTTTGCTCGAGGGGGTGTCAACCGTTGCCGCGGCCGTGGGCTACCTCGCTCAACAACAATGGGCAGGCGCCGCCTACGTACGACTGTGATGCATCCAGCACCTGTCACGCCATCCGCACGCACCGGTATCGCAGCTGTGACCTCTTCTGCGTGATGGCAATTAGTCCGAGAGCGACATTTCTGCGCAAAACTCTGAAGTCCCACCGACGAGCATCCCTCCAGCAAGGCGGCCCAGCCCCGACCTGAGCCCTGCGAGAACCGAGCTGCTGTAGACACGTCACGTAGCGAAGTCAGAACGCCGCCACGGAGCGCTGTTATTCACAATCTTCTGCGAACAGATCGGGTGGCGAAAGGCGGCCAACTGCCGCGCAAGCCCCGGGGCGCCGTGCCAATACGCGCGGAGCATACAGTAGGGCTACCCGACAGCGTCGAGCGCCCGCCTCAGGTCGCCGATGATGTCGTCGGCCTTCTCGAGGCCGATCGAGAGGCGGACGAGCCCGGGGGTGATGCCGAGGTCGAGGCGCTCGGCCTCCGTGAGCTTGGCATGGATGGTGCTGCCCGTGTGGATCGCGAGGCTGCGGACGTCGCCGATGTGGGTCATCTGGCTGACGAGCGTGAGGCCGTCGAGGAACGTACGGGCCGCGTCGCGGCCGCCCGCCAGATCGATCGACACGATGGATCCGGCTCCATCCGGCAGGTACTTCTGCGCGAGGGCGTGGTGCGGGCTGTCGGGGAGCCCCGGGTAGTGCACGGCGGCGAGCGCGGGGTGACCCTGCAGGGCCTCGGCGACCAGCTGCGCGTTGTGCACGTGGCGCTCCATCCGCAGCGAGAGCGTCTCGATGCCGTGCAGGAGCAGGAAGGTGCTGGTCGGCGGAACGGTCGGGCCGTATTCGAGGACGATCACCGAGCGCAGGTAGGCGCCGTACGCACCGGCGCCGAAGCGCTCCACGAACGACCGCTCCCCGTACGAGCCGCCGCGGGCCAGCTGCGGGAACCGGTCGGCGTGCGCCGCCCAGTCGAACCGGCCGCCGTCGACGACCGCGCCGCCGATGACGGATCCGTGGCCCGCGAGCCACTTCGACGTCGAGTGGATGACGATGTGCGCGCCCCACTCGAAGGGCCGGTTCAGGTAGGGGGTCGCCACGGTGTTGTCGACGACGAGGGGAACGCCGGCGCGGTCGGCCGCCTCGGCGAGCCTGGCGAGGTCGGTCACCTCGCCCAGCGGGTTCGGGATGGACTCGGTGTATATCGCCTTGGTGTTCGGCCGCACCCGCGCGAGCCACTCGTCCACGGACGCGGTGGCCTCGACCGCCTCGAACTCGAGCCCCTGGCGGCGCAGCGCGCCGCGGAACATCTCGCGCGTGCCCTCGTACAGGTTCTTGGTGGTGAGGATGTGGTCGCCCGCCGACGCGAGGGCGAACAGGGCCGCGGCGATCGCAGCCTGGCCGCTCGCCACGAGGATCGCGTCGACCCCGCCCTCCAGGTCGGCGATCCGCCGGGCCGCGACGAGGTTGGTGGGGTTGTCGCTGCGGGAGTACGCGCGGCGCGTGCTGCGCCCCGCGAACCGCTCGACGCCGTCGTCGAAGCTCTCGAATAGGTAGCCCGCGGTCTGGTACACGGGGGTGATCCGCGCGAACGCCTCGGCGTCGATCAGCTCGCCGGCGTGGATCTGCCGGGTCTCGAACGCGTAGCCATCCTGCGCTCCGGTGGTCGTGGTGCCTGTCATGCTGTCTCTCCGTTCCGGCCGAGCGCCGCGTCGCCCATCGCCTGCAGGGCTTCGGTGAGGATGGGGCGCGGCGTGGCGAAGACGATGCGGACGAAGTCCTCGTATCCGCGGCCGAGGAGCCGCCCCTCGGTGAGGACGACGCCGGCCTGCTGGCGGAAGAACTCGGCGGGGGCGCCGGGGAGCTCCAGCTCGCTCACGTCGATCCAGCCGATGTAGGTCGCCTCCGGAGCCCGGTACACGGCGCCGGGCAGGTGGTCGGCCACCAGGTCGCTGAGGGCCTGCCGGTTGCCGTCGAGGTAGGTCAGCACGTCGTCGAGCCACGGCTTGCCGTGCCGGTACGCGGCGGTGGAGGCGACGACGCCGAGCGAGGCGGCGCCGTGCTGCACGGCGAATCCGAACCGGCGGTAGACGGCCTGGTCCGCGTCATTGGACGTGATCAGCTGCGCGGTCTTCAGTCCCGGGATGTTCCAGGCCTTCGACGCGCTGGTGCCGGTGATGGTGTGCGCGGCGGTGACGTCGGACAGCGACGCGTACGGCGTGAACGGGATGCCGTCGTAGCGCAACGGCGCGTGGATCTCGTCGGCGAACACCCGCCCGCCGTGCCGGTCCACGATCGCGGCGATCGCCTCGAGCTCCTCCCGGTCGATCACCGCTCCCGTGGGGTTGTGCGGGTTGCACAGGATGAGCGTGCGCGCGCCGGCGGCGAACGCCTCGTCGATCCGCTGCAGGTCGTGGCCCCAGCGGCCGTCCGTCCAGATGCCGGGCACCTCCACGACCGGATGCCCGATCGCGGGCAGGTAGGTCAGGAACGGCATGTACGCCGGGGTCGGCACGATCACGGGCGAGCCGGCGGGCGCGTACTCGGACACCGCGACGCCGAGCGCGGCCATCACGTCGGAGACCGGATGCACCCGCTCGGGATCCACCGCCCATCCGTACTCGGCGGCCATCCACTCGGACGTTGCCTCGCCGAGCTCAGCCGCGAGGGGCGGCGAGAGGTAGCCGAGGTTCTCGTCCTCGACCGCCCGATGCAGCGCCTCGGCGACGGGAGGCGCGATGCCGAAGTCCATCTCCGCCACCCACGCGCCGATCCGCCCGGGGTGCAGGCTCCACTTGCGGCTCTCCGGCCGGTCCAGGCGCAGCCGGGTGCGGGAGTCGAAGGGGTGCGGACATCGGGTCACGAGGGTGAGCCTACGGAGCAGGATGCGACCGGGCCCCTGCCGAGGTCATGATCCGTCATGTCCCGCCGTGTCAGCTCCCCGAGAGCTCCGCCCGGACGATCTCGGCACCCGCCGCGAGCGCCGCCATCTTGCCGCGCGCCACGTGCCGGGACAGGGGCGCCATGCCGCAGTTCGTGCTGGGGTACAGCTTGTCCGCGTCGACGAACGGGAGCACGCGCCGCAGGGTGGCGGCGACCTCCTCGGGGGTCTCGATCGCGTCGCCCGCGACGTCGACGGCGCCGACCATCACCTTCTTGCCGCGCAGGAGCTCGATCAGCTCGACCGGCACGTGCGAGCCGTGACACTCCAGCGACACCATGTCGATCGCCGACTGCTGCAGCAGCGGGAACGACTCCTCGTACTGGCGCCACTCGGACCCGAGCGTCGCCTTCCAGTCGTTGTTGGCCTTGATGCCGTAGCCGTAGCAGATGTGCACCACGGTCTCGCTGCGCAGCCCCTCCGCGGCGCGCTCGAGGGCCGCCACGCCCCAGTCCCGCACGTCGTCGAAGAAGACGTTGAAGGCCGGCTCGTCGAACTGGATGATGTCGACGCCCGCCGCCTCGAGCTCCCTGGCCTCCTGGTTGAGGATGCCCGCGAACTCCCACGCGAGCTCCTCGCGGCTGCCGTAGTGCCGGTCGTAGAGGGTGTCGATCATCGTCATGGGCCCGGGGAGGGCCCACTTGATGGGCCGGTCGGTCTGCGCCCGGAGGGCCTTGGCGTCCTCGACGAACACCGGCCGCTCGCGGCTCACCGCGCCGACGACCGTCGGCACGCTCGCGTCGTAGCGGTTGCGGATCCGCACCGTCTCGCGCTGCGCGAAGTCGACACCGCTGAGGTGCTCGATGAACGTGGTGACGAAGTGCTGGCGGGTCTGCTCGCCGTCGCTGACGATGTCGAGCCCGGAGCGGAGCTGCTCGTCGGCTGCGAGGCTCAGCGCGTCGCGCTTGCCCTCGGCCAGCTCCGCGCCCTCGAGACGCCAGGGCGACCAGAGCTTCTCGGGCTCCGCGAGCCAGGCGGGCTTGGGCAGGCTGCCGACGATCGAGGTGGGCAGAAGCGGGTTCATCGGTGGTCCTCCGGGGTTCGTCCGGTCAGAGGGCGAGCGCCGGGGCGGCCGCCCACTGCTCGAGCAGCGTCTGGTGGGGCTTCAGGAAGTGCTCCGCGATGAACTTCCCCTGCGTGAGCGCCAGACGGCTGCGCTCCTCGCGGTCGTAGGCGATGTCCGTCGGCGAGTAGTGCGGGTTCTCCAGGCTCGGCTGGTACACCTCGCCCGCGGGGGAGTGGGCGTTGTAGATCTCCGGGCGGTAGATCTTCTGGAACGCCTCCATCGTGCTGATGGTGCCGATCAGCGCCAGGTCGGAATGGTCCTCGAGCAGGTCGCCCTCGAAGTAGAAGGCGAGCGGCGCGACCGAGCCGCGCGGCATGAAGTACCGGACCTGGAGCCCCATCTTCGCGAAGTAGCGATCGGTCAGCGAGTAGTCGCTCTGCTCGTACTCGACGCCGAGCACCGGATGCCGCTCGCCGATGCGGCGGTACGTCTTGCTGGTCGAGACGCTGATGCAGACCACCGGCGGCTGCGCGAATCGCTCGCGATACGCGGCCGACTCGACGAAGTGCCGGAAGAGCTTCCCGTGCAGCTCTCCGAAGCCGTGCGGAAGGCCGGACTGGTTCGCGCTGTGGGCCGGGAGCAGCACGCTGAAGTCGTAGTCCCGCACGTACGAGGAGAAGTTGTTCCCGGTGATGCCCGGGATCCGATCGCCGGTCGCCCGGTCCACGATCTGGACGTCGAGCATCTCGATCAGCGGCACGCCCACGCCGGAGTCGTCGGCCTCCACGTGCAGGTCCACCGAGACGATGTCGAGCTCCACGCCGTAGCGGTCACGGTTCGGGTTGCCCTGATCCGCGAGGTCGTTGAAGCGGTCGTCGATCATCTTCAGCGCGCCCTGGAGATTCTGCCGGCGGCCCTCGCCCCGGGCGAGGTTCGCGAAGTTCGTGGTCGCGCGGGAGCCGGCCGACGGCGCGTAGTCCTCGTCGAAGCGGGTCGTGCTGATGTCGAAGGTGAACTCGGTGCCCATGTGGCCGCCTCGATTCCTGACGATGAACGGCGGGCAGGATGCCCGCGCGGTCGTCAGCCTAGGCACGGCGCCCGGCTATAGCCCCATTCGGATGCTTAAGAAAGAGACATAGTCGGACACTATGCGTAAAGTTCGACGCCGAACTCCGCGACGACGGCGCGCATCTCGGCGACGAAGCGCTCCGCCTGACCCGTGAGGGGGATCGAGCTGTGACCGATCCATCCGATCTCGATGCGCTCGTCGACGTCGAGCGGGACGGCGACGATCGACGGGTCCAGGTCGTCGGAGATGATGCCGGTCGAGATCGTGTAGCCGCCGAGGCCGATCATGAGGTTGAAGATCGTGGCCCGGTCGCTCACCCGGATGTCCTGCTTCGACGACCGGGTGGAGAGGATCTCCTCGGCGAAGTAGAAGGAGTTGTTCGTCCCCTGGTCGAACGTGAGGCGCGGCACGTCCTCCAGGTCGTCGAGCGTGACGCTCGCGCGGGCGGCGAGCGGATTCGTCCGCGCGACGAAGATGTGCGGCGTGGCGAGGAACAGAGGCGTGAAGCCGAGGCCGGACTCGCGCAGCAGCTTGTCGATGACGTTCCGGTTGAAGTCGTTCCGGTACAGCACGCCGAGCTCGCTGCGGAGCGTGCGGACGTCCTCGATGATGTCCCACGTGCGGGTCTCGCGGAGTGTGAACGCGTACTCCGCCGCGCCCGAGGCCTTCACCATCCGGACGAACGCGTCGACGACGAACGAGTAGTGCTGGGCCGAGACGGCGAGCAGGCGGCGCGAGGGCGGACGTTCGAAGTAGCGCTGCTCGAGGAGCTCCGCCTGCTCGACGACCTGGCGGGCGTAGCGGAGGAACTCGGTGCCGTCCTCGGTGAGGGTCACGCCGCGGGCTGAGCGGGTGAAGAGGCTGTGCCCGACGCGGCGTTCGAGGTCCTTCATGGCGGCGGACATCGTGGGCTGCGAGACGTACAGCAGGTCGGCGGCCGCGCTGATGGACCCCTCGGCGGCGACCTCGACGAAGTACCGCAGCTGCTGCAGGGTGATGCCGCTCGTCGCCCCGGCGCCGTCCCGTGCCATGGTCGCAGGCTATCCGAGTCCCTGCGAGCCCATGGCCCTCCGTTCACCCGAGACTCGAGGGCCGCCGCGCCCGTGGCATCCTGGGGCCGTGGCGGAGCGCATCGAGACGGTGGTGATCGGCGGGGGACTGATGGGGTCCGCGGCGGCGTGGCAGCTGGCGCGGCGCGGACGCGAGGCCCTGCTGCTCGAGCGCTTCGAGCAGCTGCACCACCACGGCGCCTCGCACGGGGCCACCCGCAACTTCAACGTCGGGTACACCCAGCCCCACTACCTCGAGCTCGTGACCGAGGCCGGGCGGCTGTGGCGCGAGCTCGAGTCGGAGTCGGGCGCGGACATCCTGGACCTGGTCGGCCAGACCAACCACGGCAAGGGCGTGCCCGACGACCACGCCGACATCCTGCGAGCGCACGGCATCGCCGCGGAGTGGCTCGCCGTCGACGAGGCGCGCGAGCGCTGGCGCGGCATCGCGTTCGACACCAAGGTGCTCTACATGCCCGACGGCGGGCGCCTGAACCCCGAGCGGGCGATCGCCGCGTTCCAGGCGGTCACCGTGGAGCGCGGCGGCCGGGTGGCGCACGGCGCACGCGTTCTGCGCATCGGCGAGACGTCCGGGGGCGCGGTCGAGGTCGTGACGGAGGGCGAGACCTACCTCGCCGAACAGGTGATCGTCACGGTCGGCGGCTGGACGGACAAGATCGTCGGCGGCCTCGTGTCGTACCCGCGCCTGATCGTCACCCAGGAGCAGCCGGCCCACTTCTCCGTGACCGACCACGAGGCCGACTGGCCGAGCTTCAACCACGTGCGCGCGCTCGGAGATCCGCAGTACGACTACTGGCACTCCAACATCTACGGAATGCTCACGCCCGGCGAGGGTGTCAAGGCCGGATGGCACGCGGTCGGCCCGCACGTCGACCCGGACGACCGCTCCTACGAGTACGAGCCGAAGATGATGGAGCACCTGCGCCGCTACGCCCGCGAGTACCTCGTCGGCACGGACCCCGATCGCTTCGCGGCCGTGAGCTGCACGTACACGACCACGCCCGACGAGGCCTTCGTCCTGGATCGCCGCGGCCCGATCATCCTCGGCGCCGGGTTCTCGGGCCAGGGCGCGAAGTTCACGCCGGCGATCGGACGCGTGCTCGCCGACTTCGTGACCGATCCCGACGCCGAGCCGATCCCGGCGTTCGCGGCCGACCGTTTCGGGGGCGCCGTCAAGGGCTGGTGAGCGACTCCACGATCGCGCGCACGCTCGCGACCACGACCTCGCGCCGCCGGGCCGCGCGCTCGGGGGTGCCCGCGGCGTCGCCCGCGTAGAGGTGCTCGACCGAGCGGAAGACCTGCCATCCGTCGGCGAGGGTGACGATCGACAGCAGCAGGTCGGCCGCGGCGCGGTCGTCCAGCTGCGGCAGCGCGTGGCGCACCTGCGCGACCTTGCGCGCGGTCGCCGCGGCGCGCGCCTCGATCGCGACGGGGGCGCCGCGCTCGAGGCCCTCCCATGCGAGGAGCCGTGACAGCTGCGGGCGGGCCTGGTGGTAGTCGAACACGCGGCCCGCGTACCCGATGATCGCGTCGGGGCCCTCGCCCCGGATGGGGACGGCGTCGATCACGGCCGCGAGCTCGTGCGCGAGGACCGCGCCGAAGAGGTCGTCCTTGCCGCCGAAGTAGGCGTAGATCCGCTCCTTGTTCACTCCCGCGGCGCCCGCGATCCGATCGACCCGCGCGCCCGAGAGCCCGTGTGCGCTGAACTCATCGACCGCGGCGGCGAGCAGTCGGCGCTTGGTCTCCTCGGTGTTCCACGCCATGGGGCGAGTGTACCCAACTCCAACTGGATGGTTGCAAATGGCCGCGGAGCGTGCTTCACTATCTCCAACCAATCAGTTGGAAAGGATCCCTCCCGTGTCCCAGACCCCTGCCGCCCCGCCCTCGGTCCACGTCCGCGCGGTCATCACGTGGCTCGCGATCTTCCCGCTCGTGACGCTCGGCTTCTACGCCATCGCCCCGTTCTCGGCCGACTGGTCGCCCATCCTGCGGGCGTTCGTCCTCACCCTCGTCGTCGTCCCGCTCGCGGTCTACCTCGTCGTACCCCGGCTCATGCGGGCCTGGATGGCGCTCGCCCGCCGTCGCGCCGAGCGCGCGTAGCGCGTCCCGCGCCGAGACCGCCTCGGCCCCGCCGAGGTCACATCCGCGGTGAGCTCACCCGCATCCGGGTGCGATGTGGGCGGCGGGATGTGATGTCGGCGCAGCCGCCGAGGCCCCCGCACGACGCCGAGCGGCCCGAGGTTCCGGAGAACCTCGGGCCGCCCCGGGATCAGGCCGGCCGGATCAGGCGGCCGGCTCCGTCAGGATCGCGTCGATCTCGACGTCGTCGATCGCCCACCACCAGTTGTTGCCCGCCGTGTAGCGGAACTTCACCGTGGCCGAGGTGGCGCCCGCGGGCACGTCCACGACGTGGTCGCGGTGGCTGTCGATGTCGGCCATCTCGGGCGAGCCGGCACCCCACTTGGCGAGCGTGACGCGCTCGCCCGAGTCGAACTCGATGAACGCCTCCGCGGTCTGGTCGGCCTCCTGTCGGTAGCTGTTGTCCCACTGCACGCGCACCTGGGCCGCCGTCTCGGGCAGGGTGAGCGCGGGGGCGTTCAGCGTCGTGTCGATGCGACCGGCGCCCGCGGCGTCGTTCCACTCGTCGCCGTCGGCGACCGCGAACACGCCGGTGCCCTTGGTGAACTGGTCACGGCCCTGGATGTCCTGCAGCCAGAAGTCCGGCGTCACGAACGTCCAGCCGCGCAGGTCCTGCATGCCGCCCGTGCCCATGGTCGCGGCGTTCGTCACCGACCAGCCCGCAGGTCCCTGCTGCGTCCAGCCGACCACGCCGGGGTTGTGCTGGATGCCCGGCTTGAGCGATCCGGCGAGGCCGTCGAACGACTCGTCCACCAGCTCGTCCAGCAGGCTGTCCCACTGGGCGTAGAGCGTGATGGTGGTCTGGGCCTGCGCCAGGCCCGTGACGTCCGCGCCGTCGGCGAAGCTCCGGCCCGAGCCGTCGGCCTCGGTGTTCCAGCCGGCGAAGCGGTGGTAGGTCCGCTCGAAGCCGTTGGGCGTGAGCGTGCCGGTGTGCTTCTCCGACAGCTCGCTCATGGGGGTCTCGCCGCCGGTCGCGCCGTTGCCGTCGTAGACGATGGCGTAGTCGCCGGGGCGGCCGAACACGCCGGTCACCGTGACGTCGCGCTCGGGCATCTCGAACTTGTCGTTGCGCGACACCGGGATGGTGCCCACCGGCACGTCGAGGCCCTCGACCGCGATCTCCCAGCCCCACAGCTTCTCGTCCGGCTCGGCCTGGTGCTCGAGCTTCACGAGCCGGCCCGCCGTCGCCTCGCCGGGGATCGCCGTGACGGTGCCGCCGCCGCGCACCTGCGTGGTGACGGTGTGCGTCTCGGTCGAACCGGACGATCCGGTGAAGACCGCCTTGATCGACACGTGCGACGCGGGCATCGTGAAGGTGCCGTCGACGATCTCGACATCGCCCTCGAGCACGTCCCAGCCGAGGAAGATCTCGCCCTCGGCGGGCGTCGCGGTGAGGCTCACGGTCTCGCCGGGCATCGCGTCGGCGAGGTCGGAGGTCGCCTCGCCGGCACCGGCGGTCGAGAGGCGCACGTCGTAGCCGTTGGTCGTGAAGGTGGTCGAGATCGCCTCGCCCTCCTTGCCCCATGTGTTGATCGGCGTGACGGCCACCTGGTACTCGCGGCCCGGCTGCATGTTCCAGATGATGTGGTTGCGCGTCGCCGGCATCGGGATCTTGTAGAAGCCGGACCACTGGGTGAACGTGTTCACGACCTGGCCGGTCTCGGTGTCGGTCACGCGGTAGCGGTACTTGTGGACGATGTCGCCCACCTCGTTCGGCGCGACCTCGGCCTGCGGGAACGTCACCATCGCCTCGGTCGGGATGATGTCGGTCACCTCGACCGACGCGCCCTCGGGCCACACGGGCGCCGACGTCCGGTCGGCGCGGGCGTCGCCGAGCGGGAAGCGCTGCTCGAACGCGAGGGACTCGTCCACGCTGTCCGCGACATCCCACGTCCAGACCTGGTCCTCCCAGGCGCCCGACAGGAAGTCGTAGCTCTTGATCGTGACGCGCGATCCCTCGACCTCGACCACCGCGGTCTCGCGGTTGTCGCCGCCGTCATCCGGGGTGCTGTCGCTGACGACCTTGCTGTACGGGTTGGTGTTGGCGACGCCGCGCTCGAACTCGTAGTAGGCCAGCGGCGGCGCGTTCACCGTCGTGAAGCCGCCCGCGCCCTCGACGCCCTGCCAGATCGACGTCGAGATGTGGTTCGGGGTGTGGATGTGACCGCTCCAGACGACCGCCTGCGGGTACTGCTCGAACAGCGACTCGAAGCCCTCGCCGCAGCCCGCCGCGAGGCCCGAGCCGTACCACTCGGTCGACACGTAGTGGGTGCAGCGCAGCGGCGAGTGCACCAGCACGAAGATCGGCAGCGTCGGGTTCTCGGCGACCGCGGCGGCGAGGCGGGTCTCGAGCCAGTCGGCCGCGTAGGCGTAGTCGCTTCCGTTGCTGTTCGAGGGGTACATCGTCTCCTCGTTCAGCGGTCCGGAGCCGGGGCTCACGGTGATGAAGTGGTAGCCGTTCATCACGTAGTCGGCGTTCGGCGCCTGGCCGAGCGTCGACTCGAACAGGCGGTAGCCCGACAGGTTCGAGCCCACGTCGTGGTTGCCCAGCGACGCGATGACGGGCATGTCGCCCTGGCTGCGGTCGAGCGACGCGCGCAGGCCCTGGTACTCCGCGGCGGTGGCGTTGTTGGTCAGGTCGCCGACGAACAGCGCGGCGTCCAGATCCTGCTCGTGCCAGAAGTCGAAGGCCTCGTCGAGGTCGTCCCACTCGTTGTGGATGTCGCCGAGCGCCGCGAACGACAGCGTGCCGGGCTCGTCGGCGGGGAACTCGATCGCGTCGGAGGCCTGCGGCTCCGCCTCGGTCGACGTCGCGGCGGGAGCGGGCGCGTCGACCGTGAGCTCGTAGGTCTCCTGGGCGAGGTTGTCCGCGGAGTCCATCGCGGCGTAGGTCACGACGTACGTGCCGGCGGCCTGCGGCGTGAGGGGGAACGCGCCGTCCTCGTTCTCGTAGAGCCGCGCGTCGACCCCGTCCGGGCCGGTCGCCGTCACGACGACCGTGGGCGTCTCGCCCGAGTCGTCGGTGGCGGTGGCCGCGGGCAGGACGAACTGCTCGTTCAGCTCGGCGGTGGCGGGGACTTCGACGGGGGACAGCACCGGCGCGGTGGTGTCGGCCGTCGGCTCCGCGGTGGGGGCGGGGGCCTCGGGACCGGCTGCGGCGTGCGCGGGGAGGCCCGAGAGCGAGCCGATCACCGCGACGGTCGCGGCGACCGCCAGCGCGCGGCCGGCCCGAGTGCGCGCCCGGGGGAGGGGGCGGGTGTGGACACGACGAACTCCAAAGGTCGACGGAAAGGGTCGCGTCCAGGCCACCGCCGCCGGGTGGCCGCCGGATGAACTGCCGTCGTCGCCCGGGTGTCGCGGCGCCCGCAGCGGCCGGATCGCCGCGCCCACTGTGCACACTGGGCGCGGCGCGCTACGGGCCGGCCGTCACCTCGAACGCGAACTCGCCGGACAGGTAGCGGTCCTCGCCGAACTCCACGGCGCGCCCGTCGCGGGCGAACGTCGAGCGGTGCACGGCCAGCAGCGGGCTCGAACGGCGCACCCCCAGCAGGCGCGCGTCGTCGCTGGACGCCGGCACGGCCGAGATCCGGTGGGTGCCGAGCACGACCTCGACGCCGGCCTCGGCGAGCGCGCGGGTGGTCGAGACCACGTCGACCGGCACCGCCTCCATGAGGGGCATCACCCACGGCGCCCACGTCGAGCGCTCGACCATCACGACGCGTCCGTCGAGCGTGCGGATGCGCGTGAACCGCAGCAGCCGCTCGCCGAAGCGGACGCGCAGCAGCCGCGCCTCGCGGACGGTCGCGGTCACGTGCTCGCGCTGCACGATGCGGCCGCCGGGCGACATGCCGCGCCCCTCCGCCCACTGGGTGAAGGACCGCATCCGATCGAAGCCCTGCACCTGATCGACCAGCCGCACGAACCAGCCGGCGTTGCGGTGCGGCTCGATCAGGCCCCGCCGCGCGACCGCCGCGAGCGCCGTGCGGATCGTGGCGCGCGACACCTCGTACTCCTCGGCGAGCGCGTGCTCGCTGGCCAGGCGGGTCCCCGTGACGAACTCCCCGTCGAGGATCCGCCGGCGCAGGTCGTCGGCGATCTCACGCGCCGACGACGCCGCGGCGGCGGATCCGGCCCGCTGTGCGCGGGGCGGCACGGCGCGCAGCGCCG
Source organism: Microbacterium lacusdiani (assembly GCF_054779895.1). Lineage (NCBI taxonomy): Bacteria > Bacillati > Actinomycetota > Actinomycetes > Micrococcales > Microbacteriaceae > Microbacterium > Microbacterium lacusdiani. The sequence goes on along the minus strand of NZ_BAAGXJ010000020.1, from coordinate 33,160 downwards.
TGGCCACCCGCAGGGAGGCCTCAGCCGCCGGCGAGCACACGTTCGACGAACCAGTACAGACCGACCGCGGCGACGACAGCGGCCGTGGCCACGCCGACCCAGAGCCCGGCCGCGGGCATGCGGCGTCGCAGCAGGGCCAGGGCGGGGAACACCACGACGATGATGCCGAGCTGCACCACCTCGATGCCCACGTTGAACACCAGAAGGGCGCCCAGCAGGCCCCACGAGAACGGCTCGGCGATGCCCAGGGCGCCGGCGAAGCCGACGCCGTGGATCAGGCCGAACAGGAACACCACGAGGATGCGGAGGGCGTCGGCGCGCGTGAGACCCGGGCGGCTGCGGGCCGGGGCGGCCTCGGTCGCGACCTCGACGCGCTCCAGCGTGGCGACGCCGCCGCCGCTCGACGCGGCCTGTGCGCGGGGCGCATCCGGCTGATCCTGCCCGGGCGAGTAGTCGCCCGCGCGGCGCCGGAACACGCCCCACAGGTGCCACAGCGCCACGATCGCGATCGACAGCGCGATGATCGGCTCGACGATCGCGCCCGGCACGCTCACCACGCCGAGCGCCGCGAGGATGAACGTCACCGAGTGCGCCACCGTGAAGGCGGTCGCCGCGAGCACGATGTCGCGCAGCCGCCGCGAGCCGACGATCAGGGCCAGCAGGAACAGAATGTGGTCGAGCCCGAAGAGCAGGTGCTCCCCGCCCAGCACGAAGAAGTCCCACATGCGCGAGCCCCAGTCCTGGGTGGTCGTCATGCTCGGGTCGGCGTCGGTGTCGAGCTCCGCGACGCCCGAGCCCGAGACGAGGTCGTACGAGACGATGGTCGTCGTCATGCCGCCGGGCTCGGTGCCGGGGAACAGCTCGGTCGTGATCCGGTACGCCGGCGCGTGCTCGCTGACCAGCCCCCGGCAGTCCGACTCGACGACGACGCGCGCGTGCGGCACGTTCTCGATCAGGACGATCTCGTACGGCGCGGCGATCCGGTTCGGGCACGCGCCCGCGCCCTCGGCAGGCGCGACGGTCCAGCGGGGAAGCACGTAGCCGGACACGGTGTCGGTGTGCTGCTCGAGGATGCGGGTGGTGAGCTTGGCCGGGTCGTGGCCCGAGGCCTGCACATCGGCGTACGCGTCGGGCTCGAAGGTCGTGTCGCCCATCTCGCGCGCGCCGTCGGTGGCGAGCAGCACGTACTCGAGATCCAGCACGGAGCGCACGAGGCCCGGCTCCGGCTCGGTGAGGTCGGCATAGGCGGTCGCGGCGTAGCTGTGCGCGGCGGCCGGGGCCGCGGGGATCGCCAGGGCGAGCAGCAGGAGCAGCCCGGCGAGAAGGCGTCGAGGCACGACGGCTCCTTTCGGAGAGGGGGATGCCAGCACCTTCCGGTATCTCGGTGAACGGCGGACGACGCCCAGTCGAACACCCGAGGACGATCACACGTACCCCAACGGATCGCGGGCCCTCCGGATCGCGGACTTCTGGTGGGATCCGCGGTAACCCACCCGTCACGCGGGCCGCGGCCGCAGGAAACAGGCCGCCGATAGCTTCGCGCCATGAAGAAGGCGCTCGCATCCCCGGCCCTGCAGATCCTGCTCGCCGCGATCCTCGGCATCGTGTTCGGCCTCGTGGTGGGGGAGTGGGCGGGGAACCTCAAGTTCGTCGGCGACCTGTTCATCCGGCTCATCCAGATGTCGATCGTGCCGCTCGTGCTCGCCTCGGTGATCGTGGCCACCGGGGCCATGAGCGGCAAGGGCGCCGGGCGCCTCGCCGCGGCGACCTTCGGCTGGATCCTCGCCTTCTCGACCGTGGCGGCCGTGCTCGCGTGGGGTCTCGCCACGCTGTTCCAGCCGGGTGTCGGCATGGCCTTCGACGGCGAGATCGATCCCGCGCTCGAGGAGTCGGCGGCCGCGGGCGCGCAGGACTGGCAGACGACCATCCTGAACTTCGTCTCGACCAACGTCGTCGACGCGATGGCGAGCGGCACCATGGTGCCGATCATCGTGTTCGCTCTTCTGTTCGGCGCCGCGCTGAACACGTTCGTCGCCAAGACCGGCCGGCGCACGGTGCTGGACTTCTTCGACCAGCTGCAGCAGATCGTGCTCACGATGATCCGGATGGTCATGCGGATCGCCCCCGTCGGCGTCTTCTGCCTGCTCGCGGACCTGGCGGGCCGGGTCGGGTTCGCGGTCGTCACGTCGGTCCTCGCCTACCTCGCGACGACCCTGGTCGGCGTCGTGATCATCCTGCTGCTCATGGTCGGCGTGGTCGTGCTCCGGACCCGCCTGAATCCGTGGAGGCTGCCCGCCAAGCTCGCCGAGCAGACCGCCGTCGCCGTGACCACGACGAGCTCGGCGGTGACGTTCCCGACGGTGCTGCGCAACGCGGTCGAGAAGGTCGGCATCAGCCGGCGGGTGGCCGACTTCACGCTGTCGATCGGCATGACCATGGGCTCGTGCGGCGCGGTGCTGAACTACACGATCGTCGTGCTGTTCCTCGCGCAGGCGGGCGGCGTCGACCTCACGATCGGGCAGGTCGTGCTCGGGATGGCGCTCGCCATCCTGCTCAACATGGGCACGATCACGGTCCCCGGCGGCTTCCCGGTCGTCGCGATGTTCCTCGCGACCTCGGTGGGCCTTCCGATCGAGGCCGTGGGCCTGCTGATCGCGGTGGACTGGTTCACGGGAGTGCTGCGCACGTTCCTGAACGTCAACGGCGACACCCTCGTGGCCATGCTCGTGGCGCAGAACACGAACGAGATCGACCGCCACGTCTACAACGGCACGAAGTCCATGACGACCGAGGAGATCGACCTCGAGGAGCGCCGCGAGACGTTCGAGAAGGCCGACGCCGCCGACTGAGCGCCAGCGCGCGTCGGGGCCCTTCACGCGGACCCGCGGCAGGAACAGCATTCGACTGAGTAGACGCCCGGTCTACCCGTGGGCCCGTCGGGCACTGTCGCGGGAGGTGCGCCATGGCGAGCGCAGCGCATGACGTCATCGTGATCGGCGGCGGCCAGGCCGGTCTGGCGGCCGGGCATCACCTCCAGCGGTCGGGCGCGGACTTCGTCATCCTGGATGCCGAGACCCGGGTGGGCGACACGTGGCGGCGGCGATGGGCGTCGCTGCGGCTGTTCACCCCGGCCCGGCACGACGGACTGCCGGGGCGCCCGTGGCCGGGGCGGGGCGGCTATTTCCCGACCGCCGACGAGGTCGCCGACTACCTGGAGGCCTATGCCGCGGCGTTCGACCTTCCCGTCCGCTCGGGCACGCGCGTGACCGCCGTGAGGCCGGAGGGCGACGGCTACGCCGTCGTCGCCGGCGACGACGTCCTTCACGCGCCGTCGGTCATCGTCGCGACGGGCGCGACGAGCGTGCCCCGGCTGCCGGATGCCGCATCGGCAATCGCGCTGCCGCAGCTGCACTCGAGCGCGTACCGGCGGCCCGACGACGTCGAGGGGGACCGGGTGCTGGTGGTGGGGTACGGCACCTCCGGCGCCGAGATCGCCCGGGAGCTGGCGACCGCCGGGCGGCAGGTGACGATCGCGGGGCGGCCGACCCCGACGGTCCCGCCGCTGTTCCTCACAGTCGCGGGGGAGCTGTGGTGGCTCGTGGTCACGCAGGTTCTGAACCGCGCCACGCCCGTCGGGCGCAGGATCGCGCCCAAGGCCACGGCGCACGGCGCACCGCTCATCCGGATCTCGCCCGAGGAGCTGCGCGCGGCGGGAGTCGCCGAGGTCGGGCGCGTGGACGGCGTCGCGGACGGGCGGCCCTCTGTGGCGGGGCGGCCCATCGACGTGGACGCGGTGGTGTGGGCTACGGGATTCCGGGGCGACTTCTCGTGGCTCGAGGTGCCGCGGCTCGCCTACGACGCCCGCGGATACCCGGATGCCCCGTTCGGCGTGCCGCCCGGGGTGCCGGGGCTCGGCTTCGTCGGCATCCCGTTCCAGACCCGGCTGGCGTCGCACCTGCTGGGCGGGGTCGGCGGCGACGCCGCGCGGGTGGTCGCCACGCTCGGGCGCCGCTGAGCCCGCCGCCGGATCAGACGAACCGGATCGTGCTCTGCAGGCGCGTGCGGACGTCGAACAGCTCGTTGCCGCCGATGGGGCGCGCGCCCGGCACCCCGCCGCGGAGGACGGTGCGGAGGGCGCTGCGTCCCACGACCACCACGGGCACGCTGCGGACGCTGCCGAGCGGCGAGATCGGCTGGGCGAGGTCCTCGTCCGGCAGCACCAGGACCGCGCCTCCGAACCGCACCCGCGCGGCGCGGGACACCACGCGCATCCGACGCAGCAGGCCGGCGATCGGCGCGTGGGGGCCCACGTCGGGGCCGATGATCTCGCCGCGCCGGAAGCGGACGACGTCCCCGAAGTCCTCGGACATCACGCCGTACAGGCCCGACGGGCTGAGGACGACATGGTCGAGCTTGTCCTCCGGGTCGTCGCCGATCGCGACGTCGTGCCACACGGTGAACCCCATGCCGAGGTCGGCGATCGTGCGCGCCGTGGCCTCCTCGGCCAGCGCGTCGGCCAGCATGCGCTTCAGCTCCCGCGGCGCCCCGCGCACCAGCGCCGGGTCGTAGGGATCGGGGACCTCCACGCCGCGGCCCGCCCACTCGCGGATCAGGTCGAGGTACCGTTCCCGGCGCCATCCGCCGGGGTGGCCGTACGACCGGGCGCGCGGGCGGGTGTCCGCACGCGCGGTCGGGGTGCTCCATCCGCGCCAGACGGCGCCCGCGTCGCTCCCGGCCGCGAAGCCGTGGCCCCGGTCGTACGCCGCACGGCCCTCGGGCGTGCCGATCAGCTCCCAGGCGCGCTGCACCTGGATGAACATCGTCGCGTCGCCGCCGGTGTCGGGATGCGTCTGCCGCAGCCGCAGCCGGTACGCGCGGCGCAGCTCCGCCTCGTCGACCGTCGGCTCGACGCCGAGAACCTCGTACGCCGAGCTCGAGAGCGGGCTGTCGAACATGGTGCTCCTCCGGGCAAGGTGTCCAGGGTATCCCTCGACGCACCGACAGTGCCTCGGTGGTCCCGTGCGATCCGGTGCGGATGTGCCCTTCTGCGCACCCAGAAGGGCCGCTAGGCACCCGGACGCCCGGCCTCAGCCCGCCGGCAGCTCCCCGAAACCCTGTTCGATCAGGTCCTCCAGGGTCTGCACCGCCTCGCGGGCGTCGGGGCCCGTCGCCTCGATCCGCACGACGTGGTCGCCCGTCGCGCCGAGGGCGAGGAGCGCGACGAGGCTGGCGGCGTTCGCGGGGCCCCTCCCGGCCGTGAGGTCCGTGACCCGGATGTCGGAGGCGAAGCCCGCGGCGGCGCGCGCGAAGGTGCCCGCCGGGCGCGAGTGCAGGCCGAGGGGGTTGCGGATCGTCACCTCGGCGGACGCCCGGTCGCCGCCGTCGTCCGGCTCGGAGCCGGCGGGCTCGGCGTCGCCGCGCCGCTTGGCGCCCAGCGCGCCGTCCGCCTCCGCGGCGACCTCGTCGAGCGTGCCGCCGCCGGCCGCCCGCACGAGCGCGGCCGTCGTCCCCTCCACGAGGGGGCCGTCGCTGATCCGAACAGGATGCGTGCTGGAGCGCAGGTCCAGGGCGAACTCCGCACTGATCACGGCCGAGCCGAGGTCGGTCAGCACCACGACGCCGTCCGCGTCGGCGAGCGCGTCGATGGCGTCGGCGATCGCGACGGCATCCGTGCCGAACCCGTCGGCCGCGCCCGCCGCGAGCCGCACCGGCGGCGGATCGCCGTGCACCATCTGCATCGCCAGGTCGACCGTCGCCCGGGCGAGCGGCTCGCTGTGCGAGACGATCACGAGGCCGATCACGCGGCCGTCACCGTGTCGGCCAGCGTCTTGACGAGGATCGCGGAGGAGGCCGCACCCGGGTCGAGGTGACCCGCGCTGCGCTCGCCGAGGTACGACGCGCGGCCCTTGCGGGCCACGAGGGGCTCGGTCGCGTCGCGCCCCGCCGCCGCGGCGTCAGATGCCGCGGACACGGCGTCTCCCAGCGCCGATCCCGACGTCAGCGCGGCCTGGAGGGCGTCGACCGCCGGCAGCAGCGCGTCGAGCATGGTCTTGTCACCCGGCTCCGCCTTGCCTCGCGCGACGATGCTGCCCACGCCCGCCCGCAGCGCCGCCTCGAGGGCGCGGCCGTCCAGGTCGTCGGCTCCGGCCGCGGCCTTGCCCGCCTCGAGGAAGAACGAGCCGTACAGCGATCCGCTGGCCCCGCCGACCTTCGAGATGAGCGTCATCCCGACCGCCTTCAGCAGCGCCGGGATGTCCGCGGGCGGCGCCGCGTCGAGCTTCTCGACCACGGCGGCCATGCCGCGTGCCAGGTTCGTGCCGTGGTCGGCGTCGCCGATCGCCGAGTCCAGCTCGGTGAGCCACGCGGCCTGCTCGGCGGTCTCGGCCGCGAAGCGCCGGAGCCAGGCGTCCACCGTGGCGAGCGTGACGGCATCCGTCATGTCAGCGTCCCCACCGCAGGCCGGCGGTCTCGACCGGCGCATCCCAGAGACGGAGGATCTCGTCGTCCGCGCTCACGAGCGTGAGCGAGCACCCGGCCATGTCGAGGCTCGTGATGTAGTCGCCGACGAGCGTGCGCGCCACCGTGATGCCGCGCGACTCGAGCGCCTGCGCGATCTCGCCGTACATCCCGTACAGCTCGATCAGGGGAGTGCCGCCCAGACCGGAGAGCAGGGCGATGACCGGCGCGCCCGTGAAGTCGAAGTCGGCCGCGATCGCGCCGACGATCTCCTCGGCGATGTCGTGCGCGGACGCGAGCTTCTCGCGCCGACGGCCGGGCTCGCCGTGGATGCCGACGCCCACCTCCATCTCGTCCTCGGGCAGGTCGAAGCTCGGCTTGCCGTTGGCCGGCACGGTGCAGCTCGTGAGGGCGATGCCCATCGAGCGGCCGTTCGCGCTGACCTTCTCCGCGATCGCCTTGACGTCCGCGAGCGGGCGTCCCTCCGCCGCGGCGGCGCCGGCGACCTTCTCGACGATCACCGTGGTGCCGACGCCGCGGCGTCCGGCCGTCCAGGTGGAGTCCTCGACCGACACGTCGTCGGCCACCAGCACGGTCTCGACCTGGATGCCCTCCTCGCCGGCCAGCTCGGCCGCCATCTCGAAGTTCAGGACGTCGCCCGTGTAGTTCTTCACGATGAACAGCACGCCCGCGCCCGCGTCGACGGCCGTCGCGGCGGCGAGCATCTGGTCGGGGGTGGGCGAGGTGAAGATCTCGCCCGCGCACGCGGCCGCGAGCATCCCGTGCCCGACGAATCCGCCGTGCATCGGCTCGTGCCCGGATCCGCCCCCGGAGACGAGGGCGACCTGCCCCTCGCGCGTCGCGTTGCTGATGATCAGGCGGTTGTCGAAGTCCACCGTCACGTCGGGATGCGCGGCCGCGATCCCGCGCAGGGCGTCGCTGAGGACGGTGGCCGGGGTGTTGATGAGCTTCTTCATCGGAGCTTCTCCTGTTCGATGGCCTCGTCGGCGAAGGCGGGGGAGTGCCGGCGCGACCGACGCTAGACCCGGCGACGCGCCCCGCGCTAGGGAGATGCGCAAGCGTGCAGGTCCGCGGGGCGATCGCGAGATCATACGGATCCGCCGAGATCACGCGCATCCGGATGTGAGGTGGGCGATCGGATGTGATCCGGGTCGCGCCGATGTGATCTCGGGGCCGGATGGGTGGGGCCTGCCCGGTCTCGGATCCCAGACGGGGTGCCCGCCTGGGCCGTTGTGCCGCGGGCGGCGGCGGAGCACTGTGGGTCGTGACCCGCCCCTCCGTCCGTCGAAGGAACACACATGGCCCGTCGGATCCGCGCCTCGCACGGCAGCACTCTCACCGCCAAGACCTGGCAGACGGAGGCCGCGCTCCGCATGCTGATGAACAACCTCGACCCCGAGGTCGCCGAGCACCCCGAGGACCTCGTGGTGTACGGCGGCACCGGACGGGCCGCGCGCTCGTGGGAGGCGTACGACGCGATCGTGCGCACCCTCGAGTCGCTCGAGGCCGACGAGACCCTCCTCGTGCAGTCGGGCAAGCCGGTCGGCGTGTTCCGCACGCACGAGTGGGCGCCGCGCGTCCTGATCGCGAACTCCAACCTGGTCGGCGACTGGGCCACGTGGCCCGAGTTCCGCCGCCTCGAGGCGCTCGGGCTCACGATGTACGGCCAGATGACGGCCGGGTCGTGGATCTACATCGGCACGCAGGGCATCCTGCAGGGCACGTACGAGACGTTCGCCGCCGTCGCCCGCTCGCTCGGACGGGAGTCGCTGGCCGGCACCCTGACCCTGACGGGCGGCGCGGGCGGCATGGGCGGCGCCCAGCCGCTCGCGGTCACGATGAACGGCGGCGCCGTGCTGATCGTGGATGTGGACGAGTCCCGTCTGGCGCGCCGCGTGGAGCATGGCTACCTGGACGAGTACACGACGTCGCTCGACGACGCGCTGGAGCGCGTGCTCGCCGCCAAGGCCGCGGGCGAGGCGCTGTCGGTCGGCGTGGTCGGCAACGCGGCGACCGTGTTCCCCGACCTGCTGGCGCGCGGCGTGGCGGTCGACGTGGTCACCGACCAGACCAGCGCCCACGACCCGCTCGCCTACCTGCCCGAGGACGTCGCGTTCGAGGACTGGAAGGCGGAGGCGGCGCGCGATCCCGAGGGCTTCACCGAGCGCTCGCGGCGCTCCATGGCCAAGCACGTCGACGCCATGGTCGGGTTCCTCGACGCGGGCGCCGCGGTGTTCGACTACGGCAACTCGCTGCGCGCCGAGGCGAAGCTCGGCGGCAGCGAGCGGGCCTTCGACTTCCCGGGCTTCGTGCCGGCGTACATCCGGCCCCAGTTCGAGGAGGGCCGCGGCCCGTTCCGCTGGGCCGCGCTCTCGGGCGACCCGGCCGACATCGCGGCGACGGACCGCGCCATCCTCGAGCTCTTCCCCGAGGACGCCGCGCTCGCGCGCTGGATCACGCAGGCCGGCGAGAAGGTGCACTTCGAGGGCCTGCCCGCCCGCATCTGCTGGCTGGGCTACAAGGAGCGGCACCTCGCGGGCCTGAAGTTCAACGAGATGGTCGCGTCGGGCGAGCTGTCGGCGCCCATCGTGATCGGGCGCGACCACCTCGACTCCGGATCCGTCGCGTCGCCGTACCGCGAGACCGAGGCGATGAAGGACGGCTCGGACGCGATCGCCGACTGGCCGCTGCTGAACGCCCTGCTCAACACGGCCTCGGGCGCCACCTGGGTGTCGCTGCACCACGGCGGCGGCGTCGGCATCGGCCGCTCGATCCACGCGGGCCAGGTGACGGTCGCCGACGGCACCCCGCTGGCCGCGCAGAAGCTCGAGCGCGTGCTGACCAACGACCCCGGCACGGGCGTCATGAGGCACGTCGACGCGGGCTACGAGCACGCGGCCGACATCGCGCGCGAGCGCGGCCTGCGCGTGCCGATGTGGGAGGGCGAGTGACCGCTCCCGCGGCCTTCGACGCCCTCGGTCTCCTGCGGGAGATCGAGGGCATCGGCCGCGACCTGCGCCGCGGCGGGTACTCGCGGCACGTGTTCGACGACGCCGAGCGCACGCTGCGCGACTGGTTCGTCGAGCGCGCCACCCGCCTCGGTCTCGGCGTCGAGACCGACCGCAACGGCAACCTCTGGGCGTGGTGGGGCGAGCCCGGCCCCGACGCCATCGTCACGGGCAGCCACCTCGACTCTGTCCCCGGCGGCGGCGCGCACGACGGCCCCCTGGGCGTCGTCAGCGCGCTGGACGCGGTCGCCCGCCTGAAGGCCGAGGGCTTCGCGCCCGCCCGCCCCCTGGCGATCGTCGTCTTCGCCGAGGAGGAGGGCTCGCGCTTCGGCATCGCCTGCCTCGGCTCCCGGCTGCTGTCGGGCGCGATCGATCCGGCGCGCGCCGGAGCGCTCCGGGATGCGACGGGCCGCAGCTTCGCGGATGCCGCGCGCGACGCGGGGCTGGCGTCGTTCGGCCGCGACGACGAGGCGCTGTCGCGCATCGGCGTCTTCGTCGAGCTGCACGTCGAGCAGGGCAAGGGCCTGATCGACCTGGACGCCCCGGTCGCGGTGGCGTCGTCCATCCTGGAGCACGGCCGCTGGCGCGTGGACGTGCGCGGTCAGGGCAACCACGCCGGCACGACCGAGATCGCCGATCGGCGCGATCCGATGCTGCCCGCCGCGGCCGCCATCACGGCGGCGCGTCGCGCGGCCTCACGCCGGTCGGGCGCGCGCGCCACGATCGGGCGGCTGGAGCCCATCCCCGGCGGCACGAACGTGATCGCGTCGCGCGTCGCCGCATGGATGGACGTCCGCGCGTCGTCGGAGGCGGACACCCGCGCGATCGTCGAGGAGGTCGCGGCCGAGGTCGCCGAGGCCGCCGCCGCCGAGGGCTGCGAGGCGTCGGTCGTCGAGGAGTCGTACAGTGCGGAGGTGCGCTTCGACCCCGTGCTGCGCGATCGGCTCGCGGCCGCGCTGGGCGGCGTGCCCGTGCTGCCGACCGGCGCCGGTCACGACGCCGGCGTGCTCTCGGCCCATGTGCCCACCGCGATGCTGTTCGTCCGCAACCCGTCGGGCGTCTCGCACGCGCCCGAGGAGGGGGCCGACGACGCGGCCGTCGCGGCCGGAGTCGACGCTCTCGCGCAGTCGATCCGGGAGCTGTCGTGAGCGTCTGGGTGGATCGCCTGCTGCGCGACGGACGCGTGCTGCGCGGCGTGCTGTTCGAGGCGGACGACGCCGGTCTCGTGGTGGGGGAGCGCCACGCCGACGCGCCGCCGCCCGGGGCGGTCGCGCTCGACTTCGCCGTGCCCGGCCTCGGCGACGCGCATTCGCACGCCTTCCACCGCGCCCTGCGCGGCCGAACCCACGAGAGCGGGTCGTTCTGGACCTGGCGCTCGGCCATGTACCGCGCCGCGGCGCGCCTGGATCCGGATCTCTACCGTGAGTTCGCGACGGCGGTGTTCCGCGAGATGGCCCTCGGCGGATGGACGGCGGTCGGCGAGTTCCACTACGTGCACCACCGGCCCGACGGGACGCCGTACCCGGATCACGCCATGGAGCTCGCGCTCGCGGATGCCGCCGAGGCGGCGGGCATCCGGCTGGTGCTGCTGGACACGTGCTATCTCGCCGGGGGGATCGGCGAGGCGCTGTCGCCCGAGCAGCGCCGCTTCGGCGACGGCGACGCCGCCGGGTGGCTGGAGCGCTGGCACGCGCTGCGCGAGACGCTCGCGGATCGCTCGCCGCTCGTGACGCTCGGCGCCGCCATCCACTCCGTGCGCGCGGTGCCGCGCGGCGACATCCGGCGCATCGCGGCCGAGCTGCCGCGCGACGTCCCGCTGCACATCCACCTGTCCGAGCAGCCGGCCGAGAACGAGGCCAGCGTGCGCGCCTACGGCCTGACGCCGACCGAGGTGCTCGCCGAGGACGGCGTGCTGAGCGATCGCCTGTCGGTCGTGCACGCCACGCACCTGACCCCGCGCGACATCGAGCTGCTGGGCGCCGCGCGCGTGCACGCCGTGTTCTGCCCCACCACCGAGGCCGACCTCGGCGACGGGATCGGCCCGGCCGCCGAGCTGGTCCGCGCCGGCGTGCGGCTCGCGGTCGGCTCCGACCAGAACGCGGTCGTCGACGCGCTGCTCGAGCTGCGCGGCCTCGAGGCGGGGGAGCGGCTGCGCTCGCTCAGCCGCGGGCGCCTGGCCCCCGACCTGCTGTGGCGCATCGGCGCCGACGGCGGCTACGGCTCGCTGGGCCTTCCCGCGCCCGCGCGCCTCGGCGGCCCGCTCGACCTCGTCGAGCTCGACGACCGCTCGCTGCGCACCGCCGGCAGCGAGCCGCTGCAGGTGGCGCTCACCGCGACCGCCGCCGACGTGCGCAGCACGGTGGTCGGCGGCGCCGCGGTCGAGGCCGACCCCGCCGCGGTGGCGCGCCGCCTCGGCGAGATCGTCGACGGCATCTTCGAGGAGAACGCATGACCAGCGAGCTCATCACCGGCATCTCCGAGCTCACGACCAACGACCCCGCGGTCGAGACCGGCCTCGGCGGGCGCATCCGCGACGCGGCGCTCGTGGTCGACGATGGGCGCGTGGCGTGGGTCGGGCGCGCGGCCGCGGCCCCCGACGCCGACCGGCGCACGGACCTCGAGGGGCGCGCGGTGCTCCCCGGCTGGGTCGACTCCCACACGCACCTGGTGTTCGCCGGAGACCGCTCGGAGGAGTTCGAGCACCGGATGGCCGGGCACGCGTACGCGGCCGGCGGCATCCGCACGACGATGGCCGCCACGCGGGCGGCGTCCGACGAGGAGCTGCGCGCCGCCGCCGCCCGTGCGCGGGACGTCGCCCTGCACTCTGGCACCACGTGGCTCGAGGTCAAGACGGGATACGCGCTGGACGTCGAGGGCGAGGCCCGCCTCGCGCGCCTCGCCGCCGAGATCACGTCGGACGTGACGTTCCTCGGCGCGCACGTGGTGCCGCCCGGGACGGACGCCGACCAGTACGTCGCGCTCGTGACCGGGCCGATGCTCGACGCGGTCGCGCCGCACGCCCGCTGGATCGACGTGTTCTGCGAGACCGGCGCCTTCACCCCCGAGCAGTCGCGCGCGGTGCTCGAGGCCGGGCGCCGCGCCGGGCTGGGTCTGCGGGTGCACGGCAACCAGCTGGGGCCGGGTGAGGGGGTCGCGCTCGCGGTGGAGCTCGGGGCGGCGTCGGTCGACCACTGCAATCACCTCTCAGCGTCCGACGTCGACGCGCTCGCCGCATCCGACACGGTCGCGACCCTGCTGCCGGCGTGCGACCTCAGCACGCGCCAGCCCTTCCCGCCCGCGCGCGAGCTGATCGACGCCGGCGCCACGGTGGCGCTGGCGAGCAACGCGAACCCCGGCACGTCGAACACGACGTCGATGGCCTTCTGCGTCGCGACCGCCGTGCTGCAGATGCGGATGACCGTGGAGGAGGCCGTGTGGGCGGCGACGGCCGGCGGTGCGATCGCGCTGCGACGCGACGACGCCGTCGGCCGGATCGCCCCGGGCTTCCGCGCTGACCTGCACGCGATCGACGCCCCGTCGGTCTCCCACTTCGCCTACCGCCCCGGCATGGAGCTCACCCACCGGGTCTGGCGCGGCGGAGCCGAGGTGCCGCGCGGCTGATCCTGCGTACTCAGGCCGCGACGAACGCGTGCAGCGACTCGGGCGACAGTGCGTGCTCGATCGCGAGCATGCTGGCCCCGAGCACGGCCGCGTTCTGCGCCGCGGCGGACTGCACGATCGACAGGTGCTCGGTCGCGAGCGGGATCGAGCGGGTGTAGACGACCTCGCGCACCCCGGCGATCAGGTGCTCGCCGACGCGGGCCATCGATCCGCCGATCGCGATCACCGAGGGGTTCACGAGGCTCACCGCGGTCGTCAGCACCTCGCCGATGTCGCGGCCGGCCTGGCGCACGGCCTGGATCGCGTCGATGCTGCCGCGCTTGACGAGGTCGACCACGTCGTCGCCGTTCTCGGCCGGGATGCCCTGCTCGCGCAGCGCCCGCGCGATCGCGGGCCCCGACGCGAGCGCCTCGAGGCAGCCGCGGTTGCCGCAGTGGCACGGGACGCCCGCGCCGCGCGCGACCTGCACGTGCCCGATGTCGCCCGCGATGCCCTGCGCTCCGCGCTGCAGCACGCCGCCCGAGATGATCCCCGAGCCGATGCCCGTGGCCACCTTCACGAACATCAGGTGGTCGACCGCAGGCCAGGCGGTGGCGCGCTCGCCGAGCGCCATGATGTTGACGTCGTTGTCGACCAGCACGGGCACATCCAGATGCCGGCGGACCCAGCCCGGCACGTCGACGCGATCCCATCCGGGCATGATCGGCGGGTTGACGGGCTGACCGGTCGAGTGCTCGACGGGTCCGGGCACGCCCATCCCGATCGCGGCCAGCTCGGTGCGCGATCGCCCGATCCGCTCCATGAGCGCGGTCGCATTGTCCACCACCCACGTCAGCACGGGCTCGGGCCCCAGCGCGATGTCGAGCCGCTCGCTGTGCTGCGCGATGATCCTCCCCGCCAGGTCGCTCACGGCAAGCGTGGCGTGCGAGGCGCCCAGGTCGGCGGCGAGCACGACGCGGGCCTCGGGGTTCAGGGCGAAGCGGGACGGCGGGCGTCCGCCCGTCGACACGGCCTCGGCCATCGGGATGATCAGGCCCATGCGCATCAGCTCGTCGACGCGGGCCGCGATCGTCGAGCGCGCCAGTCCCGTGGCCTTCGCGAGCTCGGCCCGGGTGCGGGGGACGCCGTCGCGCAGAAGCTGGAACAGCTGGGACACGCGCGACACGTTCGTGCTCGTCGCGGTGCTCATATTCCCCACGCTTCAGTCTAACTTCGCGGTCTCGGCGCCGATGGTGCGGCGGGATGCGACGCGCGGCGGCCGAAGGTCGTTCCGCGTCGACGGAAGTGCGAGCACTACGACGCGCGACCGGTGGGCTTGGCGAAGCGCTGCTGCAGCAGCACCGCGATCACGATGATCACGCCCTTGGCGACGGCCTGCACGGACGACGACAGGTTGTTCTGCACGAACACGTTCGACAGGGTCGCGAAGATCAGGACGCCGAACACCGTGCCGGTCACGGTGCCGCGACCGCCCACCAGCAGCGTGCCGCCCACCACCACGGCGGCGATCGCGTCCAGCTCGAGCAGCTGGCCGTGCGTCGACGTGCCCGCGGTCGTGCGGCCGAGCATCATGACGGCGGCGATGCCCGCGCACAGCCCCGCGATGGCGTAGAGCCACATGGTGTGCCGGCGCACGTCGATGCCCGCCAGGCGCGCGGCCTCGCGGTTGCCGCCGATCGCGACCGTGCGGCGGCCGAACGTGGTCCGGTTCAGCAGCACCCAGCCGCCGATCGCGACGAGCGCGAAGATCCAGATCAGGATGTCGACACCCAGGAGATCCTGGTTCAGCGCGCTGACGAACCCGCGGTCCCCGACAACGAGCGTGCGCCGCTCGGCGAGGATCTCCGCGAGGCCGCGCGCCGCGACCAGCATCGCGAGGGTCGCCATGAACGCCACGACCTTGCCGTAGGCGATGACGATGCCGTTGATCAGCCCGGCGCCCAGCCCGACGCCGAGCGCGATCAGCACCATGAAGATCCAGTGCGTCTGGTCGACCAGGTCCTGCACGGCGGCGAGCGTCGCGACGACCGACGCGAGGCCCAGCACCGAGCCGACCGACAGGTCGATGCCGCCCGCGATGATCACGAGCGTCATGCCGATCGAGATGACGCCGATGATGGACGCCTGCCGCAGCACCGTGAGCATGTTCGACACCCCGAGGAAGGTGTCGGGCGCCGTGATCGCGCCGACGATCACGAGCAGCAGCAGGGCGACGACCAGTCCGAGGTTGCGGCCCACGGATCCGGACAGGATGCCGGCGAGTCCGGCGCGCGCCGAGGCGCCGCGCGCGGGCCCGCCCGCGGGCGCGGGCGAGGGGCCGGTGGCGGCCGCGGTCGTGGTCTGCTCGCTCATGCGGCGGTTCCTTTCATGACGAGGTCGAGCACGCCGTGCTCGTCGATCTGCGACGCGGGCAGCGTCGTGAGCACCTGGCCGTCGGCGACGACGAGCACGGTGTCGGCCAGGCCGAGCACCTCCTCGATCTCGCTCGAGACGATGACGATCGCGTTGCCCGCGGCAGCGAGACGGCGGATCAGCCCGTAGATCTCGGCGCGCGCGCCGACGTCGACGCCGCGCGTGGGCTCGTCCAGCAGGAGCACGCGCGTGCCGTGCACGAGCCAGCGCGCGAGCAGGATCTTCTGCTGGTTCCCGCCCGACAGGGTCATCGCCGGCCGGTCGGGATTCGCGGGTCGCAGCTCCAGTGCGGCGATCTGCTCCTCGGCCGCACGGCGCTCGGCGCGCTCGTCGAGGAAGCCCGCCTTGGCGAACCGCGACATGGACGAGAGCGTCACGTTGACGAAGATCGGCTCGTCCAGCACGAGCCCCTGGCTCTTGCGCTCCTCGGGCGAGAGGCCGACGCCGGCGGATACCGCCGACACCACGGAGCCGCGCCGCAGCGGCCGGCCGCCCACGCGCACGGTGCCCGCGGTGGCCCGGCGCGCGCCGTAGACCGTCTCGAGGATCTCGGAGCGGCCCGATCCGACCAGGCCCGCGAGCCCGACGATCTCGCCCGCCCGCACCGAGAACGACACGTCGCGGAACACGCCCGCGAGGCCCAGGTCCTCGACCTCGAGGACGACTGGCGCCTCGCCCGGCACGGGCACGGCGGGAGGGAAGACGTTCTCGACCTCGCGACCGGTCATCCGCGTGATCAGTTCGCGCGTGGGGGTCTCGGCGACCGGCAGGCCGCTCGCGGTGGAGCGCCCGTCCTTGAGCACCGTGATGCGGTCGCCGATCTGCCGGATCTCCTCGAGCCGGTGCGTGATGTAGATCACCGCGATGCCCGCGGCGGTGAGCTCCCGGACCACGCCGAACAGGTTCTTGACCTCCTCGGCGTCGAGCACGGCCGAGGGCTCGTCCATGATGATCAGCTTGATGTCGTGCGACAGGGCGCGGGCCATGCTCACGATCTGCTTGTTGGCGGCGCTCAGCCGCCCGACCTCGGTGTGGGGAGAGAGCCGGCCGTGGCCGAGGCGCTTCAGAAGCTCGCGCGTCCGCGCGGCGGCCTCGGAGCGGCGGGTGAAGCCGCCGCGCGCCAGCTCGTGCCCGAGGAAGATGTTCTCGGCGATCGTGAGGCCGTCCACGACGTCGAGCTCCTGGTACATGGTCGCGATGCCGAGCTCGAGTGCCGCCTCGGGCGTCGGGATGTCGACGCTCTCGCCCATCCACAGGATCTCGCCCTCGTCCGGGCGGTGGACGCCCGCGAGCGTCTTGATCAGCGTCGACTTGCCGGCGCCGTTCTGGCCCAGGATGCAGTGCACCTCGCCCGGGAGCACCTGCAGGTCGACGCCGCGCAGGGCCTGGACACCCGCGAACGCCTTGGTCACTCCCCGGACGTCGAGTAATGCCGGTGCATGGTCGACTTTGATCACGCGCCGAACATAACGCGGCCACCCGCCCTGTGTCGATCCCCGGAACGAACGGCTGCCGAATCCTGGATCCGGCGCAGACCGCGGCGCAATCCTTGATTTCTCCTGCGGGATATCGCCATGCGACTTTCGCCGTTCGGAAAACAAAAGGTGTCGCGGTGACAGGCGGTTCTGCTAGCTTTGAGCGCGTCAGCGTGGACGGCTGCCCGGCGCCCACACTGTCGAGGCCGCATCGGATTTCAAGGAGGAATCATGCGCTCACACTGGAAGCCGCGCACGCGACTGCTGCTCACCGGCGCCGCCGTGCTGGCCGGCATCGGACTCCTCGCGGGCTGCACGGGCACGGGCACCGAGGAGGAGGACGTCGTCGACCAGGGCACGTCCAGCGAGGAGAACGCCGAGTCGGGCGACACGGTCGTGATCGGGTTCTCCGGGCCGGCCGCCGACCACGGCTGGCTCGGTGCGATCAACTCGGGGGCGCAGGCCGCCGCCGACAGCTTCGACGACGTCGAGCTGCGCATGGCCGAGGGGACGAACGATGCCAACGCGCAGATCGCCGCGGTCGAGACCTTCATCAACGAGGGCGTCGACGCGATCGTCCTGCTGCCGACCGACGGCGCGGCGCTCACCGAGGTCGCGATCCAGGCGATGGAGGCCGGCATCCCCGTCATCAACGTCGACCGCGAGTTCTCGAGCCCCTTCGCGGCGCGCGCGACCATCCTGGGCGACAACTACGGCATGGGCGTCAGCGCCGGCACGTACATCTGCGAGCAGGTGGGCGACAACCCCGACGCGGTCGTCGCGGAGATCGCGGGCATCGACTCGCTGCCCCTCACGCAGGACCGCTCGCAGGGCTTCGCGGACGCCCTCGAGGACTGCGGCCTGGAGGTCTCGGCGCGCGTCGCGGCCGACTTCACCGTCGCCGGCGGCGAGTCCGCCGCCTCGCAGCTGCTGTCGGCCAACCCGCAGATCGACGCCCTGTGGAACCACGACGACGACCAGGGCGTCGGCGTGCTCGCGGCGATCGAGGCCGCGGGCCGCGACGAGTTCCTCATGATGGGCGGCGCAGGCAGCCGCAACGCCATGGAACTCATCCAGGCCGACGACTCGGTCCTGAAGGCCACCGTGATCTACCCGTCGACGCAGGCGGCCGACGGCATCGCGCTCGCCCGCCTCATCGCGCAGGGCAAGACCGTCAGCGACCTGATCACGCCGAGCGTGCCGAACCGGATCGTGCTCGACGCGCCGGTCGTCACCAAGGAGAACGTCGACCAGTTCATCGACCTGGCCTTCGAGTCCTGATGTCCGTCCGGGGCGCCCGTCCACCGGGCGGGCGCCCCGCCCACCTCCGCAGAGAGGAGCTGAGCGATGTCCGACACGCTCCGCATCGCCATGATCGGCCACGGCTTCATGGGGGCCGCGCACTCGCAGGGATGGCGCGTCGCGCCCCGGTTCTTCGACCTGCCGCTCGGCGTCGAGATGGCCGTGGTCGTGGGGCGCAGCGACCCCGAGGCGTCCGCCCGCAAGTGGGGCTGGCGCGAGGCCGAGACCGACTGGCGCCAGGTCGTGGCGCGCGACGACGTCGACGTGGTCGACATCGTCACCCCGGGTGACACGCACGCCGAGATCGCCATCGCGGCGCTCGAGGCCGGCAAGCACGTGTTGTGCGAGAAGCCCCTGGCCAACACGGTCGAGGAGGCCGAGCGGATGTCCGCCGCGGCCGCGTCGGCGGCCGAGCGCGGCGTGCGCTCGATGGTCGGCTTCACCTACCGCCGCGTGCCCGCCGCCACGTTCGCGCGCGATCTCGTCGCGGCCGGCCGGCTCGGCGACATCCGGCAGGTGCGCGCCGAGTACCTGCAGGACTGGCTGGCGGACGCCGAGGCGCCGATGACGTGGCGCCTCGAGAAGGAGCGCGCCGGATCGGGGGCACTGGGCGATATCGGCGCCCACGCGGTCGACCTGACCGAGTACATCACCGGCCAGGCGGTCACGACCGTGTCGGGGGTGGTCGAGACCCTGGTGAGCGAGCGCCCGCTGCTCGAGCACGGCGTCGGGCTCTCGGGCACGGCGTCGGCGGCGCGGGGGCGCGTCACGGTCGACGACGTCGCCCTGTTCACCGGCCGGCTGTCATCCGGGGCCCTCGCGTCGTTCGAGGCGAGCCGGTTCCGGACGGGCCGCAAGAACGCGCTGCGGATCGAGATCTCGGGGTCGCTCGGCGCCCTCGCGTTCGACCTCGAGCGCCTCAACGAGCTGGAGTTCTTCGACGCGACCCTGCCGCCGACCGAGCAGGGCTTCCGGCGCATCCTGGTCACCGAGCCGGAGCACCCGTACCTGGAGCCCTGGTGGCCGGCGGGGCACATGCTCGGCTACGAGCACGGCTTCTCGCACCAGGTGAACGACTTCGTGGGCGCCATCCACGCGGGAACGCAGCCCGAGCCGTCGTTCGCCGACGGCCTGCACGTGCAGCGCGTGCTCGACGCGGTGCTGCGCAGCTCGGAGTCGGGCAGCGCGTGGACGCCCGCCGACGACGACCGATAGACCGCACGCACGAGACAACGGAGGAACGCGATGACGCGACCGGTCACACTCTTCACCGGCCAGTGGGCCGACCTGCCGCTCGAGGAGGTCGCGCGCCTGGCCGCCGGCTGGGGCTACGACGGGCTCGAGATCGCCTGCTGGGGCGACCACCTCGACCCGTGGCGCTGGGACGACGACGACTACATCAGGGACCGGCTCGACCTGCTCGAGCGGCACGGGCTGAAGGTCTGGGCCATCTCGAACCATCTCAAGGGCCAGGCCGTCTGCGACGACCCCATCGACCAGCGGCACCGCGACATCCTGTCGGATCGGGTGTGGGGCGACGGCGACCCCGAGGGGGTCCGGCAGCGGGCGGCCGAGGAGATGAAGAACACCGCCCGGCTGGCGGCGAAGCTGGGCGTGAAGACCGTCGTCGGCTTCACCGGGTCGTCGATCTGGAAGTACGTGGCGATGTTCCCGCCGGTCTCGCAGGAGGCCGTCGACGCCGGGTACCAGGACTTCGCCGACCGGTGGAACCCCATCCTGGACGTGTTCGACGAGGTCGGCGTGCGCTTCGCGCACGAGGTGCACCCGTCCGAGATCGCGTACGACTACTGGACGACGGTCCGCACGCTCGAGGCGATCGGGCACCGTGAGGCATTCGGGCTGAACTGGGATCCGTCGCACTTCGTGTGGCAGCAGCTGGACCCGGTCGGCTTCATCCTGGAGTTCCGCGACCGGATCTACCACGTCGACTGCAAGGACGTGAAGCTCAACGTCGGCAACGGCCGCAACGGGCGCCTGGGATCGCACCTGGCGTGGGCCGACCTGCGCCGGGGGTGGGACTTCGTGTCCACCGGTCGCGGCGACGTGCCGTGGGAGGCGTCGTTCCGGGCGCTGAACAGCATCGGCTACGACGGCCCGATCTCGGTGGAGTGGGAGGACGCCGGCATGGACCGGCTGCAGGGCGCGCCGGAGGCCCTCGAGTTCGTGCGGCGCAACGCGTTCGCGGCGCCGGAGGCCGCGTTCGACGCGGCGTTCAGCAGCCGCTGAGCGAGGGGGACGGCCGAGGGACCGGGCGGATCGTCGCGATCCGCCCGGGCCCTCGTCATCCGGCTCGACGGGGGAGTGATCGTCGAACCCGCCGTCCGTGGCCCATGTCCCACTTGATGCCCGAATGGCCGCCCGATAGCGGCCCAGACTGGGACACGGTCGGGCTCAGGGTGAGCGCGCCGGTGATCGCGCCCGGCGAGAAGGTCAAAGGGCCCGCCTCCTACTTCCCCAACATCGAGAAGACGTACGGCAGGCCCATGCAGGAGTGGCTCGACCTCGTGGTCGAGCGGCTCGACGGCGCATCGCACATGGATGTCGTCGCATGGCTCAAGGACGAGCACGGCCTCGGTCACGGCCACGCGAACGCGATCGTCGCCTACGCGAAGGCGGCGCTCGCGAAGTAGCCGCTCAGGCCTCGGCGATCGTGGGGATGTCCTCGAACACGATGAACGTGCGGGTCGAGCGCACCGCGGGGATGCCCTGCAGCTCCTCCAGCACGACGCGGCGCAGGTCACGGCTGTCGCGCGCCCGCACCAGCAGCAGCACGTCGAAGTCGCCGCCCAGCAGGGCCGCGTGATGCACCTCGGGGATGCGGGTGAGCCGCTCGCGCAGGTCCTGCCAGTCGGCCTGCTCGACGTTGAGGCCCACGTACGCGCTCGCGTGCATGCCCTCGAGGATCGGATCGGTGCGCACCGTGAAGCCCCGGATGACGCCGGTGTCCTCCATCTTCTTCACGCGCGCGTACGCGCTCGCCCGTGACACCTTGACCTTCGCCGCGATGTCGCTGATCGACGCGCGGCCGTCGTGGCGCAGCGCGGCGAGGATCGCCCGGTCCGTCTGATCCAGCTCCATCGCAGGCCCCCCAAATCTCCAGTCCATCCTGGACGCTATGTGCGCAACATACCGCTTGTTCGGCAATCCGTCTCGCGATGGATCGACGAGGGCAGACGGATTGCCCCGCGCGACGCATCCTGTAGTCATCTACGACGACGTGGAGGAACTCATGGACGCCCCCGACGCCCTGCGCACGGACCTGCTGCCGCGCGAGCATCCCGTCCGGCTCATCGACGAGCACGGGCACCTGACCGAGGACGACCGCTACGCGGCGCCCCCGACCGAGCGCCTGCTCGAGGCCTACGGCGCGCTCGTGCGCGGCCGCCGCATCAACGAACAGGCGAACGCGCTCGTGCGCCAGGGGCGGCTCGCCGTGTACCCGTCGTCGCACGGACAGGAGGCCTGCGAGGTGGCGGCCGCGCTCGTGCTGCGCGACGACGACTGGCTGTTCCCGACCTACCGCGACTCGGTCGCCGTGATCACCCGGGGGGTCGACCCCGAGGAGGCGTTCGTGCTGCTGCGCGGCGACTGGCATGCCGGCTTCGACCCGCGCGCGCACCGCATCGCGCCGCACGCCACGCCGCTCGCGACCCAGCTGCTGCACGCGGTCGGTGTCGCGTACGCCGCGAAGATGCGCGGCGAGGACACCGTCGTGCTCGCGATGTGCGGCGACGGCGCCACGAGCGAGGGCGACTTCCACGAGGCCCTCAACTTCGCGGCCGTGTTCCACGTGCCGGTCGTGTTCCTGGTGCAGAACAACGAGTTCGCGATCTCGGTGCCGCTGTCGCGGCAGACCGCTGCGCCGTCGCTCGCGCACAAGGCCATCGGCTACGGGATGCCGGGCCAGCGCGTCGACGGCAACGACGTCGCGGCCCTGCTCGCGGTGCTCGGCGACGCGGTCGAGAACGCGCGCGAGGGCGGCGGGCCCGCGCTGATCGAGGCGCACACGTACCGGATGCAGGCGCACACGAACGCGGACGACGACACGCGCTACCGCGATCGCGAGGAGGTCCGGGCGTGGGAGGAGCGGGATCCGCTGCGCCGCATGCGCGCGCACCTGCTCGCCGAGGGAGCGCTCGACGACGCGACCGAGGCGGCGTTCGCCGAGGAGGCCGAGCGCACGGCGACGGCGATGCGCGACGCCATGAACCGCGAGGTGCATCCCGACCCCGAGGACCTGTTCCGCTTCGTCCACGCGGAGCGGACGCCGCAGCTCGACGCCCAGTGGGCGCAGCTGCGCGACGAGCTGGCACGCGAGGAGGCAGGCGCATGAGCATGATCGAGCACACCCGCACGGAGGTCGCCGAGCAGGAGGCCCCCGCGATGACCATGGCGGGCGCGATCAACCGGGCCCTCGCCGACGCGATGGAGGCCGACGTCTCCGTGCTCGTGATGGGGGAGGACGTCGGGAAGCTGGGCGGCGTCTTCCGCGTGACGGACGGCCTCGCGGCGCGCTTCGGCGAGCACCGCTGCTTCGACACCCCGCTGGCCGAGTCCGGCATCGTGGGCACCGCGATCGGCATGGCGATGAACGGTCTGCGCCCCGTCGTCGAGATGCAGTTCGACGCGTTCGCCTACCCCGCGTTCGAGCAGATCGTGAGCCACGCGGCCAAGATGGCGAACCGCACGCGGGGCGCCATCCGGCTGCCGATGGTCATCCGGATCCCGTTCGGCGGCGGCATCGGCGGCGTCGAGCATCACTGCGACTCGTCCGAGGCGTACTACGCGCACACCCCTGGCCTCACGGTCGTCTGCCCGGCCACGCCGCAGGACGCCTACAGCCTGCTCCGCGCCGCGATCGAGCACCCCGACCCCGTGATCTTCCTGGAGCCGAAGAAGCTGTACTGGTCCAAGGCGCCCGTCGACGTGACCGCGCCCGCGGCGATCGGGCACGCGCGCGTCGCGCGGCCCGGCGCCGACGTGACGCTGATCGCCTACGGCAGCTCGGTGGGCGTCGCGCTGGACGCGGCCGAGGTCGCGGAGAGCGAGGGGCGCAGCGTGCAGGTCGTGGACGTGCGCACGCTCACGCCGTGCGACGACGAGACGCTGTTCACGGCCGTCCGCTCGACGGGCCGCGCGGTCGTGATCGCCGAGGCCCAGGGCTTCGCGAGCGTCGCGTCCGAGCTCGCCGCGCGCATCGGCGAGCACTGCTTCGAGCACCTCGAGGCGCCCGTGCGCCGCGTCACCGGGTTCGACATCCCCTACCCGGCGCCCAAGCTCGAGCACTTTCACCTGCCCGACGTCGACCGCGTGCTGGACGCGATCGACACGCTGAACTGGGAGGACCGATGACCACCGCGACCACGCAGGTGTTCCGTCTGCCGGATCTCGGCGAGGGGCTGACCGAGGCCGAGCTCGTGCAGTGGCTCGTGCAGGTCGGCGACGACGTGCGCGTCGACCAGGCGATCGCCGAGGTCGAGACCGCCAAGAGCGTGGTCGAGCTGCCCTCGCCGTTCGCCGGCACCGTGGTCGCGCTCCACGGCGAGCCCGGCACCATGCTCGCCGTCGGGCAGCCCGTGCTCGAGGTCGCAGCCGACGCCCCGGCGGCTGCCGTGCTCGTTGAGCGAGGGGGCGAAGCGACCGAGTCGCAACGCCCCGAGCCCACTCCCGACCGCACCGAGCTCGAGGCGTACCGCTCCGAGGAGCGGGCCGGATCCGGCAACGTCCTGATCGGCTACGGCACGAGTGAGCACCGCGCCGGCGCGCGGCGTCGCCGCCCGCGCCGCGTCCCGTCCGTCGGGCCGGCGGTGCGGATGTCGCCTCCTGCGGCCGACACGCGCACATCCGCCCCGCCGACCCGACACACGGCACCGGATGCGCCCGCCAAGCCGCCCGTGCGCTCGCCGCTGGTGCGCCGGCTCGCGCGCGACCTCGGGCTCGACGTCACCACCATCCGCCCGAGCGGCGCCGACGGGGTCGTGACGCGCGCCGACGTGCTGCGCGCCGCCAACGCCGCGTCGTCTGACGGGTCGGCGGGGCTGACGGCGCCCGGTGGGGCCGCCGCCCCGACATCCGCACCGCAGACCCGTCAGACCGAACCCGCGCCTGCGGGCGACCTGCAGGTCGCGAGCCGCGAGCGGATGTCGATGCTGCGCCGGTCGGCCGCCGCGAAGTTCAGCCGCAGCCGGGCCGAGATCCCCGAGGCGACCGTATGGGTGGACGTCGACGCGACCGAGCTGTGGAGCCTCCGCCCCGCCATGGCGGCGCCGGGGGAGCGTCCGCCGTCGCTCACGGCGCTGCTGGCCCGCTTCGTGCTGCTGGCGCTCGAGGAGTTCCCGCTGCTCGCCGGGCGCCTCGACGGCGAGGACATCCTGACCTTCGACGGCGTCAACCTCGGCGTCGCGACCGACACGGAACGCGGGCTGATGGTGCCCATGCTCCCGCGCGCCGACCGGATGACGGTGCGCGACCTCGACGCCGCCCTGCGCGAGACGACCGAGCTCGCGCGCGCGGGCAAGCTGCCGCCCGAGCGCCTCACCGGATCGACGTTCACGCTGAACAACTACGGCGCGCTCGGCGTCGACGGCTCGGCCGCGATCATCAACCACCCCGAGGTCGCGATCCTCGGCATCGGCCGCGTGATCGAGAAGCCGTGGGTCGTGGACGGCGTCATGACGCCCCGCCGCATCGCGCAGCTGTCGCTCGTGTTCGACCACCGCGTGTGCGACGGCGGCTATGCGTCCGGCTTCCTCCGCCGCGTGGTGTCTGCGATCGAGTCCCCGCTGTCGCTCTACGCGCGGCTGTAGCCGGACACTCGTGGGGCGCGGGATCCGCAGCTCCCGCGCCCACGAGTAAGGGGCGTCAGTCGAGGCGCGAGTGGTCGCCGAGCTTGTGCCAGGTGCGGTTGTGGTAGACCAGCGGGCCGGCCTCGTGCTCGGCGCCGCGGTTGATCTGGCCCTGCAGCGCGTGCACCGCGACGACGGTCGATCCGCCCGCCTCGAGGTGGCTGACGACCTTGGCGCGTGTCCACGCGCGCACGCCGGGGAACACCGGCTCGCCGGTGGGGAGGCGCGTCCACGCCGACGTGTCGGCGAAGCGGTCCACGCCGCTCGTCGCGGCGAGCTTCGCGAGGTCGACGTCGTCGGCGTCGAGCAGGTGGACGACCACCGAGTCCGCCGCGAGGATCGACGGCGCCGCGGACGACAGCGAGGACACCGAGAAGATCAGGATGGGCGGATCCACGCTCACCGAGGCGACCGAGGTCGCGGTGAACGCCACGGGCCCGTCGGGACCCTGCGCCGTGATCACGGACACCCCGCCCGGGTGGCCGCGGCAGATCGCCTTGAACTGCTCGGCGTCGAGCGCGCCGGGGACCGACAGCATCGCGCCCGCGGGGCGCGAGGCCTCACGGACGTCGCGCGCCAGGGCCGCCTGGTTCTCGCTCATGGACCGAGACGTTACCGAGGCCCGCGCGGGCGGGCGCCGGCGGGCGACTTATTACGAAACGTTCGACACCGAAGCGCCACGGGGGAGCGGATGTCACGCGGGTCCGGCGTCATCCGGCCCGCGGTACGCTGGGTCCGTGCAGACCTGTCGTTGTCGCTGAGAGCCCGCGCCCAGCGCACCCCACCGACAACCGACCGTTCCCGCGTCCCCGCCCCGCCGGTCGCGGCCATCCTGAGGACACGCCCTTGCGTTACGCACATTCCGTCGCCGACCTGGTCGGCCGCACCCCGCTCGTCCGCCTGAACCACGTCACGGAGGGCATCGCCGCCACCGTGCTGGTGAAGGTCGAGTACCTGAACCCCGGCGGATCCTCGAAGGACCGGATCGCCGCCAACATCATCGACGCGGCCGAGGCGTCGGGCGAGCTGAAGCCCGGCGGCGTCATCGTCGAGCCGACCAGCGGCAACACGGGCGTCGGCCTCGCGCTGGTCGCGCAGCAGCGCGGCTACCGCATGGTCTTCGTGGTGCCCGACAAGGTGTCCGAGGACAAGCGCGCCGTGCTGCGCGCCTACGGCGCCGAGGTCGTCGTGACGCCGACCGACGTCGAGCCGAGCGACCCGCTGTCGTACTACAGCGTGTCCGACCGCCTCGCGCGCGAGATCCCCGGCGCGTTCAAGCCCAACCAGTACGAGAACCTCAACGGCCCCCGCAGCCACTACGAGACGACCGGCCCCGAGGTGTGGGACGACACCGACGGCACGGTCACGCACTTCGTGGCGGGCGTCGGCACGGGCGGCACCATCACGGGCACGGGCCGCTACCTCAAGGAGGTGTCGGGCGGCGCGGTGCGCATCGTCGGCATCGACCCGGTCGGCTCGATCTACTCGGCAGCGAGCCACGACGACGTGCACGGCTACTTCGTGGAGGGCGTCGGCGAGGACTTCTGGCCCGGCGCGTACGACCCGAGCGTGGTCGACGAGATCGTCGCGGTGTCGGACGCCGACTCGTTCGCGATGACCCGCCGCCTCGCCCGCGAGGAGGGCCTGCTCGTCGGCGGATCGAGCGGCATGGCCGTGGCCGGCGCGCTGCGCGCCGCGCGCGACCTGCCCGCCGACGCGATCGTCGTCGTGCTGCTCCCCGACCACGGCCGCGGGTACCTCGGCAAGGTGTTCAACGACCGCTGGATGACCGAGCGCGGCTTCGAGGTCGAGACGCCAGAGTCGCTCGTGCCCGCCGACCTGACGGCCCAGCTCGCCGAGGCCACCAAGACCAACCGCCACGAGACCCCCGGGAGCGCCGCATGACCGCCTCGCAGGACGCCCGCTTCGAGACCGCCGCCGTCCACGCCGGACAGGAGCCGGACGGCCCCACGGGCGCGGTCATCCCGCCGGTGCACTTCTCGACCACGTACGTCCAGGACGGCATCGGCGGCCTGCGGGGCGGCTACGAGTACGGCCGCTCGGGCAACCCGACGCGCACCGCGCTCGAGACCCAGCTGGCCGCGCTCGAGGGCGGCGCCCGCGCGCTGTCGTTCGCGTCGGGCCTCGCGGCCGAGGACGCCCTGCTGCGCGCCGTGCTGCAGCCCGGCGACGAGGTGCTGCTCGGCAACGACGTCTACGGCGGCACCTACCGCCTGCTCGCGCGCGTGCTCGGCCCGTGGGGCGTCAAGCTGCGCGTGGTCGACCTCAGCGATCCGGCCGCGGTCGACGCGGCGTTCGCCGAGCGCGCGCCCCAGGTCGTGTGGGTCGAGACGCCCAGCAACCCGCTGCTGCGCATCACCGACATCCGCGCCCTGGCGGAGAAGTCCCGCGCCGCGGGCGCCCTGGTCGTGGTCGACAACACGTTCGCGTCGCCCGCGCTGCAGCAGCCGCTCGCGCTCGGCGCCGACGTCGTGGTGCACTCGACCACCAAGTACCTCGGCGGCCACTCGGACGTCGTGGGCGGCGCGCTGGTGTTCGCCGACGAGGAGCTCGCCGAGAAGGCCAAGTTCCTGCAGTTCGCCGTCGGCGGGGTCTCGGGTCCGCTCGACGCGTGGCTGACGACCCGCGGCATCAAGACGCTCGCGATCCGGATGGAGCGCCACACCGCCAACGCGCAGGCGATCGCCGAGTACCTCGACGGGCACGGGAAGGTGGCCCGCGTGTACTACCCCGGCCTCGCGTCGCACCCCGGCCACGACATCGCCGCCGCGCAGATGTCCGGCTTCGGCGGCATCGTGTCGCTCGCGCTCGGCGACGGCGCGGCCGCGCGCCGCTTCGCGGAGTCGACGCGCCTGTTCACGCTCGCCGAGTCGCTCGGCGGCGTGGAGTCGCTCCTCAACTACCCCGACGAGATGACGCACGCGTCCGTGCGGGGCACCGAGCTCGCCGTCCCCGACGACGTCGTGCGCCTCTCGGTCGGCATCGAGCACGTCGACGACCTGCTCGCGGACCTGGACGCCGCCCTCTCCTTCTAGGAGCGTCTCGCACGCTCGCGCCGACGCTCCGCGCCGGACACTCGCGAGGAACGTCGCTTCGCTCCGTTCGGCAGCGCTTCGCGCTGCGGTTGGCCGCATCCGCGGCACGCTCGCTGCGCTCGCACGGCAGTCGGCCGGATGAGCCGTCCGCGCACGTTCTCGTCAGGATCCCGCAACTAGACTGGGTGGGTCCCGCTCGAAGAGATCCTGGATCCGTCATGCCCTCCGCCGCGCCCCTGCGAATGACCCCGCGTCACGTGCAGCTGCTGCGCGCGCTGTTCGCGGCCGTGGCGGCGCTCATGATCACGTTCTCGCCGGACCACTCGCACGAGGTGGGGCTGGCCGTGTTCGGCGGCTTCGGCATCGCGACCGCCATGGTCTTCGCACTGGCCGCTTGGCTGGTCGCTCCCGCCGGGCACCGCGGCGCGCCCGTGCTGCTGGGCGCCGTCCACCTCGCCGCCGGCATGGCCGCGAGCGCGGTCGCCCTGCGCTCCGAGACGCTGCTCTTCGTCGTCCTGATCGCGTGGGCCCTGCTGGCCGGCATCGTCGAGCTCGCGATCGGGATCACGCAGCGCGCCCGGCTGGGCCGATCGGAGTCCCGCGACGCCGTCGTCGTCGGCGGGCTCACGATCCTGCTCGGCGCGATCCTGATCTTCGTCCGGCCCGAGTACGCGCTGACCTACTCGATCGAGGAGGCGGGCGCCTTCACGCTCACGGGCACGACCATCGCGGTCGGCCTGTTCGGCGGCTACGCCGCCATCGTCGCGGTCTTCCTGGGCATCGCCGGGCTCTCGCCGGCCCCGTCCGAGCCCGCGAGCGAGGACCTTGAGACCGCGGCCGCCGTGCCCCAGGAGGATCGACCGTGACCGACAAGCCCACCCGCCGCGACCTGATGCGCCCCGCCCAGCTGCTGGGGATCGCGTTCGGCGCCGCCCTGTTCGCGGGGCTGGTCACGGCGACCACCCTGGGCGCTTTCCAGGCGCTGCCGGGCGAGGCTGTCGCGCACGCCTGGTCCGTCGCGGCGATCGCCGCCGGCGTCTCGTTCATCGTCGTCGCCCTGGGCCTGGCGATGCTGCTGCTCGTGGTCGACCCCGCGCAGCACGGCGAGACCGTCGACCGGCCCGTCCTGCTGCCCAAGGACCAGGACGACGCAGAGGGCGACCAGCCCGAGCGCTGACCCCGGTCGGACCCCGACCGCCCCGCGCGCTCAGTCGCGCCCACCTCCTTCCGGAGGCGCCGCGCCTCGATCGGAGGTTGTTTTCGGCGACCCGAAATCCTAAAGTTTCGGTGTGCCTAAAAATCGTCACGCCGTCGTCCGCTCGCTCGCGCTGATCCTCGTCCTCGCGCCGGTGCTGAGCGCGTGCGGCTCCTCTGCGGATCCGGCCGACGAGCGCCCCACCGTGCTGACGACCTTCACGGTTCTGGCCGACATCGCGCAGAACGTCGCGGGCGACCACCTGACCGTGCAGTCGATCACCAAGGCGGGCGCCGAGATCCACGGCTACGAGCCGACGCCGGGCGACATCCGGCGCGCCGCCGAGGCCGACCTCATCCTGGACAACGGGCTCAACCTCGAGGCGTGGTTCGCGCAGTTCGTGGAGTCCATCGACGTCCCGCACGTGGTCGTGTCGGAGGGCGTCGAGCCGATCGACATCGCGGGCGACGCGTACGCCGGGACCCCGAACCCGCACGCGTGGATGAGCCCCCTCAACGTGCAGACGTACGTCGCGAACATGGTCGACGCCTTCTCGGAGCTCGACCCCGCGCACGCCGCCGACTACGAGGCCAACGGCGAGGCGTACTCGGCGCAGCTGCAGGAGGTGCACGACGAGCTGGTCGCGGCGCTCGCCGAGCTGCCGGAGGGGGAGCGGGCGCTCGTGACGTGCGAGGGGGCGTTCTCGTACCTGGCCCGCGACGCCGGCCTCGCGGAGGCGTACATCTGGCCGGTCAACGCCGAGCAGCAGGCGACGCCGCAGCAGATCGCGGCGGCGATCGAGTTCGTGGAGGGCAACGGCGTGGCGGCCGTGTTCTGCGAGTCGACGGTCTCCGATCGGCCGATGCGCCAGGTGGTCGAGGCGACCGGGGCCGAGTTCGGCGGCGTGCTCTACGTCGACTCCCTGTCCGAGCCGGACGGGCCCGTCCCGACCTACCTCGACCTGATCCGCCACGACGCCGACACGATCGTCGGGGCGCTGACGGGCGGCGGATCATGAGCGCCGCGATCGAGGTGCGCGACGTCACCGTCCGCTACGGCGACGTCCTCGCGCTCGACGACGTCTCGCTGAGCGTGCCCGCCGGCCGCGTCACGGGACTCGTCGGGATGAACGGATCCGGCAAGTCCACGCTGTTCAAGACCATCACGGGGCAGCTGAGGCCGGAGCGCGGCTCCGTGCTGCTCGACGGCGCGGACCCGGCGTCGGCGCGCCGTCGCGGCCGGATCGGCTACGTGCCGCAGAGCGAGGACGTCGACTGGTCCTTCCCCGTGTCCGTGCGCGACGTCGTCATGATGGGCCGGTACGGCCGCACGGGCATCACCCGCCGCCCGCGCCCGGCCGACCGGGCGGCGGTCGCCGAGGCACTCGAGCGCGTCGAGCTCTCGGCCCTCGCCGACCGCCAGATCGGGCAGCTGTCCGGCGGGCAGCGCAAGCGCGCGTTCGTGGCGCGCGGCATCGCGCAGGAGGCGGACATCCTGCTGCTGGACGAGCCCTTCGCGGGCGTCGACAAGCGCTCCGAGGGCACGATCGTGCGGCTGCTGCGCGACCTGGCCGCCGACGGCCGCACGGTGCTGGTGTCGACGCACGACCTGCACGCGCTGCCCGATCTGGCCGACGAGGCCGTGCTGCTGCTGCACCGCGTGCTGTTCCACGGGCCGGTGGCAGAGGCGCTTCGGCCCGAGGCGCTGGCGCGCGTGTTCGGGCTCGAGCCGCGCGGCGGGGAGGACGCCGCATGAGCCCGCTCGACCTCATCCTGGACCCGTTGCAGTACGACTTCATGCTGCGCGCGCTCGCCACCACCGTGGTCGCGGCGATCGTGTGCGCGCTGCTGTCGTGCTGGCTGGTGCTGGTCGGCTGGTCGCTCATGGGCGACGCCGTCTCGCACTCCGTGCTGCCCGGGGTCGTGCTCGCCTACGTCGTCGGCGCCCCGTTCGCGCTGGGCGCGCTCGTGTTCGGGCTGCTCTCCGTCGCGCTGATCGGCGTCGTGCGCGGCACCAGCCGCGTCAAGGAGGACGCCGCGATCGGCATCGTGTTCACGACGCTGTTCGCGCTCGGTCTCGTGCTGATCTCGGTCACGCCGAGCAACACCGACCTGAACCACATCATCTTCGGCAACATCCTGGGCGTCTCCGCCGCCGAGCTCATCCAGGTCGCGGTGCTCGCGGCCGTGGCGCTCGCGGTGCTGCTGGTCAAGCGGCGCGACCTCACGCTGTTCGCGTTCGACCCGACGCACGCGTTCGCGATCGGGCTGTCGCCCCGCCTGCTGGGCGCCATGCTGCTGGGCGTGCTCGCGCTCACGTCGGTCGTGGCCCTGCAGGTGGTCGGCGTCGTGCTCGTCGTGGCGATGCTCATCATCCCGGGCGCGACGGCGCACCTGCTCACCGACCGGTTCGGGCGGATGCTCGTGATCGCGCCCGCGCTCGCGGTGGCGTCCTCGGTCGTCGGCATCTACCTGAGCTACTGGCTCGACGCGTCGCCCGGAGGCCTCGTGGTCGTGGTGCAGGGCGTCGTGTTCGCGCTCGTCTACCTGTTCGCGCCGCGCCACGGCGTGCTCCGCCGAGGCGCGCGGCGCAGGGCCGCGGCCCGCGCGCGCTGACGCGGCCGGGCGCGGCCAGGGGAGAGGTCCCCGCGCGGGCCCCGCGGCGCGGTCGCGCCGGCACGCGGTGGGTACTGTGGAGCCTGTCCGCGGGCCGTGTGCGGAACGGGAGGAGGGGTCCGACGGCGTGATCTGGGAAATCGACGACGAGACCCGCCCGATCGAGGGCGTCGACGCGCAGGGCCGGCCCGATCCGGCCTATGCCGCGGCCCTCGGGCTCGTGCGCGCGCCGTACGGCCGTCGCGCGGCCGCGGCCCTCGTCGACGCCGTCGTGTGGCTCGCGCTGCAGCTGCCGTTCCTGCTGGGCGCGCTCCCGCTGCTGCTCAAGCTGGCCTCCGGGTCGATCTCGCTGTACGGATTCGTGAACCACCCGCAGTTCGTGCTCGCGGTCGTCATGGCCGGCGCGAGCGTGCTGCTGTCGCTCATCCTGCTCGTGGTGCAGCTCGCGCTGCACGGTCGCCGGGGGCTCACGATCGGCAAGGCGGCGGCCGGCATCCGGTCCGTGAACGTCCTGACGCTCGAGCGCCCGGGCGTGGGGCGCGTGCTGCTGCGCGACCTCGTGCTGTCGGCGGTCGCGATCCTGCCGCTCGGCCTGCCGCTGTTCCTGATCTCGCCCGTGCTCGACCCGGACCGCCGCGGCCGCGCCTGGCACGACAAGGCGGGCCGGCTGTGGCTCGTCGACGTCCGCAAGGGCCTGAACCCGTATGACGAGAAGCGGATGCGCGTCGCGCGCAAGATGGTGCGCGCCGAGCCGATCGCCGAGCGGGCGCCGCTGCCCTCGCTCGCGACGTCGGCCGACCCGGTGGCCCAGGCGGGCTACCGGCCGGGGGGCCGCCTCAGCGCGGGCGTGATCGGCGCCGCGAAGCCGTACGACGGGGGTGCGCGGCCGCAGGTCGGCCTCACGGATCTCCCCGCCGCCCCGGTCGCACCGGTCGTGGGCGAGGAGGGGAAGCCCGTGCTCGGCGGCTACCGCCTCCGGGACGCGGCCGAGCCCGCGCCGCCGCCCGCCCCCGCCGACATCCCGACCGCCGCACCGGCCGCGCCGCCCGCACCGGCCGCGCCGCCCGCACCGGCCGCGCCGCCCGCACCGGCCGCGCCGCCCGCACCGGCCGCGCCGCCCGCACCGGCCGCGC
>NZ_BAAGXJ010000019.1:0-1495 GCF_054779895.1 Microbacterium lacusdiani | reverse complement strand
ACCGCCTCCGCATGCTCCTCACCGCCGGCGGACTCACCCCATGACCCCCCCACCGGATGTCCGAAGAGCCCGTTAAGTACGCGTTCCGGGCAAGCCAGCTAAATCCCGGCTCCGGGGAGCTCAAGAACATCGCGAAGGGGCACACTGGTTGGAGCTTTCACGCCCGTGTTGCCCGGGACAGTACTGGCGAACTCAGGCGCGACATGGCGACTGTGAGTCCGTTCCCCACGTCCTGCCCCGCCTGTGGTGATGACTGGGCACAGGACTACGCTGGAAGTCAGAAGCTCCCGGCGACAGACCCCAGAACGCAACGGTCCCCCATCCGGGCTATGCGCACCGGTTTCGAGAAGATCAATCAGGTCCTGACTACCGAGCTCGCCAATGACTTGAGCGAGCACGAGCGGAAGCTCATCGTATTCACCGACAGTCGACAGGATGCGGCGAAGCTCTCGGCGGGACTTGGTCTGCGCCACTACCAAGACCTCCTTCGTCAGCTGATGTACCTGCGCTTGCAGGGCGCCGGCGACCCTGCCGCCGACGTGCGGCTCGCGCGCGAGCATGTGGCGGACGGCGTCAGGACAGACGAGAGCTGGCAAGCAATCGCCAGACTCCGCGCCCGCGACGCCCCGTCGTTCAATGCACTACGAGACATCTGGGAGAAGGCGCCCGATGTAGACACGACGGTGGAGCCGGTGCTCATCGCCGGGTTGTCAAGGGGTATTACGCTCAGCGAACTCGCCAATCTCGTTGCGCTCGACCTCCTGGAGCTCGGCATGAATCCCGGCGGCCCCCACGCCAGCCTGCGCGGCACGGACGACAAGGGGTGGGCTTCTCTCTTCAACTGGGACGTGAGCCCTGTGCAACCGCAAGGCAACCTCTCCATCGATGAGCAGTCGCTGTTGCAGAGAATCAATGCCTCATTGGAGAGCGAGATTCTCGAGGGGCTATATGCAGGCGGCGGACGTGACTTCGAGACGACCGGGCTCGGCTGGCTGACTCTGGCTGACGACACCGCGCCCCCCGACGAACCTGGCGACAACCGGACTGCGCAGGCGCGAGCAGCGCTGAGAATCTTGGCGGACCAGCGCCGATTCGCCAGGATTCGCGCTGTGCGCGATATCCCGACGACTCGCTTGAGAGAGTTCTGGAAGAAGGTCGCCGAGGACACGCATGGCGACCCTGAATCGATGCGCCAAGACGCGATGGACCGTGCAGGCACGGCGGTCGTCAAGTACCTCATTGACCCATCGAAGGTCTCGATTCGCCTAAGCGATGGTCGTGCATGGGTCTGCGAGTCGTGCCACCGTCAACATCTGATGACGGGGAATGGCTACTGCACGAAGTGCGCACGAAAACTGGCTCATCGCATTTGAGCGTGTAGCGCTGGTCTGAACCCGCCGGTCTCGAGCAGGGATCTGGTGATGTAGTTGGTGAGGCTGCGGAAGCCGAGTGCGGAGCCGCGCAGGTGCTCGAGACGTCCATTGATCGCCTCAGT
>NZ_BAAGXJ010000018.1:0-1297 GCF_054779895.1 Microbacterium lacusdiani | reverse complement strand
ACCGCCTCCGCATGCTCCTCACCGCCGGCGGACTCACCCCATGACCCCCCCACCGGATGTCCGAAGAGCCGCTTGTCTATCAGCGCCGAGACGACCGAGAACAGCCAGGCCCAGGTGCCGGGATCCGTGGTGCTCACGGGTCGGCGCGTGTAGAGGAACATCCAGTCGTCGACGATCTCGACGTCGAGCTGCGCGGCGTTGTCGAGGAAGCGCGCCATGATGTCGGGCGTGAAGAGGTAGAGCGCGTCGCGCTCGTACCCCTCGGGGCAGTACAGCGCGAAGTGCCGGTCGAAGTCGCCCTCCAGGCTCAGGCGCTGCTCCTTGTCGAACGTCGCCGGGAGGTTGGACAGGCCCAGCGCGTTGTTGCTGAGGGCGTCGAGCACGATGTGCGGCAGCGGCGCGTCGAGGTGGATCGCGACGTACCCCCACGTGTGGGTGCTCTTGTTCTTGCCGGATCCGGTCGTGTAGCGGTAGTTCCCGAACTCGACGAACCGCGGCTGCTCTCCGCGCAGCAGGTTGAGCGCCATGCGGCTGTGCCCCTGATGGAACAGCAGGCCGGGCAGCTTCGGATCGGCGAGGACCGGGATGAAGCTCATCGCGTTCGCGCGCGCGAAGCGCGCGAGGCGGTATCGCGTCTCCTTGCCCTTGTGCCCGTTGACCAGCGCGAGCACGATCAGCGCGGCCGCGGTGAGCATGAACAGCATCGGCAGGATCAGGGCGGGCCACGCGAAAGCGCCGCCCTCCACGACCGAGCTCGCGATCGCGCCCGCCAGGCCCGTGAGCCCGGCGCCGCCGACGAAGACCAGGGCGAAGACGATCAGGATGACGGTCGCGACGTCCGTGAGCCGGGCCGACCCGAACCGGGCCTTGAGCTCGCGATCGAAGCGGGCCACCCCCCCCCTTTCGACGGGCTCCGTGAGGGCCCGCGCGTCGAACGACATCGCGCGCGGGGTGGCGTCGGGCGTGGTCACGAGGCCACCGTATCGCGCACGCGCGCGCGGTCGGCGGGGCCGCCGACGGGCAGGGATGCCCGCCTCGCCCGGGCGCGCGGTGGGTCCCACATCCACCGCAGCGGTGATCTGGAATGGAGGGGAACCGGCTCCTCGCCGGGCGGGTGCAGGACGAACGGCCCGCCCCGATCACGCGTGATCCGGTGTCCGTGGTGGTGCAGGTTCATGTGATGGAACCTGCAGAGCAAGATGCCCCTGTCGATGTCGGTGCGGCCCTCGTGGGCGGCCCATTCGTCGATGTGGTGGGCTTCGCAGTAGGAGGCGGGCATGCCGCAGCCGCGCCACAT